>CAZCDC010000104.1:0-5245 GCA_964497195.1 uncultured Rhodobacterales bacterium | reverse complement strand
CCACGCACCCTACGGGATTCGCAGGGCTGTGATTTTATAGCCCCCCGGGCGGGGTTCATTTCGCCAATTTGTCGTTACTTTGATAGATTCACCACCGTCGCCTAGCAAAAAAATCAAAAAATGCGGGTCCAAAGCGTCGCACTTTGGTGATTTTGAGGCATAACTGTTTGTTTTTTATGGATAACCACCGGAACTACAAGATTATACCCCCGACTTGCCACACGCAATTTCCTCTGTTATCACCGCGCGATTTCAACGGAAATGTTACCAAACAATTTCCGACAGGTTTTGCTGCGCCGCTAGTCGGTGTTGCAATTTTAAACAAAGAGGTGTTCGTGTCTGCATCAGCTACATTAACCGCAGGGGCCGCTGGCCGTTATGCGACCGCGCTTTTCGAGATTGCCAAAGACGCGGGGAATATCGCCGCTGTTGAAGCCGATCTTGACCAGCTGCAAAACGCGCTGAACGATAGCGCCGATCTTCAATCCGTCATGGCTTCGCCAATTATTTCGCGCGATGATCAAGGCGCGGTGCTGGCCGCTATCACCAAAAAGCTGGGTTTGGGATCAATCGTTTCCAACACTGTTGCGCTGATGGCCGCCAACCGCCGTCTGCCCGAGCTTGGCGATATGGTCTCACAGGTCAAAGCGCTGGCGGCGGATGAACGTGGCGAAATAACCGCCGAGGTCCAATCAGCCAAAAAGCTGACGGAAACCCAAAGCAAGGCGCTGGCTGCGGCGCTGAAAAAATCTATTGGCAAAACTGTCAAAGTGAATGTGACCGTGGATGAAAGCCTCATCGGTGGTCTTATAGTGAAGGTGGGGTCGGTCATGGTCGACAGCTCCCTTCGCTCCAAACTCAACAATCTTCAAAATGCAATGAAAGAGGTCGGATAATGAGCATCCAAGCCGCGGAAATCTCTGCGATTCTCAAGGACCAGATTAAAAATTTTGGTGCTGAGGCTGAAGTCGCCGAAGTCGGAAATGTGTTGTCAGTAGGTGACGGTATCGCCCGTGTATATGGTCTGGACAATGTTCAGGCTGGTGAAATGGTTGAATTCCCCGGCGGTATCCGTGGCATGGCCCTGAACCTTGAAACGGATAATGTCGGTATCGTTATTTTCGGGTCGGATCGCGACATCAAAGAGGGGGACGTTGTTAAACGCACCAACTCTATTGTGGATGTTCCCGTTGGCGACGAATTGCTGGGCCGTGTTGTGGATGGTCTTGGCAATCCGATTGATGGCAAAGGCCCGATCAAAACCAAGAAACGCTCAATTGCTGATGTTAAAGCCCCCGGTATTATCCCGCGTAAATCGGTGCATGAACCCATGGCAACTGGCCTTAAATCTGTTGATGCGTTGATTCCGATTGGCCGTGGCCAGCGCGAATTGATCATTGGTGACCGTCAAACCGGCAAATCGGCTGTGGCGCTTGATGCTGTGCTGAACCAAAAAGCCTATAATGATGCGGCTGGTGATGACGAATATAAAAAGCTGTATTGTGTTTATGTGGCGATTGGCCAAAAACGCTCAACCGTGGCCCAATTGGTGCGCAAGCTGGAAGAAAACGGCGCGATGGAATATTCCATTGTGGTAGCCGCAACCGCTTCTGACCCTGCACCGTTGCAGTTTTTGGCACCGTATTGCGCCACCGCAATGGCGGAACATTTCCGCGACAATGGCCGCCATGCGCTGATCATTTATGATGATCTGTCCAAACAGGCTGTTGCGTATCGCCAGATGTCCTTGCTGCTACGCCGTCCACCCGGACGCGAAGCTTACCCGGGCGATGTTTTCTATCTGCACTCGCGCCTGTTGGAGCGTTCGTCAAAATTGAATGCTGATTATGGCTCCGGTTCTTTGACCGCCTTGCCGATTATCGAAACCCAAGGCGGCGACGTTTCGGCGTTTATTCCGACCAACGTGATTTCGATCACCGATGGCCAGATTTTCCTTGAAACCGAATTGTTCAATGCCGGTATTCGCCCTGCGGTGAACACTGGCCTGTCGGTGTCGCGGGTTGGTTCCTCAGCCCAAACCAAGGCGATGTCCTCGGTTTCTGGCTCGATGAAGCTGGAATTGGCGCAATACCGCGAGATGGCGGCGTTTGCACAGTTTGGTTCTGATCTTGATGCCTCTACACAGGCCTTGCTTGCCCGTGGTGCGCGTTTGACAGAATTGTTGAAACAGGCACAGTATTCGCCGCTTACCAATGCCGAACAGGTTATGGTGATTTATGCGGGCACCAAAGGTTTCCTCGACAAGATCGATGTTGCTGATGTGGGCCGTTTTGAGCAAGGCTTGCTGACCCATCTGCGCGCCAAAAACGCTGATCTTCTGAAAGACATCTCCGACAATGACCGCAAGGTTAAAGGCGAGCTGGAAGACAGCGTTAAAGCTGCAATCGAAGCGTTTTCGAAAGATTTCGCGTAATTTTGGCCTAAAGGGAAAGGAGTCCGGCAATGCCGAACCTCAAAGACCTAAAGACGAGGATCCAGAGTGTTAAAAACACTCGGAAGATCACCAAGGCCATGCAGATGGTTGCCGCAGCAAAACTACGCCGCGCGCAGGAATCGGCCGAAAGCGCACGGCCTTATGCTGAGCGTATGAATGCGGTTTTGGGTAATCTTGCCCAAGGTTCCGTTGGTTCTGAAAACGCGCCGCGCTTGTTGCGCGGTTCGGGCGCTGATACTGTGCATTTGCTGATTGTCGCCACGTCTGAACGCGGGCTTTGCGGGGGGTTCAACTCCAGCATTGCCAAACTGACGCGGGCGCATATTGCTAAGCTAAAATCCGCTGGCAAAACCATCAAAATAGTGACGGTTGGCAAAAAAGGCCGTGATCAGCTCAAACGCGATTTTGGTGATCTGATGATCGACCATGTGGATATGTCTGAGGTCAAACGCCTTGGTTATAGCCACGCGGCTGATGTTGCAAAAGACGTTTTGGCACGGTTTGACGCCAGCGAATTTGATGTTGCGACGATTTTCTATAGTCGTTTCAAAAATGTTGCGGAGCAAATTCCGACGATCCAGCAGCTTATTCCGGCAAAATTCGAAACATCGGAATCATCCGAGACCGTAGCGGTTTCGTATGAATACGAGCCTGACGAAGAAGGAATTCTGGCGGATTTGCTGCCCCGTTCGGTGGCAACCCAGATTTTCACGGCTTTGCTTGAAAATGGCGCGTCTGAACAGGGCGCGCGGATGTCGGCAATGGATAACGCCACGCGCAATGCGGGCGACATGATCGACAAGCTGACCATCCAATATAACCGTTCGCGCCAAGCCGCGATTACAAATGAATTGATCGAGATTATCTCGGGCGCTGAAGCGCTGCAGTAGGAGAAATGACATGGCTAAAAAAGCTATAGGCAAAATTACACAAGTGATTGGCGCGGTTGTCGACGTTCAGTTCGAGGGCCAACTACCCGCCATCCTTGACGCTCTGGAAACAGACAATAACGGCAATCTTGTTGTGCTGGAGGTTGCGCAGCATCTCGGCGAAAACACGGTGCGGACCGTGGCAATGGACGCAACCGAGGGCATGGTGCGCGGCGCAAAAGTTACCGGCACTGGCAGCACCATCATGGTTCCGGTTGGCACGGCCACGCTTGGCCGTATCATGAACGTAATCGGTGAGCCGATTGACGAAAAAGGCCCGGTCAATACCAAAGAACGCCGCTCTATTCACGGCGAAGCACCGGCATTTTCCGAGCAATCAACCGAATCCGAAATTCTGGTAACCGGCATTAAGGTTGTTGACCTGTTGGCCCCCTATACCAAAGGCGGCAAAATTGGTCTGTTTGGTGGTGCGGGTGTTGGCAAAACCGTGCTGATTATGGAATTGATCAACAACATCGCCAAAGTGCATTCGGGTGTTTCGGTGTTTGCGGGCGTTGGTGAACGCACACGCGAAGGCAATGACCTGTATCACGAGATGATCGAATCCGGTGTTATTGTTCCTGACAACCTTGAAGAATCAAAAATTGCGCTGGTTTATGGCCAAATGAATGAACCTCCGGGTGCGCGTATGCGTGTGGCGCTTTCGGGTCTGACCTTGGCCGAGCAATTCCGCGACGAATCCGGCTCTGACGTGTTGTTCTTTGTTGATAACATCTTCCGCTTTACCCAAGCCGGTTCCGAAGTATCAGCCCTGTTGGGCCGTATTCCTTCTGCGGTGGGTTATCAGCCAACATTGGCCACCGACATGGGCGCAATGCAAGAACGCATTACCTCAACCAAAGCTGGCTCAATCACTTCGGTTCAGGCGATTTATGTGCCTGCGGATGACCTTACCGACCCCGCGCCAGCGACATCATTTGCGCATCTTGATGCAACCACCGTGCTTGACCGTGCGATCTCCGAGCTGGGTATTTATCCGGCGGTGGATCCGCTGGCGTCAACCTCGCGTATTCTTGACCCGCTTGTTGTGGGCGAGGAGCATTACGGCGTGGCGCGTGACGTTCAGGGCATTTTGCAACGCTATAAATCACTGCAAGATATTATCGCCATTCTGGGCATGGACGAGCTGTCTGAGGAAGACAAACTGACCGTGACCCGCGCGCGTAAAATCCAGCGGTTCTTGTCGCAGCCTTTTGATGTTGCAAAAGTGTTTACCGGTTCGGACGGCATTCAGGTGCCACTGGACGAAACCATTGACAGCTTTAAGCGGGTTGTGGCGGGTGAATTTGACCACCTGCCCGAGGCAGCATTTTACATGGTTGGCGGCATCAAAGACGTGATTGCCAAGGCTGAAAAACTAGCCGCAGCGGCTGCATAGGGGGCTATAATGGCTGACACAATGCAATTTGATCTGGTATCGCCCGAGGCCAAGCTGGTTTCGGCGACTGTCGATTCGGTTTCTATTCCGGGTTCTGAGGGTGATCTCGTGGCGATGCCCAATCATGCTCCGTTCATGACAACGCTGCGCCCCGGTTTTATCACCGTGACGGCAGGGTCTGATGTGTCCGAATATCTTGTAACCGGCGGCTTTGCCGAAGTATCGGCCGAGGGCGCAAGCGTATTGGCCGAACAAGCGGTGCTTAAGGCAGACGTAACATCGGAAATGATGGCGGCATCTTTGGCACAAGCCGAGGAGGCTCTGGAAGCAGCCCATGACGAAGCTGTTGTGGCCGCAGCCAAACAGGTGAATGATCTTAAGACCTTAAGCGAGCAACTCGGGCTGTAAGGTTTGATGCTATAAAATTAGAAAAAGGCCCTGTTGAAAGACGGGGCTTTTTTT
>CAZCDC010000103.1:0-7340 GCA_964497195.1 uncultured Rhodobacterales bacterium | reverse complement strand
GACCCGCCATGGCCCTGCAATGGCCCACGGCCTTCGCGCAGGTTAATGCGCACCGCGCTGGCGACGCCGCGCGGGGAAATGCCAAAATGGGAGAAGAAGCGTTTATCCTCGATGGCGATCACCGCGTTTCGCAAATGCGGGCTGATGGATTGAGACCGCAAAGACCCGTCAAATTGTTCACCGCGCCACGCGAATATCTCGCCGTAACGGTCCATGAGCTGCACAGAACCGCGCGCGCGGCCGTCCAGTTGTTTTTCCATCGGGGGCAATTGCACGTAATAAAACCCGACCCAGCCTGCCAGAACCAAACTGCCAACGATTGTGGAGCGAATGCCAACCCACCAAATAACCCGAAAAAATGTACGGGAAATCCAGCGAAACATGCGTGACAGAAACCCGCGTTTTGCGATGGGCTTTTTACGTTTTGTAACCTTGCGTTTGGTCACACGGGCTTTGGCCGCTGGCTTACGCTTTACGGGTTTTTTCTTGGCGGGGGTTGCGCGCGTGCGCCGCTCTCCGCGCAAGGGGGGTGTTTTTTTGGCCATTGGCCGATGCCTGCTTTGTTGTTTTTCTTAGGGATAACGAATCCTCCCACAAATGTAGAGAGGCAATTTTCTGGTGTAATGATTCGAACCATGCCTAATATTTACACATAATCTATTATTTGTATAAATTTTAACCACACCCCTGCGACATGCTGGCCTTTTTTGCTGCATTGCACTGGCTATACCTGCGATTAATCGCAAAACCTGACCTCAGTTATCGCAAATCACGGGGACATTATGAAATTAATTATCGCAGCAATCAAACCTTTCAAGCTGGAGGAGGTGCGCGAGGCGCTGACCGGCATCGGGGTTCAGGGGCTTATGGTCTCGGAAATCAAGGGTTATGGCCGCCAATCCGGCCACACAGAAATTTATCGCGGCGCTGAATATGTGGTGAATTTCATCCCGAAAATCAAACTGGAAATGGTGGTGGCTGATGATCTGGCCGAACAGGTGGTCGAAACCTTGGCTGCCGCTGCCAAAACCGGCTCCATTGGCGACGGCAAAGTATTCACGCTGGATGTGGAAACCGCCCTGCGGGTGCGCACCGGCGAAACCGGCGACGAAGCGCTTTAAGCGCATCACCCCAAAATCAAACTTACGAGAGACATAAAAATGACCACGTTTACAAAAATTATCACCACAGGGATTATGGCAAGTGCCATCGCGGCCCCCGCACTGGCGCAGGAAGCTGCTTCGCAAGAGGCCGCAATTCATTCCCAGTTTATCTTTAACTCGCTGCTGTTTTTAATCGGCGGCTTTTTGGTTTTCTGGATGGCGGCGGGGTTTACCATGCTCGAAGCCGGGCTGGTGCGCTCAAAGAACGTCACCATGCAGCTAACCAAAAACATGGCGTTGTTTTCGCTGGCGGGGATCGTTTATTATTTGCTGGGCTATAATCTGATGTATCCGCTGGGCAACTGGAGCTTTGGCACAGATGAAACCGGCGGTTATATCGGCGCCTTTGGTGTGGCGGTCATGGAGGTTGTTGGCGCGGGGGCTGATACGGTGGATGATCTTGCTTATGCCTCGACCGGCTCTGATTTTTTCTTTCAGTTGATGTTTGCCGCAGCAACTGCCTCGATCGTGTCGGGAGCCTTGGCCGAACGCATTAAATTATGGCCGTTTTTGATATTTGTGATTATTCTGACCGGCCTGATCTATCCGATTCAAGCCAGTTGGAAATGGGGCGGCGGTTTTCTGGACAGCCAGCTTGGTTTTCTTGATTTTGCCGGTTCGACCGTGGTGCATTCGGTAGGCGGCTGGGCTGCATTGGCCGGCGCGCTGGTGCTTGGTGCCCGCACGGGGCGTTATGGCAAAAATGGCAAGGTTGTGCCGTTTCATGGCTCCAACCTGCCATTGGCAACGCTTGGCACGTTTATTTTGTGGATGGGCTGGTTTGGCTTTAACGGCGGTTCGCAATTGGCGATGGGCACATTGGGGGATGTTACAGACATCAGCCGGATTTTCGCAAATACCAACACGGCGGCGATGGGCGGCGCGCTGGCAGCTCTGGTTTTGACCCAGCTTTTGTATAAAAAGCCGGATCTGACCATGATTCTGAACGGCGCGCTGGCTGGGCTTGTGGCGATCACCGCAGAGCCGCTAACCCCGACATTGGGACAGGCAACCCTGATTGGTGCCATGGGCGGTATTATTGTGGTATTTGCCGTGCCGCTGCTCGACAAGCTGAAAATAGACGATGTGGTCGGGGCCATTCCGGTGCATCTGTTTGCCGGTATCTGGGGCACCATGGCGGTGTTGTTTACCAACCCTGATGCCACCCTTAAGGGGCAGCTTTTGTCGATTGTGATCGTGGGCGTGTTTGTCTTTGTGGTTTCCTATATTGTCTGGATGATCTTGAAAGCTACGGTGGGTATCCGCGTTAGCAAAGAGGCTGAGATAACCGGGCTGGATATGTCGGAGCTGGGCATGGAAGCCTATCCTGAATTTACCAATAGATAACCCCATCTGCCGGTTTTGACAGCCGGTTGACACCTTGCCCGGGCGGACCATTCGCCCGGGCTTTTTGGTTTGAGCGGGGGATTTCATCCCCCCTTGCTTCGCAATTCCCCCCTAGAGTATTTATGAAACAAAGAAATTGGAGGGGTTATGGACGAGTCTTTGAGGAATATTCGGGCTATTTGTGCGGGCGAGGGTGATGTGATTGCCAAAATGGCTACCATTGCCTGTGAACTTTTTCACGATGACGTGCGGTTTGACTGGGTTGGGTTTTATCGCAACATCGGTGGTGAGGTTCTTAAAATCGGGCCTTATCAGGGCGGGCACGGGTGTTTGACCATTGCGTTTGCGCGCGGGGTTTGTGGGGCGGCGGCGCGTTTGCGGGCCACGCAACTGGTGGCGGATGTTGAAATGTTTGAGGGGCATATTGCTTGTGCCAGCACGACTCGATCAGAAATTGTATTGCCGGTTTTTGATAGCGAGGGCGCGTTGTTGGGGGTGCTGGATATTGATAGTAATCAGGTGAATGCGTTTACGCGTGATGATCAGGCGGCGCTGGAATCCATGCTTTGTGATGTTTTTTCGAATGGTCAAAAATTCGCTTGAATGCGATCTGGCAGGTATGCCAGATTAGCCCATGACAGATAACAAAATGAAAACATGGGCGGAATGCGCCCCGAATTTAATCGCCGTTGCAGCAGGGCGCGCAACAGCAGACATGGTAATTACCAATGCGCGCTGGGTGAATGTTCATTCTCGCGAGGTTTTACCAGATACAACCATCGCCATAAAAGACGGGCGCTTTGCCTATTGCGGGCCTGATATGGCCAGCCTGATCGGGCCGGAAACGCAAGTAATTGATGCCAAGGGGCGGTTTGCCATTCCGGGGCTTGTCGACGGGCATATGCATATCGAAAGCGGTATGCTGACGGTAACCGAATTTTCGCGCGCGGTTATTCCGCATGGCACTACGTCGATGTTTGTGGACCCGCATGAAATTGCCAATGTGATGGGGCTGGCCGGCGTTCGCCATATGCATGACGAGGCGCTGATCCAGCCGATTAATGTATATGTGCAAATGCCAAGCTGTGCGCCCTCAGCCCCCGGGCTGGAAACCACCGGCCATGAAATATCGCCCGAGGATGTGGTTGAGGCCATGACATGGCCCAACATTATCGGCCTTGGCGAGATGATGAATTTCCCCGGTGTGATGAATGCAGACCCAAAAATGCTGGCGATTATCAAAGCCACGCAGGATGCGGGCAAAACCGTGGGTGGCCATTATGCCAGCCCTGATTTGACGGGATTTCATGCCTATGCCGCTGGTGGCCCTGCGGATGATCATGAAGGGACGTGTGAGGCGGATGCGATTATGCGGGTGCGTCAGGGGATGCGGGCGATGCTGCGGCTTGGCTCGGCTTGGTATGATGTGGAAACACAGATTACCGCGATTACCGAAAAAGGGCTGGATTCGCGCAATTTTATTCTTTGCACCGATGACAGCCATTCGGGCACTTTGGTCAATGATGGCCACATGAACCGCGTTGTGCGCCACGCAATCGCGTGTGGCTGTGATCCGCTGGTGGCGCTGCAAATGGCAACCATCAATACCGCGACGCATTTCGGGCTGGAACGCGAAATGGGGTCGATTGCACCGGGGCGGCGCGGCGATGTTATTTTAACATCCGACCTGACGGAACTGCCGATTGAAGTGGTTATTGCGCGTGGAAAAGTGATTGCAAAAGATGGCAAAATTCTGTGTGACAAGCCCGAATATCACTGGCCGGACGCGGCGCGGAACTCTATCAATATGCAACGTGATCTTGTGGGCGCAGATTTTGACATTGCTGCGCCTGAGGGGCGAAATTCTGTGACTGCGCGCGTAATTGGCGTGGTGGAAAACCAAGCGCCAACCAAAGCATTGACCGCTGATTTACCTGTTGAGAACGGCTTGGTGGTTGGAGACCTAGCACAGGATGTTTGCCAGATTGCACTGGTGGAACGGCATCGCGCCACCGGCGGGGTCATCAATGCTTTTGTGTCTGGGTTTGGCTATGATAAACCTTTTGCGATGGCCTCTAGTGTGGCGCATGACAGCCACCATATGATTGTGATTGGCACCAACAAAGACGACATGGCACTGGCGGCGAATTGCATACAAGACGTGCAAGGCGGGGTTTGCGTTTTCTCGGAAGGCAAGCAACTGGCCCTTGTCAAGCTGCCGATTGGCGGGTTGATGTCGGATGCGCCTGCGGTTGAGGTAGCGGCAGCCGCCGACCAGATGGTAGCGGCAATGGCGCACTGTGGCTGCACATTGAACAATGCCTATATGCAACATTCCCTGTTAGGGCTGGTGGTTATTCCTGAATTGAGAATATCCGACAAAGGCCTGATTGACGTGACAAAATTTGAAATTACCGCGCTTTTTGTGGAGGGTACAAAATGATTAAAAATATGACCAACGAAAACCTGCCGCTGATCACACCAGAACCGTTACAAGCCCAGACCTATACGGATGCGGGCAAAGCGGTTGCCGCGCTTCAGGCGCTTTATAACCAGTCAGCGCATTTCCTGCGGGCGCATTTCGAGGCAGTTATGGACGGCGAGCCACCTCAGGGGCGTTACCGCGCGTTTTATCCGCAGGTCTCCATTACCACCACAACCCATACCAAAGTCGACACGCGGCTATCGTTTGGCCATGTCGCAGAGCCGGGGACATTTGTGATCAACATCACGCGGCCCGACCTGTTTGAGGGATATCTGACTGAACAAATTGGGCTGCTGCTAAGCAACCATAATGTCCCTGTTGAAATCGGAGTTTCCGACATACCTATTCCTGTGCATTTTGCCATGAAGGAAGGCGCGCATATTGAGGGGTCAATCGAGGATCATCTTGACCGGCCCTTGCGCGATTTGTTTGATGTGCCCGATCTGGATTGCACCGATGATAAAATTGTTAATGGCACCGCAGGGCGCGACGCAAACGGCGCGCTGCCTTTGGGACCATTCACAGCACAGCGCGTCGATTATTCGCTGGCGCGGCTATCGCATTATACTGCCACCAGCCCGGCACATTTTCAAAACCATGTGCTGTTTACCAATTACCAGTTTTATATGGATGAGTTCCGTGATTTTGCGCTGAAGCAAATCAATGACCCTGCATCTGGCTACCATTCATTGGTCGAGCCAGGCAACATGATCACCACGGTTGACGCAGTTACGGGCGAACCGGCTGGCCGCATTCCGCAAATGCCGACTTATCATTTAACCCGCCTCGATGGTTCGGGCGTTACCATGGTTAATATCGGCGTTGGGCCAAGCAATGCCAAAACCATAACCGATCATGTGGCGGTTTTGCGCCCGCATGTCTGGCTGATGCTGGGCCATTGCGCCGGTTTGCGCAATTCGCAAAACCTTGGTGATTATGTGTTGGCCCATGCCTATATGCGCGAAGACAAGGTGCTGGATGATGATCTGCCGACATGGGTGCCGATCCCTGCCTTGGCTGAGGTTCAGGTGGCGCTGGAAGAAGCGGTAGCCGAGGTGACCAATTTTTCGGGCTATGAGCTGAAAAAGATTATGCGGACCGGCACTGTTGCCACAATCGACAACCGAAACTGGGAATTGCGAGACCAATCCGGCCCGGTTTTTCGCCTAAGCCAATCGCGTGCTATTGCGCTGGATATGGAAAGCGCCACAATTGCGGCCAATGGTTTCCGGTTTCGGGTGCCTTACGGAACGCTGCTTTGTGTGTCCGACAAACCCCTGCACGGAGAGCTGAAATTGCCCGGCATGGCCACTGAATTTTACAAAACCCAAGTGGCACAACATTTGCAAATTGGCATAAAAGCCATGGAAAGCCTGCGCTCCATGCCACTGGAGCGGTTGCATTCGCGCAAGCTACGCAGCTTTGAGGAGACTGCATTTCTGTAAATTCACCCATTTTCGGCAAGTCTTTGCTGGTTTATGTGCATTATGCATATAAAATCCACAGGATTTAGCATTCAGTGATTGAGTTTAATCCATAAACCGGATTTAGTCTGTCTCGGAAACGGGTAAAGCCGAACATATTAAGAAACGTAAACCAACTAGGGATAAAAAACATGACACAAAAACCTATGACCAAAGCCGCACTTGTTTCAGCACTTGCCGATGAATTGGGCAGCGACAAAGCTGGCGCCAATGCAGCACTCGAAGCAATTAGCAAAATTGTAACTGCCGAAGTTTCCGGCGGTGGTGCTGTGACATTGCCAGGCCTTGGCAAATTCTCATGCCGTGATCGTCCTGACCGCATGGTGCGCAATCCTGCCACCGGCGAGCAAATGCACAAAGACGCTGACCGCGTGGCCAAAGTGACCATCGCCAAAGCACTAAAAGATTCGATTAACACTTAATTAACGCGAATTATTGATTTTAACGGGCTGCCATTGGGCGGCCCGTTTTGGTTTGGAGTGTTTTAATTCTCTATGGCGTCAGATAATTTGATCTTATAATGACTGTCATTCATAGTTTATCAAAAACCGAGCCAAACCGCGGACTGAATAGTCGCTCGTAGGTTTTTAGAAGAAAACTATCTGTCATGCCGGCCACAAAATCACATATTACCCGAAGTTCACGATCACTGTTTTTATAGGCTAAATATTGATCACGTGGCAAAAATGACTTTGGCTCCGAAGCAAGCACTTCGAAAACAGCAACAACCATTTGTTGCCCCTTGAATTCCAGATGCTGGACTTCTGGACTAAAGATAACCTGCTCACGCACAAGTTTCTTGAGTGCATCCAGAAATATACCCGCTTCTTTTGAGATTCCAATTCGATACCTAAGCAATGG
>CAZCDC010000102.1:0-7439 GCA_964497195.1 uncultured Rhodobacterales bacterium | reverse complement strand
ATTCTTGCCAATAATGCTGATTGGCTGGACCATCTGAATTATATTGATTTTTTGCGTGATTATGGCCCGCATTTCACTATCAATCGTATGTTGTCGTTTGATTCCGTAAAGCTGCGGCTTGACCGCGAACAACCGCTTACTTTCCTTGAATTCAACTATATGTTGCTGCAAGCCTATGATTACATGGAATTAAACAACCGCTATGACTGCACATTGCAGCTTGGCGGATCGGACCAATGGGGCAATATTGTTAATGGTGTTGACCTTACGCGCCGTATTAACAAGAAATCGGTTTACGGGTTTACGGCACCTTTGATCACCAAATCTGATGGCTCAAAAATGGGCAAATCGGTTAATGGTGCGGTCTGGCTGAATGCCGACCAGATGAGCCCGTATGAGTTTTGGCAATTTTGGCGCAACACCGATGATGCAGATGTTGGCAAATTCATGAAATTGTTTACCGAAATTTCGGTGGAGGAATGTGATCGGTTTGGCGCGCTTGAAGGGTCTGACATCAATGATGCCAAGATTGTGCTGGCAGATGCCGTGACCGAATTGGCCCACGGCGCAAATGCAGCAAGGGCGGCAAAAGCAACCGCGCGCGAAGTGTTTGAAAAAGGCGGCGTTGGGGCTGAATTACCAACCATAACCCTGCCCGCATCCGATATTGGCGATGGCATCAGCATTGTGCAGCTTTTTGTTAAAACCGGCCTGTCAAAATCAGGCAAAGATGCCAAACGGCTGATTTCTGAGGGCGGAGCAAAGCTGAATGACACAGCGGTTACCAATGCCGGAACCATGCTCACAGTGGAAATGATCACTGCTTGCGTAAAACTTTCGGCTGGCAAAAAACGCCATGCTCTGGTCAAATTGAAATAACACTTGCAATTATGTGAATGTGTCGCACCCTGTTGGCGGTTGATTAACAAGGTGCGGCCTATATCTGACACTCAGATTACACATTGGAAAATGTCATGAAACAAATAGCATTGATTGTCGCCGCAGTGGCGCTTGGCCTGACACTGGGTCACTTTACCGGCGGTTTTGCCTTTTCATCAGTCGTCTGTCTGGTTGCGGGAATTTTCCTTGTAACCCCCAGTTTGTTCAAATTCAATGTTTCCGACCTTGGCATTGTCAAAACCAATTTACCAAGCGTTTTCAAAAACCTATGGATCAATTTCCTGCTGTTAACCTCGGCTGCGCTGGTGATCGGATACCTATCCAATGATCTCGGAATTGCCGCCGCCCTGTTCCTGCTGGCCTTGCTGCCCGGCGGTGGCATGGTGATGATGTGGATCAAACAAAGCGGCGCAAACGTCAAACTTGGCTTTGTATTGTTTATGTTGAACCTTGCATTATTGCTGCCAATTACGCTTGTTTTTGGCCAGTTTGAAAGCATCGCTGGCGGTTGGTTCCCCGCACCTGACCTAACCACAATCGCCGGAATTGAAGCAGGCAGGCAAATTAAACCTTTCGCCCCCTTCATGATTTTAATTGTTATCCCCTTTATCCTAAGCCGCATTGCGCGGGCTTTCTTACCGGGGGTGATTACGTTTACGGGCAAACACCAGCAACTGATCTCGAAGGTCACCATGTTTGGCATCGTGTTTTATCTGTTTTCACTGTCGACAGCACAACTTTTATTCAGCGTTTCGTTGATCGAATTCATGACCGCGCTGGCTGCCACATTGACGTTTTACGCTGTGACAATTGCGGTGGCAATTCTGTTCACCGACAACTCGGCAACAGGCAAAGCGGTGTTCTGGCATATCGCCACACGCTACATCACCTTGGCCTTGATTTTGGCTGTTTTCAGCGTTGGCACCTACGGCGCAACGTTTATCTTGCCCATCATGATGGCCTATTTCATCCAAATTGGCGCCGCCGGTTTCCTCAGCAAGCGCCAACTTAATTTGTAGGGTGCGTGGTCTCCACGCACCGTTGCTTAATTCCCCAGCATCCATTCACCGTTTGGCGAAAACGCATGAAAAGCAAAGGCAAAAACCACCTCATGCTCAACCGGATTACCCGCATTATCAAACACGCGGATATTGCCAACATCACGACCGTGTTCGATTTTGCGCGTATCCAAGGCAGAAGCCATGCCCGCGGTCCAAACAATCTGAACCCCTGATTCAGTCAGGGTTTGAAGGTTCATCAACCTCTCTAGTGGCCACGCTTTGTTACCAACACGAATGACCCGCGATAATGGCTCAATACCAAAGGGCGGCTCCTCACCCTGATACAAAAACGGCGAGGCAGACCCATCATAACCCGCATAAGGATTTGCTCCATATGCACGCCGATATCCGGTTGGCTCTGCCATGAGCAACCCTTCGGGATTACGTGTCGCAAATTCCTCCATCGACTCTGTCCAGCTGATTACAACAGTCAGTTTTTGCCCCAGCATTTCGCCAACAATACCTTCGCCAGTGAATTGCTGCCACCAGCTTTCAGTTTCGCGGTCAAACATTATCATATCTGAAAACCGCAATTTGCCGGACACGCCGAACGATAATGTTTGTCCATTAAGGCGACGATCAAACACAATGCCTGAATTGCATAGCGGACAAAATGTAACCGCCACCGGCACATCGCCAATCACATCATTGGCAATCTCGTGCCATGTTAAATACCGTAACGGATAAGCGCGGGGGATTTCTCCGGCAATTTCCACAGCAATCACAGGCTCACGCAGCGGAATGTCCATATCCGACACCGGAATGAAATTCACACTGGCCAATGCCGGAATACCATCTTTGGGCGGCCCACCCGATATAATTTCGATAAAATCAACGCTGGTTTTGGAGAAATCGGTGTTTGGCCATTCATTCTGCCAGAATTGAACCTGCGCAGTAGCAGCGGCGGCTGTCATAAGCGCAGCGGTCGCAAGTGTAAGTATTTTGAGCATAATAGCCCCCTTTTGAAAGACATGTTCAAAAGGTGGGCTATTTTTTTGGTTTTGGCTAGCCCGTCTCACGCGAAATTGACGGGCTAGGAGTTAATTAGAGACGCCTATCTCTGCATCCATGTCTTCATCCGCTGAAATCCATGCACGCACGATGTAATCGGGATCTTCGGAGACCGAGCCGCCATTGGCGCTATTGCCACGTTTGATCAGCTGAACAATATCCATTCCGGCAAACACACGGCCAAAAACCGTGTATTGACCATCCAGCGAAGGATAGCGTTTGAACATGATGAAAAACTGCGCGTTTGCAGAATTCACGTTTTGTGAGCGCGCCATGCCAAGCACGCCGGTGTCAAACGCAAGGTCGGAAAATTCTGCCTGAACATCGGGCATGTCCGAACCGCCCCGCCCCGCCATACGTGGCTGATAAGTTTCAGCATTGCCAAATTCCACGTCTCCGGTTTGGGCCATAAAGCCCTCTATCACGCGGTGAAACGCGATGCCGTCATACGAACCTGAGCGCGTCAAATCTTTGATACGTGCCACATGTAGCGGGGCAATATCTGGGCGCAGAATAATCTGGATAACACCGTTGGCTTCGCCCGCAATCTCAAGATTGAGGATGTTTTCGGGGTCAAAATCCATTGCAGTGCTGTCATCTTGGCTGCTGGCAATTCCGGCTGTCAGCGCAAATGCTGCCACAGCCAGAGATTTCAAGAACAAGCGCCGCATTAGATATCTGCCGCAACTTTGACCGAGATCATACGATCAGGCTCAGCAGGGGGTTCGCCCACAGCAATGCCGTCTACGTGCTCCATGCCCTCAATCACACGGCCAAATACTGTGTATTGGTTGTTCAGGAAATGCCCTTCGGCAAACATAATGAAAAACTGCGAATTGGCTGAATCAGGGCTTTGCGAGCGCGCCGCACCCAAAACACCGCGATCAAATGGAAGGCTGGAGAACTCTGCTTTGACATTGCCGAGATCCGAACCGCCAGTACCCGCGCTGCGCAGATTAAAGTTGTTTTCCATATTGCCATTGGCCACATCGCCGGTTTGCGCCATGAAACCGGGAATAACACGGTGGAACGCTACATTGTCATATTGACCCGAACGCGCCAGTTCTTTGATACGCGCGGCGTGCAAAGGCGCAACGTCAGGCAACAACTCAATGGTGACATTGCCGTCTTTAAGTTCAATTACGATGGTGTTTTCGGGATCTTTGATATCAGCCATTTTAATCTCCTGTTCATGGTTGGCTGCAAAATAAGCATTAAGCCACGAATTGGAAGCCCTAAGTTCAAAGTGGCTCTCCCGCACTTCGTTTGGGCATGGCCTCGCTACGCTCGGCAGGCCAGCCTGCGGCGCGAGTATTTATGAAACAAAGAATGTAGTGCCGCAATCAATTTTTCATGAGCGAAGACTCAGGAAAAACTGCCCGATGGCGTAGCCGAGGGCCTGGTCCAAGCGAAGCGCGGAAGATCTATTTTTGCAATTTTTTAGCCAAATGATTCGCAACGCGCGGCGTTACAAATTTGGAAATATCACCGCCAAGGCGCGCGATTTCTTTGACCAGTTTTGAGGCAATTGCCTGATGCTCTGCTTCGGCCATTAGAAAAACAGTTTCAATATCGTCATTCATGGCGCGATTCATGCCAACCATCTGGAATTCATACTCAAAATCCGCCACTGCGCGTAGGCCGCGTATGATAACGCCTGCGCCAACTTCGGCAGCGCAATGAATTAGTAAGTTCTCGAAAGGATGCGCAATAATCTCAATTCCGCTATCTACAGCAATAGCCGCAGTCTCGGCTTCAATCATCGCCACGCGCTCATTGAGCGAAAACATCGGGCCTTTGCCATCATTAATAGCCACACCGATCACCAGTTTATCAACCAATGAGGCTGAACGCCGAATAATATCGATATGACCCACGGTTAGCGGGTCAAATGTTCCCGGATAAAGCCCAATTCGCATATGCGTCTCTCCAATGCTGCACCTGCGAACAAAACCGCGTTTTGTGCGTCAGGTCAAGCTAAACATTGCCATGAATCATATCCGTCAGGGCGGCATTTTCCTGCTCGATCGATTCTATCCGTGCTTTTACAACATCGCCGATTGATATTACGCCGATTAATTTTCCACCTTCAACCACTGGCATATGGCGAAACCGGCCCTGGCTCATTTTTGACATCAGGCTGATGATGTTATCATTTGGCCCACAGGCCACCACAGTCGACGTCATCAATTCGCTAACGCAATCCGACATGCAGCCAACCCCGTTTTTGCCAATTTCACGTACGATATCGCGTTCCGACAAAATTCCATCTACGGTATCACCACTTTGGGAAACAATCAGCGCACCGATGCGTTTTTCCGACAGCATCCCCGCCGCATCGCTGATTGTGTCGCCTGGCTTAATAGTTAAAATCCCTGTTTGGGATTTGGCATCCAGAATATGTTTGACCAACATTGCGTTCTCCTTTTGGTTGGAATCACAGTGCCGTGAGAACAGTATTGTGTCAAGAATTGTGTGGACTTAAACTATTTAACCATCTGGTCATAATTTCCTCTTTCGCTTTGTGCTCAAAGGCGTAAACTTCGCGCAGATTCTTTCAGGAGGCAGTTATGCAAGAGCTAACCCATTACCTTAACGGCGAACATGTCAAAGGCACATCCGGCCGTTTCGCAGATGTTTACAACCCGGCCATTGGCGAAGTGATCGCCCGCACCCCGTTGGCCAGCACCGCCGAGATGGATATTGCGGTTCAGCACGCCCTTGCTGCGCAGCCCGCCTGGGCCGCCAAAAACCCCCAACGCCGCGCGCGGGTATTTATGAAAATGGTTGATCTGCTGCACCGTGATATGGACAAGCTGGCCGAGACCCTGTCACGCGAGCATGGCAAAACCATCCCTGATGCCAAGGGCGACATTATTCGCGGGCTTGAGGTTGTGGAATATTGCATTGGTGCGCCGCAATTGCTGAAGGGTGAATATACCGACGGTGCTGGCCCCGGCATTGATATGTATTCCATGAAACAACCGCTTGGTGTTTGTGGTGGCGTAACGCCGTTTAATTTTCCGGCGATGATCCCGATGTGGATGTTTGCGCCAGCGATTGCCTGTGGCAATGCGTTCATCATGAAACCATCCGAGCGCAACCCGACTGTGGTTATTATGCTGGCAGAATTGATGGAAGAAGCAGGTCTACCCAAGGGCATCTTGCAAATCATCAACGGTGACAAAGAAGCCGTGGATGCAATCATTGATCATCCGGATATCCAGTCGATCGGTTTTGTTGGCTCAACCCCGATTGCCCAATATATTTATGCTGGCGGCTGTGCCAAAGGCAAACGTGTTCAGGCATTTGGCGGCGCAAAGAACCACGCCATCATCATGCCGGATGCGGATATGGATAATGTGGTAGACGCGCTGATTGGTGCGGGTTTTGGCGCGGCTGGCGAACGCTGCATGGCGATTTCGGTTGCGGTTCCGGTGGGTGAGGACACTGCTGATCGTTTGATCGCAGCCCTTGCGCCGCGTGTGGAAAGCCTGAAAATCGGTCCTTATACCTCGGGCGACGATGTTGATTTTGGCCCTGTGATCACCGCTGCCGCCAAGGAAAAAATCAACGGGTTGGTGCAATCCGGTGTTGATCAAGGTGCTGATTTAGTTGTCGATGGTCGTGGGTTTTCATTGCAAGGCTATGAAGACGGGTTCTTTGTTGGCGCGTCATTATTTGATAATGTCACCACCGATATGGATATTTATAAACAGGAAATATTCGGCCCTGTTCTGTCCACTGTGCGCGCCAAAACCTATGAAGAAGCTGTGGCCTATACCATGGACCACGAATACGGCAACGGCACCGCAATTTTCACCCGTGACGGCGACACGGCGCGTGATTTCGCCAGCCGGATCAATGTTGGCATGGTTGGCATTAATGTGCCCATTCCGGTGCCACTGGCCTATCACACCTTTGGCGGCTGGAAAAAATCGGCGTTTGGCGATTTGAACCAGCACGGGCCGGATGCGTTTAAATTTTATACCCGCACCAAAACCGTGACATCCCGTTGGCCATCAGGCGCCAAGGAAGGCGCAAATTTCTCTATTCCAACGATGGAGTAACCGTAGGGTGCGTGGTCTCCACGCACCGTTCATCATCAAGGTTCGGTGCGTGGAGACCACGCACCCTACTTGACCCTTTGCTTCACGTTTCCTACACTAAACTGAACGCTCATTCATTTTGGAAACCCCATGTCGCTTAAAGCCATCATTCTTATCTGCTCGGTCATTGCTTTTATTATTATCAATAGCAAATTTATGCGGGACGACGTGGAATACCGCAAGCAAAGCGAAAAACAGAAAATGTTTGGTGATCCGCTTGGCATTCAGCGGTTCAAAAAGCAGCCCAAGAAAATGAGTATTTTAACGGGCGTTTTGATTGGGCCGGTGATGTTGTATTACCTCTACGAAGCATTCATAGCAGGATAGCCGCATGGATTTCGCTCTTTCCGAAGAACAG
>CAZCDC010000101.1:0-7457 GCA_964497195.1 uncultured Rhodobacterales bacterium | reverse complement strand
CCCGTTTGTCAATATGCTCGGTTACATCAATATCGGGCTTGCCCTGAATACGGCTACGAAACCCGTGGGTTTCATGATCTGGCGCAAAACTAATGCCGGATTTGCTGGTTTTGAGCGAGGCATTCACCTGCTCCGCATTGACCCCGATAGAGGACACAATTCCGATTCCGGTGATAACAACTCTACGCATAGTAATTCCTTTAGTCTGTCTGCTTTTCGCATATTGGCACGATTAACCAAAATTCCAAGAGCGGATTATTCTTGAAACAATCCGACTTTCATATCGGTAACCGTATAGGCCAGTTCACCGTCAACCTTGACAGTGCCATTTGCCACGCCGACCTTAAGGCGGCGGTCAATAACCCGGGTGAATTGTACGTCATATTCCAGCAGCTTGGCATCCGGGTTAATCATGGCGGACAGCTTCACCTCTCCGACACCCAGCGCACGACCTTTGCCCAGCATATTGCGCCAACCAAGGTTAAAGCCGGTAAGTTGCCACAGACCATCAAGCCCCAAACAGCCCGGCATCACCGGATCTGATAGAAAATGACACTGAAAAAACCAAAGATCAGGGTGAATATCAAATTCGGCTTTGATATAGCCTTTGCCAAATTCGCCACCATCAGCCGAAACATCGGTAATACGATCCATCATCAACATGGGAGGAGCGGGCAATAATGCATTGCCAAGGCCAAACATTTCGCCACGGGCGCATTCCATCAGGGCTTCTTTGTCAAAGAAAGTAGGGCGTTCGGTCATTAGGGCTGCATCCTTTGGTGTTTACAGATTACTTATATCAAACCTGTAACATTTGCACCCATATGGGCGCAATAGGGCCTGTGCATATCTGTGAAAACTGTTGATGCAGCACTATGTTCTGCAATTAGCCGCAAGAAACGTAAACAATTTGCCCATCAGCCGCAATTCCGATATTCAAACGAGAACTGTCAACGTCATGGATAAATACAGTGCCGGGATGAATAATCCGCGTGCCTTCTGGCAATGTCACGCCATCAAGTACAGATTCAGATTGGTTTAGCAGGTTTTGGTGGGCTTCAGCACCGCAGTTGCCACTTATAATTGTTGGCACTTCAAAACTGGCTGCATCACCCGTTGGGGTTATTTCAAATCCGCCCATAGGCAGGCAACCACTTATCAGTGTTGCGCCTAGAATCAAGCTTGTCAATTTTATCATCACTCTCTCCCAAAAAAACTGTTTACACTTGTAGAATAGCGCAAAATCACCCAATCCGTCAAATTTTGATATAAGTTTTGACTAATCATTCAAAAATTAGATTAAATGTGTTGCTTTTCAGAGGCTTGCAAATCCAAGTATGTTCGGGCTCAACTGTTAACCTGTTTAGCAAACGCAAATGTGATTTCGATTTTTGCGCCATTTAAAATAAATCTGCCGAATCAGTAGGTTAACTCTGGGTGTGATTAACCTAAGATTTCAGATTCATTGCGCAATAATCTTAATATTTACTATATTTGTCGCCAAGACGACAACAGGAAACTAAATAATAGAGTAAAGAACAGATGTTCAAAGTGTTGATGTGCCTGTCCAATTGTCGGATGGGTTTGTAAAAATTCATGTTGTTAAGGCTCGGGTTTTCTGGGAATTAATAACTTCTTGTAAAAGGTATAACCGCAAAAACGCAGATTGGCATTCCTTCTTGGCGGCAGGATTTCTTTTTTCAACGGCAAAATATAATTTGTCGTAGGCGGATATTAGCGCTTTGAACACTATTTACAGTGCAATGCTTGCATATATTTAATACCCCCCCTACAGAATTAACCTATGCAGGTATTAACCGATAACAGCACCAGATTTCCGCATTTGCTAAAATCAGAGCTTTTGCAAAATTTGCCCGGTGACATGGCCCATAAATTTTTAAACGCATGCCGTGTAATGACCTGTACGGCAACCAAAAACTTTATCGATCAGGGAGAGCCGTCAAAAGGGATATACCTAATCGCCCACGGTAGCGCTGAAGTCTCGCGTATAAATTCTGCGGGGCAAAAATCGTTTATGTCCCATGCTGAAATAGGCAGTTGCCTTGGTGAGATTGAGGCCATTTCAAACAAATTATGCATCGCCAGTTGCCGCGCCGCGAAAAACAGTGTGATTCTACTCTTACCAACAGCTGAATTGATGGGTTTTTTAACCAACATTGAGTTTGTTAGAAACATAACCATCATATTTTTTTACCGCTTAGAATTCAATAATTCTTTTCGATCAATTGATAAGCTTGATCCAGTGGATATCCGGCTACGTTCATATCTACATTATATGTCAGGCATCACTGCCAGCATTGACAAAAGTCAGACAGATTTGGCATTGATTATTTGCTGCTCTCGCCAGACCATGAACAAAGAACTAGGCAAGCTACGCGATCAGGGGATTCTGGCATTACAAAGCGGTAAAGTTATTATTCTAGACCGAATTCGGCTGGCCGAAGGTATCGACCAGCCTTAAATTCATTTATTCATTCGGTTTTCAATCAGGTCGTCCACAACGCTTGGATCCGCCAAAGTTGATGTATCACCTAAGGCCCCAAAATCATTCTCGCCAATCTTGCGCAATATACGCCGCATGATTTTTCCAGAGCGGGTTTTGGGCAGGCCCGGCGCCCATTGCAACAGGTCTGGCTTGGCAATCGGGCCGATTTCTTTTCGCACCCATTGCTGCAATTCAACCCGCAATTCATCGGTATATTCAGCATCAGCCATCAAGGTAACATAGGCATAAATACCTTGGCCCTTGATCGCGTGGGGGTATCCAACCACCGCAGCCTCGGAAACTTTGGGATGGGCCACAAGCGCCGATTCAACCTCGGCTGTGCCCATACGATGGCCCGACACATTAATCACATCATCCACACGGCCCGTGATCCAGTAATAACCATCCGCATCGCGTTTGCAGCCGTCTCCGGAAAAATAATAGCCTTTGTAATCAGCGAAATATGCGCTCAGGAACCGCTCGGGGTTTTGGAAAACACCGCGCATCATGCTCGGCCAGCTTTCGCGCATACACAACACGCCTTCGGCTTCGATTGTGGTGATTTCCTGTCCGGTTTGCGGGTCAAGAATAATTGGCTCAATGCCAAAGAATGGTCGCGTGGCCGAACCCGGTTTTAGCACCGTCGCACCGGGCAGTGGCGTTAGCAAAATACCGCCAGTTTCGGTTTGCCACCATGTATCAACGATGGGGCAGTTACCTTTACCGATAGTATGGAAATACCACTCCCATGCCTCGGGATTAATAGGCTCGCCGACCGATCCGAGCGTGCGCAGCGACGACAAATCCTTGCCTTCGACAAATCCATCACCTTGCGCCATTAACGCCCGAATCGCGGTCGGGGCTGTATAGAAAATATTAACCTGATGCTTTTCAACAACATCCCAGAAACGCCCCGCATCGGGATAGGTCGGCACGCCCTCAAACATCAAAGTTGTCGCGCCGTTGGCCAGCGGACCATAAACAATATAGCTGTGGCCGGTCACCCAGCCCACATCGGCTGTGCACCAGTAAATATCGCCGTCATGGTAATCAAACACATATTGATGGGTCATCGAGGCATAAAGCAAATAGCCAGCCGTGCTATGCACAACACCCTTTGGTTTGCCGGTTGAACCCGAGGTATAAAGAATAAACAACGGATCCTCGGCATTCATCGGCTCAACAGGGCAATCAGGGGATGCTTTGGCCATTTCTGTGGCATAATCAAAATCACGCCCGTCTTTCAGGCCGGTATCCGCACCGGTGCGCGCGACCACCAGCGTGGTCACATCGCCGGAAATTTTTAGCGCAGCATCAACATTGGCTTTTAGGGGCGTGTTGCGGCCGCCGCGCGGGGCTTCATCAGCAGTAACCACTAATTTCGCACCGGAATCCGCGATGCGAGAACCCAATGCTTCGGGCGAAAACCCTGCAAAAACAATGGAATGCACCGCGCCAATGCGCGCGCAAGCCAGCATGGCATAGGCGGCCTCGGGGATCATCGGCATGTATAAAACCACACGGTCGCCTTTGGTTACACCAAAGGATTTATAGACATTGGCCAGACGGCTGACTTTTTCATGCAATTCATTATAGGTGATTTTGCTGTCAATTGCCGGATCATCGCTTTCCCAGATAATCGCTACCTGATCGCCGCGCGTGGCCAGATGCCGGTCAACACAATTGGCACAGACATTGATTTCGCCGTCCTCAAACCATTTGATCGAGACATTATCATAGTCAAAATTGCTGTTTTTGACCACTGAAAATGGTGTTATCCATTGCAGGCGATCGCGGGCCTGTTTGCCCCAAAAAGCATCGGGGTCAGCGATGGATGCTGCATACATTTCTTTATATTGCGCATCATTCAGATGGGCGCGTGCGATAACCTCCGCAGACGGCGCGTGGGTATGTGTTTTGGTCATGATAATACCTTTACCTAGATCGCCAGATATTCTTCGCGAAGCTGCTTGTTTTCCAGAACCTCGGAGGCGGTGCCATCAAATACCACCATGCCTGTATCAAGAATAACCGCCCTGTCAGACAATTTTAGCGCGGCCACAGCATTTTGTTCAACAATAATCGTGGTGATGCCCAATTCCCTGATTTCTTGCAGGGTTTTGGTGATTTCCTGAACAATCACCGGTGCCAGCCCTTCAAACGGCTCGTCCAGCAGCAACAATTTCAAATCCCGTGCCAGCGCCCTGCCGATGGCCAGCATTTGTTGCTCGCCGCCCGAAAGGGTTGTGCCTTCTTGGCCACGGCGTTCTTTCAGACGGGGAAATAATTCAAAAATCCGTTCAATCGACCAGCCAATTGGTGGCGCGATCTGGGCCAGTTTCAGGTTTTCCTCTACCGTCAGGCCTTGAATAATGCGCCGGTCCTCGGGCACCAGCCCCACCCCGCCAATGGCGGCTTGATAGGATTTCATTTCATGCAGCGGCTGGTGGTCCAGCCAGACTTCACCATGGGTCAACATCGGATCCGCAAGCCGCGCGATGGCCCGTAAGGTTGAGGTTTTGCCAGCGCCATTGCGCCCCAAAAGCGCCAGAATCTCGCCTTCATGCACATTAAAGCTAACGCCTTGCACAATATAGCTTTCGCCATAATAGGCATGGATATCATGCACAGAAAGATAGGCGGGTCTGTTGGTTGCGTCGTTCATACTTCAGCCTCCCCAAGGTAAGCTTCGCGGACTTTCGGATGGGTTTTGATATTTTCAGGGATGTCCTCGGCAATAATCGTGCCTTGGGCCAGCACCGAAATAGTGGTGGCAAGGCTAAACACCACATGCATGTCATGTTCGATAATCACCATGGTAATGCCGCGCGAGTCAGAAATATGTTTGAGCAAATCAATGGTATCGTTGGTATCAGCCCGTGCCATGCCTGCGGTGGGTTCGTCCAGCAACAGCAATTTGGGTTCTTGCACCAGACACATCGCCATTTCAAGCCGGCGTTTATCGCCGCGCGACAAAGACCCGCCATACATCGACAATTTGTCTTTCATGCCCATGTCTTCCAACACAGCCTCGGCCTGATTGCGGATTTCTGTATCTTTTGATACCCGCGCAAAAGCATTAACCTTAAACGCGCCATCGCGATGCGCATAACAGGGAATCATCACGTTTTCCAACACGCTCAGTTCGGAAAAAATTTCCGGTGTTTGAAACACCCTAGAGATGCCAAGCTGGTTGATCTCGTGGGGTTTTTTGCCCAGAACTGTCTGGCCTTCAAACAGCACCGATCCGGTATCGGGTTTCAGCTTGCCGATCAGGCAATTGAGAAAGGTCGATTTACCCGCGCCGTTTGGCCCGATAATGGCATGCAAAGACCCTTGCTCAACATTCAGATCAACATTGTTCAGCGCGTGTAATCCGCCAAAATGTTTGTTGACGTTGCTTACTTCGAGAATGCCCATCGCCTAGACCTCCTGCTTTGATTTACGCCGGAACAAACCGCCGATACGTTTGGAACCATCAACCAGACCGCCGGGCAAAAAGATCACCACCAGCATAAACAAAGCCCCCAATGTCAGGTGCCAGCCTTTGCCAACAAACGGATAGACAATGGCCACAATAACATTTTCCAGCCAAGCAGGCATAAACGAAAACCAGCCATGCAGAACCATCGCGTTGATTTTCGAGAAAATATTCTCGAAATATTTGATAAAGACCGCGCCCAGAACAGGGCCGGTCAGGGTGCCCAAACCACCAAGCACCACCATCAGCACCACTTCGCCGCCAACGGTCCATTGCATACGTTCAGCCCCCGCAAGCGGGTCCATCGCGGCCAGCAAACCGCCGGCCAATCCGGCAAACATGCCCGAAATAACAAACGCTGCCAAGGTATAGGGCCGAGCGCTAATGCCGGTATAATTCAGCCGTGTCTGGTTGGATTTGATCGCGCGCAGCATCATGCCAAAGGGCGATCTGAATATCCGTATCGCGATATAAAACGACCCGATAAGCAGAAAAGCACTGACATAAAACCCGTAATTGAATTGTAATTCATAGCCCAGAAAGGTCGGATTCCAGAATACTTCCCGCATCTCAAAACCAAACAGATTGGTTGACGGCAATGTGCCCTCAAGGGGGGCGGTATCAAATATACGAGGGTCATTCAGGCGCAATTGCAGGCCGGTTTCGCCATTGGTAAGCGGGGTTAGCACCGAATAAGCCAGATTATAGCTCATCTGGGCAAAAGCCAGCGTCAGGATCGAGAAATAAATCCCCGAGCGGCGCAGGCTGACATAACCGATAATCAACGAGAATACTCCGGCGATTACAACCGCCAGAATGAGTGCGGGCAGGATATTCATGGTTAGCAGCTTAAACATCCACACCGCTGCATAAGAACCCACACCCAGAAAAGCCGCATGGCCAAAGGACAGGTATCCGGTCAGGCCAAACAGAATATTAAAGCCGATGGCAAAAATACCATAAATCGCAAAACGCTGCATCAGATCGGGATAGGCAGCACCTGTCGGGGCCAAAAGCACCGGTGCCAGCAAGACAATGATCGCAAAGATCAGCAGGGTTCGTTTGTCGTTAAATTTTGCCATTGCTCTATTCCTCCATTATGCCGGCTTTGCCAAGCAGACCCCTAGGGCGCACCAGCAATACAATTACAGCCACCAGATAAATGATAATCTGGTCAATCGCCGCTAGCCCGAAGTTGCCGAAAAAGTTTTTAATTTCAGGCATGGAAGCAAGGCTTTCCAACACCCCCAGCAAGAATCCGGCCAGCACCGCACCGGGCAGGCTGCCCATACCGCCAACCACCACAACCACAAAGCTAAGCACCAGAAAGTCCATGCCCATATGGTAATTCGGCGGATTGATCGGCGTATACATCACCCCTGCCAAACCGGCCACGGCGGCCGCCACACCAAACATAATGGTAAAGCGACGGTCAATATTAATGCCCAGCAAGCCCACGGTTTCGCGGTC
>CAZCDC010000100.1:5929-7573 GCA_964497195.1 uncultured Rhodobacterales bacterium | reverse complement strand
AATATGGCAGGCGCGCGCGGCCTTTGGCGCGCCACCGGCATGAAAGATGGGGATTTTGGCAAACCAATCATTGCCGTGGTCAATTCATTTACACAATTTGTGCCGGGGCATGTGCATCTAAAAGATCTGGGCCAAATGGTAGCGCGCCAGATTGAAAAAGCCGGAGGCGTGGCCAAGGAATTTAACACCATCGCCGTGGATGACGGTATTGCCATGGGCCATGACGGGATGTTGTATTCCTTGCCCTCACGCGAGATTATCGCCGACAGTGTGGAATATATGGTGAATGCCCATTGTGCTGATGCGATGGTCTGTATTTCCAATTGCGATAAAATCACGCCCGGCATGTTGATGGCGGCGATGCGGCTGAATATTCCGGCGGTATTTGTTTCGGGCGGCCCGATGGAGGCCGGCAAGGTTACCATTGATGATGTTGAAGTGAGCATTGATCTGATTGATGCGATGGTTGCCGCTGCTGATGAAAAATATACCGATGAACAAGTGCAGGAAATCGAGGAAAATGCCTGCCCGACCTGTGGGTCTTGTTCGGGCATGTTTACCGCCAATTCGATGAATTGTCTGGCCGAGGTTTTGGGCATGGCATTGCCGGGCAATGGCTCTATGTTGGCCACCCACGCCGACCGCCAAACCCTGTTTGAACAAGCAGGGCGCACGATTGTTGACATCACCAAACGCTATTATGAGCAAGATGAAAAAGGCCTGCTGCCGCGCGAAGTTGCCGGTTTTAAGACTTTTGAAAATGCGATAACCGTGGATATAGCCATGGGTGGGTCCACCAATACGGTGTTGCATCTGTTGGCAATGGCCCATGAGGGCGGCATTGATTTCACCATGAAAGACATCGACCGCCTGTCGCGGCTGGTTCCGGTTTTGTGTAAGGTCGCGCCCTCGATCGCTGATGTGCATATGGAAGATATTCACCGCGCCGGTGGCATTATGGGCATTCTCGGAGAGCTGAACCGTGCTGGTCTGATCCATGCCGAAGTGCCAACCGTGCATTCCAAAACCATTGGTCATGCCATTCAAAAATGGGATATTGCGGTATCAAATGACCCCAAGATCGAGGAATTTTACAAAGCCGCACCGGGGGGTGTTCGCACCACACAGGCATTTTCACAAGATCGCCGCTATAAAGAGCTGGACCGGGATCGGGCTGGCGGCATTATCCGCTCGGCTGAAAATGCGTTTAGTCAGGATGGCGGTTTGGCGGTGCTTTATGGCAATATCGCGGTGGATGGCTGTATTGTTAAAACGGCGGGTGTGGATGATGATAATCTGAAATTCACCGGCCCGGCGCGGGTATTTGAAAGCCAGGATAGCGCTGTTAGCGCAATTTTGACCGGCAAGGTTTTGGCTGGCGAGGTGGTTTTGATTGCCTTTGAAGGACCACAAGGCGGGCCGGGGATGCAGGAAATGCTGTATCCGACCAGCTATCTGAAATCCAAGGGCTTGGGCAAGAAATGTGCATTGCTGACCGATGGGCGGTTTTCGGGCGGCACGTCTGGCCTGTCGATCGGGCATGTTTCGCCAGAAGCAGCCGAGGGCGGCGTGATTGGTTTGGTGCGCACGGGTGATGTGATTGAAATTGATATTCCGGGCCGGACCATTGATTTGATGGTGGCG
>CAZCDC010000100.1:2245-5829 GCA_964497195.1 uncultured Rhodobacterales bacterium | reverse complement strand
GATTAGGGGATGGTGCGTGGGGACCACGCACCCTACGAGTATTCCTTGTGGGACAGATATTGGCCAAGAACGGCGTTCTCCCGCACTTCGCTTGGGCCATGCCTCACTGCGTTCGGCAGGCTCACCCTTCGGGCGCAGTTAAAAAGGCATAAAAATAAGAAGTGTAAAGCAAATACCAGCCCCCAATAAGCCAGCATAATAGGATATGAGCAAAGGCCGTCGTAATGTCTCCGCAAAATCAAGTGCGCCTTCATCGGCTATAGCTGAAAGAATTTTGCCATCACGGTCGATTGGTTCCAAAAATTTTCGACCTTGATAGCATTTCACAAGTGGTAGTGCTTTTGTCAAATCCCCAGTGCTAAAAAGGTAGGGCTTCCGGAATGGCGCCAAAGCGCTGGAAATGTTTTTTTGGCGGTCTTTATGGCCCGCCATGACGGGATCACTGAAAACAGGCCACCGACCCCTAAAGCGATACCAGCTAGAATTACATTTAACAATTATCTATCCCTTTGTTAAAATATCAATACGCAGATCACAGAGCCGATCAGGTATGAGTCATTAACTAAACTCCCCCGATTCCAATACGGCAAACCTGTGATTTCCGAGCATATCAAACGTTCTCATGCGGGAATAACAACGCCCGCTGAAACAGCTCAGCATCCACATTCCCGCCGGACGCCACGCAAATTACTGCGTCTCCGTCAATCTCATCTGCATGAAACAGTGCCGCCGCTAGCGCCACCGCGCCACCCGGCTCAAGAACGATTTTCAGGCGTTCAAAGGCGTGTTTCATGGCCCGCAGGCAGTCATCCTCGCTCACCACCAACCCTGTACCGCAATGCGCCTGTAAAATGGGAAAGGTAATTTCACCCGGGCTTTCGGTAATAATCGCATCACAAATTGACCCTGACAAACGCGCATTCTTAACCCGCTCACCCGCGACAAGCGACCGCGCTACATCGTCAAACTCCTCCGGCTCAACGGGTCGCACCACCATTGCAGGGGCCTCCGCCGCAAGCGCCATGCTGATGCCCGAGGCCAGCCCGCCGCCGCCACAAGGCACCAACACTTGCGCCTCGGCCACGTCAACGTCTTTCGCCTGTGCTGCGATTTCCAGCCCCGTTGTGCCTTGCCCCGCGATCACCAACGGTTCGTCAAATGGTTTTACCAATACCAAATTCCGGTCTCGGGCCAAGGCGGTGCCAAGCGCGCCACGATCCTCGGTGGCGCGGTCATACAGCACCACCTCTGTACCCAACGCTTTGGTGTTTTCAATTTTCATCACCGGCGCGTCGCTTGGCATGACAATCACTGCCTTAACCCCGTGCATCCGTGCTGCCATGGCAATGCCTTGCGCATGATTTCCCGACGAATAAGCGATCACACCTTTCACATCCGGCATCGCAGACAGGGCCGAATATGCGCCGCGAAATTTAAAACTGCCTGTGTGTTGCAGGCACTCAGCTTTAACAAAAACCCGCCGCCCCGCGATCTCATCCAAAAACGGCGACGTCAGCAAAGGTGTTTTGCACACAACAGGGCGTAGCCGCTGTTCGGCCGCGCGGATCATTTCAATATTGCTCATAATGTCGCCTTTAATAGCTTTTCAAACACGTCCACTGATTCCGGTTCATCCAAAAACGGCACATGGCCACGATCCGGAATTTCAGCATAAATCAAATCCGGCCGGCGCGCTTGCATGGCCTCTGCGGTTGACCGCGTCAATAAATCCGAATTTGCACCCCGCACAAGACCCAGCGGAATTTCTGCCATCATATCAAATAACGGCCATAAATCCGGAGTCGGCTTTAAGGATTGCTCCTGCAAGGCATCGCGCAGTTTTGGGTCATAAGTTAACCCAATTCCATCCTCGCCAATATCAAACCAACGCGCCGCCAGTTCCTGCCATTTTTTATCCGGCAAATTTGGAAACGCTTCTGCCATATTTTCTTTTAATGCCAAAACCAATTCAGCCATATTTTTAGCCCGCGGCGCAACCCCGAGATAATCCATAATGCGACCAAGCCCCAACGGGTCCAGCTCTGGCCCGATATCATTCAGCAATATTCCTGACAGGCGTTCGGGCACCGTCGCGGCCAGCACGGTGGCGATCATACCACCGCGTGAGGTGCCAACGATAAGCGCTTTTTCCAGCCCCAGAAAATCCATAAATTCAACCACATCCCGCGCTTCTTGCACAACGTTGTAATTTACATAATTCGGGTCAAAATCAGAGCCTTTGCGCCCCCGCAACGTCAGGCGAACAAGCCGCACATTCTGTGTAACCGCAGCGAATTCGTCAAAATCTGACAAATCCCGGGTCAGGCCGGGGATGCACAAAACCACGGGGCCATGGCCGTTGTCGCAATAGTCCAACGTAAGGCCGTCGCTGGTGAAAAACGCGCTCATATGCTTGCCGCCAGCTGTGCGATTCCGGTCAGGTCTTTCATCACATATTGCGGCTTTGCGGGCAGGCGGTCCATTGGGGCACCCTCGCGATTAACCCACACTGTGTGAAACCCGAAACCCGCCGCATAAGCCGCATCCCAACCATTGGACGACACAAAAAGAACTTGATCAGCTGCGCAGCTAAAATGCGCACCAACCATGGCATAAACCGATTCATGCGGTTTAAAAATGCCAACGGATTGTACCGATAAAACTGCGTCCAAATTGCTGGCAATTCCAGCAGATTGCACCGCGCCGTCCAACATATCCGGAGAGCCATTTGACAAAATTCCGGTATTCAGGCCAACCTGTTTAAGCGCGGTCAGCATCTGCGGCACGTCTTCAAACGCGGCCAATTCAAAATAGAGCGCCAAAAGCCGTTCGCGCAATTCAGGGCTGGCAAGCCCGGCGGCCTCCAACGCGTAATCCAGCCCGTCTTGAGTGACTTGCCAAAAATCTGTATGCGAATCAGAAACGGCACGCAGCCAAGTATATTGCAATTGTTTGGCCCGCCAATCGCTGGCAATTTTGGGCCATGCCTGCGCAAATTCCTCTCGCCCCGGTTCATCGGCAACAATTCGCGCAGCCGCGGCGACATCAAATAATGTGCCATATGCATCAAAAATACAGGTGGTAATTTGCATCTCTGCCCCTTTGAAATTGAATAATTGTGCCTTTTTCCTGTACTGCTTTAAATAGACCCAGCACAATTTTTCCACATGTTCACATGCCTAAACCCATAATTCAACTTGACAATTTACTTTGTTTTTCCGATTTATTGGGTGTATTCAGTATATAAGTGACAAGAATTGGAATAGACAATGGCACATTTGCCAATGACGCTTGCGCTGGCTTGCTTAATTGCTGGTTCTGCAGCGGCAAAGCCGGTATTTTCAACTTTGCAAATTCAACCTAATCCGGTTGGATTGTTATTTGCGCAATCCAGCGCAACAACGCTGACCGACAGCGATTTACGCCGGTTAAACCATTATTCTGCGCGGAGCCTTGAAGATCTGTTATCGCTTGGTGACAGCCCGTCTGAACTAGATTTATTTGCATTTCGAAATTCGGTTAAACGTCTTATCGACGCGGCTAAACGCTCAGGGCTTAACCAAGAGCAGGCAGCCGATTATTTC
>CAZCDC010000100.1:0-2145 GCA_964497195.1 uncultured Rhodobacterales bacterium | reverse complement strand
CAACCACCCTGCCAGTTGTGGTGCGCCCCGAAGTACCTGCAACCGCCAACCCCGTTGTGCGCGCCATTTTTGAACGTATTCAGGTGCGCGGTGATGAATGGGTAATCGAGGTTGTTATCGGCGATTCACTAAGCCAGTTTGCCGACGCAGTTTATAGCGACCGGCGTCTTTTCAGGCTAATTTTCGAGGCCAACCAAAACATTCTGGCTTCCGCAAATATTCTGGAAGTCGGACAATTGATTGTGTTGCCCAAACGACCCTAAAGATTCTCGGCCTGCGCCATACCCGTGATGTGATATCCACCATCAACATGGATGATTTCGCCGGTAGTATGGGCCGAAAGATCGCTCATGAGATACATCGCGGTGCCGCCAACACTGGCCAGACTCGCGTTTTGGCGCATCGGCGAATTTTCCTCGGTGAAGCGATAAACCTTGCGTGCGCCACCAATGGCCGCACCCGCAAGGGTTTTCATCGGGCCGGGGCTAACTGCATTTACACGAATTCCATCAGGGCCAAGATCATTGGCCAAATACCGCACAGTGCTTTCCAATGCCGCCTTGGCCACACCCATCACATTATAATTCGGGGTCACACGCTGGCTGCCGATATAGGTCAGGGTCACAATCGAGCCACCGTTTTTCATCAGGGGCGCGGCGCGGCGCGCCACATCCACAAGGCTAAAACACGAAATATCCATCGAGTTCAGGAAGTTGGCGCGGCTGGTATTTAAAAACCGGCCATTCAGTTCTTCTTTGTCGGAATAGGCAATGGCGTGGACCAGAAAATCAATGCTGCCCCATTCGCGTTTCAGCGCGTCAAAAACCGCGTCCAAAGATTCCTCGGATTGCACATCCGCATTCAGCACCATGGATGAGCCAAGGCTTTCGGCTAATGGTAGAACCCGTTTGCCAAACCCGTCACCCTGATAGGTAAAGGCCAGTTCTGCGCCCTCAGCGGCAAGCGATTGCGCAATGCCCCATGCAATGGAACGATTATTCGCGACGCCCATAACCAGCCCGCGTTTGCCTTTCATTAGATCAGCCATAATACCTACCCGTTAAATTTGCTCATTGCCAATGTTGCATTTGTGCCACCAAAGCCAAAACTATTCGACAGGATCGTATCAAGGCCAGCGTTATCCCGCCTAACGGTCACAATCTCATTCGCGTGCAACGCAGGGTCAAGCTCAATCACATTGGCCGAGGCCGCGATATAATCATCCTGAAGCATCAGCAATGAATAAATTGCTTCTTGCGCACCAGTCGCACCCAGAGAATGCCCGGTCAGGGATTTGGTGCTGGAAATCGGCGGGGTGGAACCTTCGCCAAACACGTTTCGAACCGCCTTCACCTCGGTCACATCGCCCGCAGGGGTCGAGGTGCCATGGGCGTTAATATAAGAAACCTTGTGATCCCCAAGCGTGGACATCGCCAATTTCATCGAACGCTCGCCACCCTCACCGCTGGGCGCAACCATATCATGGCCATCGGATGTGGCGCCATAACCGGTGACCTCGGCGTATATTTTTGCGCCGCGCGCCAAGGCGTGGGATAATTCCTCAAGCACCACAATGCCGCCGCCGCCAGCAATGACAAAACCATCACGATTGGCATCGAATGCGCGGCTGGCCAATTCTGGTGTTTCGTTATATTTGCTGCTCATCGCGCCCATGGCGTCAAACAAACAGGATAATGTCCAGTCCAGTTCCTCACCACCACCGGCAAAAACAATATCTTGTTTGCCAAACTGGATTTGCTCAACCCCATTACCAATACAATGGGCCGAGGTGGAACAGGCCGAGGTGATTGAGTAATTCACGCCTTTGATTTTAAACGGAGTGGCCAGGCAAGCCGACGTGGTGGACGACATGCCGCGCGTCACCATAAATGGTCCCATGCGTTTGGGGGCACCTTTTTCGATCACGATTTTATGGGCGTTAAACAAATGCGTGGTTGACGGCCCGCCAGAACCCACAACCAAGCCGGTGCGCTCATTTGATATATCCGCAGGTTCTAGCCCTGAATCATCAATCGCCTGTTGCATCGCGATATAGGTATAGGCCGCGCCATCCCCCATAAACCGCAAGGCCCGTTTGTCAATATGCTCGGTTACATCAATATCGGGCTTGCCCTGAATACGGCT
>CAZCDC010000099.1:0-7613 GCA_964497195.1 uncultured Rhodobacterales bacterium | reverse complement strand
CTTAGGCCGGTGGTGCTGTCAATCGCTTTTGCTAGCCAAAAACTTGCGGGCCAAAAGCCAGAATAAGAAGGGGCACGGGGGCAACGGCCAGCGCCACGGTCAGGGTAAAAAGTGGCCACGGGAAAATCCGGCTCAGGCCTGCCAGCATGCCGATGCCACCGCCGCCGCCAATTACTGCATTGCCCGGAATATTGATCGCTGCGGCAATGGCCAGATAACGGTGGCGCAGCAGGAACGGCACAAAACGCTTGGGCGCGGCGGCTGCGAGGGTCTGCATTTTGGCACCGTGCGGCAGGGGTGTAATGTGGCCAATAAGGTTTGCCGCGCGCTCCAGATACAGAAACCTCAGCAGGGATTGCAGGCGTTTGACCGGAATGACACGCCCCAGAACAAAGCCCAAATTGATGCCGATAACGGTGGAAATATACACCGGAATAACCAGTGGTGTGCCAAACATGATAATCAGGCCAAAACCGATTTCAACGCCCGGGACAAACGGAATGGCCAGCAAAAGCGCATAAAACACCATCGACAGAAATATCGCGGAATACATGTAGTTTTTGTTTAGATCCGTGATTTCTAGCTGCACCGTTTCGAGCAGCCACGCGCCCAGACGGTTGGCGGCAAATGCCAAAAGCACCAGTAATAATGCAAAAACAGCAAACCGGATCCAGCGGAAATTACGCGCGGGTTCAGACATAATCCTGCAACGCACGCCCGCTGATCTGAGACCAGACCATGCCTTCATCCGCTAACATTGTAACCAGCATTTTGGCGGCTTGATCGGGTGTCATTGCAACCGATAAATCCCGTTTAACGCCAGCCGTGTCATACATATTGGACGCAATCTTTCCGGGGTAAAACCCCATGACGCGCACGCCTTTTGGGGCGCATTCAGCCTCCAAACAACCGGTAAATCCACGGATCGCCCATTTGCTGGCGGAATAGACGCTGATGGATTTGCGGGTGTAAAGCGCGCCAGTGGAGACCACGTTGATCACCGTGCCGCTGCCACGCATCAGCATATCTGGTAAAGCGGCGTGGGTCATGTTGATACTGCCCATGGTGTTGGTGTTCATCACAGCGCTTATGTCGGCTTGGCTGTAGGTGTCAAAATCGCCCTCCAGCCAGATACCTGCGTTATTTATTAGGGCGTGTAATGGGCCAAGATCGTCCTTTATTTGTTGCGTAACCCGTAATATCGCTGCGGGGTCTGCGACGTCCAAAGTATAGCCCGGCACGGAATATTCAGCGGCCAAAGCAGCAGTTTTTTCTGCATTGCGGCTGGTTAATATCGGGGTAAATCCAGCGGATTTTAGGGGGGTGATTAAGGCCAAACCAATGCCGCTGGTGGCGCCGGTAATCAGGATGTATTTAGGCATTTGATAACGTGTTCATAATATTCAACAGCTCTGCCGCGATGCCGGGTTCAGACATTGCGTGACCAGCGGCCTTGACCATGCGCAATTCGGATTTTGGCCATGCTTTGTGCAGTTTGTAAGCGGTATGGGGCGGGCAAATCATATCAAATCTGCCCTGAACAATATAGCCGGGGATGTCGGCAATGCGATGCATGTCGCGCAATATCTGGCCCTCATCCACAAAACCGGCATTGCTGAAATAGTGGTTTTCGATCCGCGCGAATGCTTTGGCAAATCGTGGCCCCGGCGCACCGCCACGCCCGTTTGAATTAAACACCGCGAGGGTGTTTTCCCAGCGGGTCCAGGCTTGTGCATAAACACCCGCCTGTTTTTCGTCTTTGCCAAAAATGCGGGTGCGATAGGCTTTGATCATGTCGTTTTGCTCAGGCTCAGGAATAAGGTCGGAAAATTCCGCCCATGCTTCGGGCCAAAACTGTGCCGCGCCGCCATTATAGAACCAATCCAGCTCAGATTTTGTCATGGTAAAGACGCCGCGCAGCACCAATGCTTCGACCCGCTCGGGGTGGGTTTGGGCGTAAAGCAGCGCCAAAGTTGCGCCCCATGAGCCGCCAAAGACCACCCATTTTTCAATACCTAATCGTTCGCGAATGCGCTCTATATCCGCAACCAAATCCCATGTTGTGTTGTTTTCAACTGATGCAAAAGGCGTGGATTTCCCACAGCCGCGTTGGTCAAATAAAACACTGCGATAGATATCAGGGTCAAAATAGCGTCGCATTGACGGGCTGCAACCGCCCCCCGGACCGCCATGCAGCAACACAACGGGTTTACCTTTGACACAGCCGCTTTGCTCCACAAAAACCCGGTGGCCATCGCTCATTTCCATCATGGCGCTGTCAAATGGTTCCCGCGCGGGATGTAGGTTTGGCCGTGTTATGGCGTCAAAGGGTCTGGCTTCTGGCATGGTTTGTCATTATCTATCTGTTAAACGTCTAGCATGGCAGGTTGAAAAGATGAGCGCAATGCACCCAAACAACACAATTGACCCAGCCGAGATCGCAAAGTTTGAGGCCATGGCCGCAGAATGGTGGGATCCGAGCGGAAAATTCAAGCCATTGCATATGATGAACCCGACACGGTTGGCATATCTTTTGGCGCAAATTGCTGCAAAATTCGGGCGGGATTTGACGGATGATTTGCCATTCAAAGGCCTGCGAATTCTGGATATCGGCTGTGGCGGAGGCTTGCTATCAGAACCCATGGCGGCGCGCGGTGCGGATGTTGTGGGGGCAGATGCCGCGGCGGGAAATATTCCGGTGGCGCAAATTCATGCGAAACAATCCGGTCTGAAAATTGATTATCGCCACACTATGGCCGAGGCCTTGGTGGACGAGGGTGAGCAGTTTGACGTTATTCTGAACATGGAAGTGATTGAACATGTCGCGGACCCACAAGCCATGCTGAACGCCTGTTATGCCTTGCTGAAACCCGGTGGTTTGATGTTGTGTTCCACCATCAACCGCAATCCCAAAAGCTATCTTATGGCGATAATCGGTGCGGAAAGGGTGATGCGCTGGCTGCCGGTTGGCACACATGAATGGGATAAATTTATCACGCCGGATGAGCTGTGTGAAATGATTGGCATTGCTGGATTGCAATACACCAACCGGAGCGGTTTTGTATTTAATCCAGTAACATGGAGCTGGTCGATTTCAGAACGTGACCTATCTGTCAATTATGTGACAGCCAGTACAAAACCCACCTAAAGCCAGCGCAGCGACACCCGATTGGCGAAGCCGAGGGCCAAGCCCAAAGGCAGGGGGTTATTTGCGTCAGCAAATATGCCGCCGAACTGCGGGAGCCGTTATTGAAGGAGTAACCGACGGTGCGCGTGTACCCCTTGCGGGGCAAACGCGCACTGGTCGGTCATGGCCTCGCTTCGCTCGGCAATGGCGCCACGATTTTGGCAGAACTTGGTGTTGATCAACGAGGCTGGAGGTTGAGATTTGTACTTAAGTACAAATTTTTCTTTTGTTTGGCTTGCAAACAGCACAGGCACAAGAAACATCATTAGCCCTGCGGCTCGGCCAAGTGGCAATGGCTTTTTGGGTCAATATTGACCCTGCAATAGTCGATGAACTGGATCGGGGAGAATCTGTAGACCTTTCGTCAACTATGTTACCGCAGTGTGCGGTCTACGTAATTCAATTTTGTTCAAGAATAACCACAAATACCGCAGGGTCCCAATCATTCAGATTATCCTTGGCGTGGACCAAAACCCGTTTCGTTCCTGCCGGAATTTCCACGTTGCCCAAAGATCGTGTAAAAGGTTGTTCATTTACATGCGGATGCGCCAGAATCCGCAGCCCTAATTCCTCTCCGGTTAGCAGCGTGACTTTCCAGCCGTCAGCGTAATGATCCCAGCCGGTATCGTCGTGGCGAAGCGTTACGTCAAACCGCCATAATCCGCCGGATTCGGTGGCAGTTACATCAACGATAGCCACATCAGATGCGGTGGCGGTGAAAGCAATTAGGCAAAGAAGGCTGGCAAAAATGTGTTTCATACAGTCATAAAACCCAAAATCCACGCTGGGTAAAGTCAATTTTGGGTGTATAAGCGCGTTATTGATTGAAAAGCCAAAGAAACCAACGCCTCGCAATGATTTATATTTCCGAAAATATCACCCTCAAGGACTGGGAGCTGAGCGAGAGCTTTGTGCGCTCCAGCGGGCCGGGCGGGCAGAATGTTAACAAGGTGTCAACGGCGGTGGAACTGCGGTTTGAGGCGGCCAATTCGCCGAGCCTGCCGGGGGATGTGAAATTTCGACTGCGAAAACTGGCAGGGCGCAAATGGACCAAAGATGGTGCAATTATCATTACCGCCGAAAAACACCGCACCCAGCCGCGCAACCGCGAACTGGCTGAGGAAAAATTGGTGGAGCTGATCAAACGCGCGCTGGAACGACCAAAGCGGCGGGTTAAGACCAAACCGACTTACGGATCACAACAACGGCGCATGGACAGCAAAACCCAACGCGGCAAGGTTAAGAACCTGAGGCGAAAACCGGGTGGAGACGATTGATTTGGATCAAGGCGGCGTCTAGACTATGGGTTTACGCTAAAGCGTATAATCAAAAAGGGTATCCCAATGACAACACCAAAAACTTCCGCGCTCAGCCGGTTTGAACAAGGGCAATATCCCTATCAGGACAAAATCAAAAAAGCTGAATATGAAAAACAAAAAGCCCTGTTGCAGGTGGAGCTGCTAAAGGTCCAGCAATGGGTCGAGGCCACCGGTGAAAAGGTTGTGTTGTTGTTTGAGGGCCGTGATGCGGCAGGCAAGGGCGGCGCGATCAAGCGGTTTATGGAACATCTGAACCCTCGGACCGCAAGGGTGGTGGCGCTAAATAAGCCAACCGAGCATGAAAAAGGCCAATGGTATTTTCAACGTTATATCGAACATCTGCCAAGCGCTGGCGAAATGGTTTTGTTTGACCGTAGCTGGTATAATCGTGCGGGTGTAGAACGGGTGATGGATTTTTGCTCGCCTTCGGAATATCTGGAATTTATGCGTGAGGCACCGGATATGGAACGCATGTTTACCCGGTCGGGCATTCATTTGTTCAAATACTGGTTTTCGGTGACACAAGAAGAGCAAAGGCGGCGATTTAAAGCCCGAGAAACCGACCCGTTGAAACAATGGAAATTATCCCCGATTGACCGTGCCAGCCTGAACAAATGGGATGACTATAAAGAAGCAAAAGAGGCGATGTTTTTCTATACTGATACAGCAGATGCCCCGTGGACGATCATTAAATCGGATGACAAAAAGCGCGCAAGGCTGAATTGTATGCGGCATTTTCTGTCGACAATTCCTTATCCTGATCGTAATCTTGAAAGTGCGCCGGACCCTGACCCGAAAATTGTCGGTCATGCCAGCCATGTTATTGGCCAAGATGATCATATTTTGGGGAAAACATTGCATCCAAAGGCCCGGCGCAATTAGAATAGCCGTAGAATCAATATTGGGCAGGCTATGACAATTCTTAGATTACTTATTACGTTTGTCCTTATATTGCCGCTGCTTTCTTGTGGCGGCAATGCTTCGCGCTCTGTTCCGCTGGAACCAACGCTTATTTTCACCCAAGCCCTGTCAAGCACATCAGAGCGCGCGCCGCCTTTTGCGCGCCATATTGCCCAAAGCGGCAATAGCATTGGTGGCGGGCTTACGGGGATGTTGATTGGCGCGGCGGTGACCGCAACGATTAATAAGGACGAGCGGTTGAACAGTCGTATCAATGAGGTGCCCTCGCCCAGCAATGTGGACCCCGGCGCAATTATCGAGGCAATGATCGGCGATCATTTGATTGCCAATTTTAACGCGCGGCCCAATGTCGGGCAATTCTTTGCCGGGTCTGTGCGGGAAACCACCAGTGCTGAACGTGCGCCGCAAATTGCCGCCTTGGCGCAGCGGCGCGGGCTGTCTGGCCTTGTGATTGATGTGGTGGCGCTGGAATTTTATGCTGATAGCACGGGGCGCAATCTGGGCTTGGTGGATGAGGCATTTCAGGTTGTGGTCACCGCGCAGCTGACATTGATTGATGTTGCGACAGGCAATGCCATTGCCACAGCGCGATGCGAAGGAAAAAACGGCAATCCGCAAGCCATTCAAAACGCCGTTGATGACGGGGCGCGGCTTACGACTTTACTGGCGCAAAAGGCGGCGGCTAATTGCGCGGCTCAACTCATATCAAACGCGCTGCAATAGCGGTGCGTGGAAACCACACACCCTACGGGTTTTGTATGTGCAATTACATTTTTAGCGAAAACCGCCGACATCATATAAAAAAAGGAGAAATATCATGAGAACACGCGCAGCCGTTGCATTCGAGGCCGGAAAGCCACTGGAAATTGTTGAGGTCAACCTCGAAGGCCCCAAAGCCGGCGAAGTTTTGGTGGAGATCAAAGCCACCGGTCTTTGCCACACCGATGAATTTACCCGATCCGGCGCTGATCCCGAAGGCCTGTTTCCCGTGATTTTGGGCCATGAGGGCGCGGGCATTGTTTTGGAGGTCGGCGCAGGTGTTACCAGCCTGAAACCGGGCGATCACGTTATTCCGCTATACACGCCCGAATGTCGGACCTGTAATTATTGCCTGAACCCCAAAACCAACCTGTGTCAGGCAATCCGCACCACCCAGGGGCAGGGCGTTATGCCCGATGGAACCAGCCGTTTCAGCCTGTTGGATGGCACCCCGATTTTGCATTACATGGGCTGTTCAACTTTTGCCAATCACACAGTTTTGCCGGAAATCGCGCTGGCCAAAATCCGCAAGGATGCCCCGTTTGACAAGGTTTGTTATATCGGTTGCGGTGTGACCACGGGCATTGGCGCGGTGATAAATACAGCCAAGGTCGAGATCGGTTCCACCGCGATTGTGTTTGGTCTTGGCGGTATTGGTTTGAATGTGGTGCAAGGCCTGCGGCTGGCAGGGGCTGACCAGATTGTCGGTGTTGATCTGAATGATAATAAAATTGCGATGGCCAAACAATTCGGCATGACCGATTTTGTAAACCCGTCTAAAATTGATGGTGATCTTGTGGGGCACCTTGTGGAACTAACCGGCGGCGGCGGTGATTATACGTTTGATGCGACGGGCAATGTTAATGTCATGCGTGACGCGCTGGAATCAGCCCATAAAGGCTGGGGCGAAAGCATAATTATTGGTGTTGCTGGTGCGGGTCAGGAAATTTCCACGCGCCCGTTTCAACTGGTTACAGGCCGGTCTTGGCGCGGCACAGCATTTGGCGGCGCGCGTGGCCGCACGGATGTTCCCAAAATTGTTGATTGGTATATGGAAGGAAAGATTGAAATTGATCCGATGATCACCCATAAGTTGAAATTGGAAGATATCAACAAAGGATTCGATCTGATGCATGAAGGCAAATCAATCAGGGCTGTTGTGGAGTTTTAATGGCAGAAAAAATCAAAGCCGCAATTCTGGTTGACGCTGATAATCTGCCTATTGGGCAGGTGGAACAGGCGTTAAAGAAACTGGCAGAGATTTGTAACCCTGTTATCAAAAAGGCTTTTGGCGATTTTACCGGATCTGCCAAAAGCTGGACACCTGAATTTCTGCGTTGGCACGGGTTTTTGCCGGTGCTGCATTTTCCTGTCACAAAATTCAAAAACGGCGCTGATATCGCGATGTGCATCGCGGCGATGGATAT
>CAZCDC010000098.1:0-7735 GCA_964497195.1 uncultured Rhodobacterales bacterium | reverse complement strand
CAAAAATACTCGCAGGGTGAATTGAGCGCAGCTCAAGAGGGGCGGCAGCCCCTAGCTATGGCGGCCCTTGGGGTGGCTTTTCTGGTAAACTTCCATCAGCCGCTCTTGGTCTACGCCGGTGTATATCTGTGTTGTCGAGAGAGACGCATGCCCCAATAACTCCTGAATTGTGCGCAGATCACCGCCCGCCTCCAGCAGGTGGGTGGCAAAGGAATGGCGCAGGCTGTGGGGTGTTGCTGTGGCTGGCAGGCCCAGTTGATTACGCAGGTTTTGCATTAGCAATTGTACAGAGCGGCTGCCTAAGCGGCGGCCCTGGACACCGATAAAAAGTGGGCCGTCTGCGGGCAAATCATAGGGACAGGATTCCAAGTATGTCTCAACAGCTTGGCGGGCAACAGGGAGAACGGGCACAAGGCGTTCTTTTTTACCTTTGCCAATGATGTGCATTGTTTCGGGCAATGGGGCAGCCATACGGTTTAGGTTCAGGGCTTCGGAAATGCGCAACCCACAGCCATAAAGCAGGATGATCACGGCGGTATCACGATCGGAAACCCAGCGTTCAGCGCGCTGTACATCCACCATTTTGATCAGATCAACAGCGCCGGATTGGCTGATGGGACGGGGCAGGCGGGGTTTGCTGCGGGGGCCGCGCATGGAGGTAACGGCGGCTGCGTCAATGTTTTCAGTTTCTGCCAGCCAGCGATAAAAGCTTTTCACAGCCGACAATTCGCGCGCCAGACTGCGCGCCGAAATTCCGCGCTGGCGTTCAGCCGCCATCCACGCGCGCATGTCTGTAATGCTAATGCCGGCCAAGCTGTTTTTGCCAATGTCGCCGTCTTTGTATTTCGTTAAAAACCCAAGGAAACCAGACACATCACGGCGATAGGCCTCAATAGTTTTGTCACTGGCACCGTGTAAACCCGCAAGGCGCGACAACCATGAATTCATCAGATCAACCGCCTGAGGAGACCGGATAATTACGCCACCCAGCGGCGTAAAATACGTTCAAATGCGCTATTGAAAAAGCTTAACAAATCGACCCCTTGCTCATGGGAGAACCTGTCTACATCGTTCGAGCCAAGCGCCAGCAATGCCGGTAATTGTTTTTGGCCCAGATCAAGCCGTAACAACGCTTCGGAGCTGACGCGATTGGCAGCGGCAGTAAATACCGTTGACTTATCAGTACGGCATGGGCGCAGAGTGATTTTACGCATGGCAACGTCACGATCCCCTACCAGATATCGTCGGATCGCACCGGGTTCCAGCGGTGTAATTACGGCATGGGGCAGGGAATCATCGTTTGAGTTGCTCTCGATACATAAACGCACCACATCCACCGACAAAATATGCGCCAGTTCTTTTTGCACTGCATCCAGAAAATCTGGAAACGTGTTTGGTTCCAGCACCGCCAGCACCGCACGCTGAATTTGGTTGGTGCCCGACATATTGTCATAAGCTGCGGCTATAACATTGCGGTGGGTGTCTTCCAGCTTGTCCAAACGGCGTTCCAGCCGTTCTACAAAAACGCCCCGCAGGTCAACGACTTTGGCGCCATTGCTATTGTCATGAGCATGCAAAAGCGCACGCATGACATCGGGGTCATCCAGCACTGTTGCGGGATCATTTAGGATGGCAGTTTTAAGATTGTCGCTCATGATTACAAAATCTGCTGGCCGGTTTTGGCCCAGTCAGCCATAAACGCCGACAGCCCGCTTTCGGTTAATGGATGATCCGCCAGTTTTTTCAAAACATTTGGTGGCGCGGTAATTACATCTGCGCCAATCAGGGCGGATTGGGTGATGTGGTTTACCGTGCGAATCGACGCCACCAGAATTTCGGTTTGAAAATTGAAATTGTCATAAATTGTACGGATTTCGCTGATTAAATCCATGCCGTCAACGTTGATATCATCCAGCCGCCCGACAAAAGGCGAGATAAACGACGCGCCTGCTTTGGCAGCCAGCAATGCCTGATTGGCTGAAAAACAAAGGGTGACATTCACCATTTTGCCCTCATCTGTCAGGGTTTTACAGGTTTTCAGGCCGGCCCATGTCAGCGGTACTTTGACCGCGATATTTTCAGCGATCTCGGCCAGTTTGCGGCCCTCTTTGATCATTTCATCAGCCTCGCTGGCAACCACTTCGGCGCTGACGGGGCCTTTAACCATTTCGCAAATTTCACGCGTGACTTCCAGAATATCACGACCCGATTTCAGGATCAATGAGGGGTTGGTGGTCACCCCGTCAACCATGCCGGTTTCATTCAGCTCAGCGATGGCGTCTACATCGGCAGTATCAACAAAGAATTTCATCAGATGTTCCGTTTTCAAAATTTACCCTTGCTGGGTCTGGTCATGTTATCGCATACAAAACCCAGAGGGAATACCATTTGAGCAACAATAGCTTCTTTTCGGCGGGCACAGCAGTCGCGGTTCTAACAACCGAGCCATTGGGGCGGTTGCTGGACTATCGCGCGCCCGAAAACGGCGTAAATCTGGGGGCGTTTGTAAAGGTGCCTTTGGGGCCAAGGCAGGTTTTGGCGGTTGTCTGGGCGGCGGGGCAAGGCGGGTTTGATCCGGCAAAAATGCGGCGAATAACCGCGGTATTGGACGTGCCCCCGATGCGTGATGAAATGGTCGAATTTATGACCCGCGCTGCCGATTATACCGTAACGCCCTTATCAATGATGTTGCGCCTTGCCACCCGAGCGCCGCGATTACTGGAGCCTTTGAGCGCCCGCAAAGTGCTGCGTTTGACAGATATTCAGGCTGAGCGCCTGACGGATGCACGCAAAAAAGTACTGGCGTTTCTGGCGGAAAATGGCGGTATGCGGTTTGGGCCGCATGAATTGGCGCGGTTTGCGGGGGTTGGGGTTGGCGTGGTGAATGGCCTTGAAAAACAAGGGGTTCTGCTGCGTGAAGATGCGCCGCGTGATCTGCCATACCCTCGGTTGGACCCGCTACACCCTGGCAAAAAATTGTCGGATATTCAGGCAAAGGCGGCTATGGAGCTGCGCGGGGCGATTAAGACCGGCGACTATTCTACAATCCTTCTAAAGGGCGTCACGGGGTCTGGCAAAACCGAAGTATACCTTGAGGCGGTGGCTGAGGTTTTGGCGCAGGGGCGGCAGGGGCTGGTTTTGCTGCCCGAAATCGCCCTGACCGTGGATTTTTTGGATAGGTTGGAGGCCCGTTTTGGTCAACGTCCCGCAGAATGGCATTCCGGCGCCAGCCAAGTTGAACGCCGCCGTTGTTGGAAAGCCGTGGCAACTGGACAGGCGCAATTGGTGGTCGGGGCGCGCTCGGCCCTGTTTTTGCCGTTTCGGGATTTGGGATTGATTGTTGTCGATGAGGAACATGACGGATCGTACAAACAATCCGAGGGCGTGCATTATCATGCCCGCGATATGGCGGTGCTGCGTGCCTCCATAAATGGGGCCAGTGTTGTGTTGGCCTCGGCCACGCCGAGCCTTGAAAGCTGGGCCAATGCTGAGGCCGGAAAATACGTGCGTATTGATCTGCCAGAGCGGTTTGGCACCGCTGAATTGCCAGAAATGACGGCGATTGATATGCGCAGTGAAACGCTGGAAGTGAACCGCTGGATATCGCCGACATTGCTGGAGGAAATGCAGCAAACCCTTGAAAAGGGGGAGCAATCTTTGCTGTTTATCAATCGGCGTGGCTATGCGCCGCTGACGTTATGCCGCGCCTGTGGTGAACAGATTGGCTGTGATGATTGTGACGCGCGCATGGTCGAACACCGGTTTCAAAACCGGCTGATGTGCCATCAATGCGGGGCCACAAAACCGATGCCGGAGGCCTGCCCAAGCTGCGAAGTTGTGGGGAAACTGGCGGTGATTGGCCCGGGGGTGGAACGGCTGGCCGAGGAAGTTACAACGCTGTTTCCTGACGCGCGCGTGGCGATATTGTCGTCTGATCTGGCGGATTCAGCGCGCGGGCTAAAAGCCATGATTGATAACATTGTTGGAGGCGGCGCGGATATCGTGATTGGCACCCAATTGGTCGCCAAGGGGCATAATTTTCCGCATCTGACGCTGGTGGGGGTGATTGACGCTGATCTTGGCCTGCAAGGCGGAGATTTGCGGGCTGCTGAGAAAAGTTTCCAGCTTATCCGGCAGGTGGCGGGGCGTGCGGGGCGGGCCGAAAAACCGGGGCGGGCAATGTTGCAAACCCATCAGCCGGATCATCCGGTGATCAAGGCGATCTTGTCGGGGGACGAGGAGAAATTCTGGTGTGCTGAGGCCGAAGCGCGGCGCAGGGCGGGCGCGCCACCCTATGGGCGGATGGCGGGAGTGATTTTATCAGGCCCGGATGAGGCGATTGTATTTGGCGTGGCGCGGAAATTGGCCCAAAACTGGGGGGCGCTTGATGCGATAAATGCACAATTATTTGGCCCTGCCGCCGCGCCTGTGTCGCGTATTCGCGGGCAATTCCGGGTGCGATTATTGGTTAAATGTGCCAAAGGAGTGCGGCTGCAAGACGCGCTGCGAGCATGGGTTGCGCCGTTAAAATTGCCGCCAAATATGCGGTTGCAACTGGATATTGACCCGCAGAGTTTTTTCTAGTTAAGAAGCTGCGACAAGTTAAAACCATAGTCGTTTTTACTAAATAGCTCAGCGCGTTTGGCAAGGTCAGCCGCGCTTATCCAGCCCTGATCAAAAGCGATTTCATCAAGGCTGCCAACCAAAAGACCTTGGCGTTTTTGCATGGTACGCACAAAATTACCGGCATCCAGCAGGCTGCCATGAGTGCCGGTATCGAGCCACGCATAGCCGCGGCCCAACAATTCAACCGTCAGCTCACCCGTGTTTAGATACATTTCCAAAAGCGAGGTGATTTCGAGTTCTCCACGAGCAGAAGGTTTTATGTTTCGGGCTTTTTCAGGGGCGGTGCCATCCAGAAAATAAAGACCCGTAACGGCATATTGCGATGCGGGATTTTCTGGTTTTTCGATGATCGAGGTCACTTTTCCCGCATGGTCAAACCCAACCACGCCGTAGCGCTCCGGATCAGCGACGCGGTAGCCAAATACCGTGCCGCCGCTGGATTGCCTATCGGCTTGTTGCAAGACATCCGTCAGCCCATGGCCAAAGAAAATATTGTCGCCCAGCACCATCACAGATGCTGCGCCGTTCAGAAATTCTTCTGCAAGAATATAGGCTTGCGCTAATCCTTCGGGTTTGGGCTGGCTGATATAGGTCAGCGACAGCCCCCATTGCGATCCATCCCCCATCAGGCGTTTGAACTGGTCCTGATCATCAGGGGTCGTGATAATTGCGATGTCACGGATGCCGGTCAGCATCAGGGCGGAAAGCGGGTAAAAAATCATCGGTTTATCGTAAATCGGCAGCAATTGTTTTGAGATGCCCATGGTCACCGGATAAAGCCGCGTGCCAGAGCCACCAGCCAGAATAATGCCTTTGCGTTGGGTCATTTTTGCGCCTCCAATTCGGTTAAAACCTGTTGCAATGAGCGCCGCCAGTCAGGTTGTTTGATGTCAAATTCATTTTCCAGGCTGGAACAGTCTAGCCGCGAATTTTGTGGCCGTTTGGCGGGGGCTGGATAATTTTTTGAGGCAATGCCGGTGACGGTTACGTGTTGATTAGATGCGTTAAAAATTTCTTCAGCGAAGGTTTTCCAGTTGGTATCAGGGGCACCACAATAATGATAAATACCGGTTTTACCGGCGCCGGAGTGGAACTTTTTAGCCATAATCAGCAAAGTTGCCGCAATATCTGCGGCGGCAGTCGGCCCGCCAAATTGATCATCAACAATGGTAAGCGCATCACGGGTTTGGGCCAATCTCAGCATGGTTTTGACAAAATTATTTCCATGCGCAGAAAAAACCCATGCCGTGCGCAAAATGGCATAAGGGCCATTTGCAGCGGCAATCCCTGTTTCGCCAAGTAGTTTTGAATACCCATAGGCATTGATTGGTGCGGTATTGGCATCGGCTGTGCGGGGCTGGTCGCCGCTGCCGTCAAACACGTAATCGGTTGAGATATGCAAAAACGGAATGCCCTGTGCAGCAGCTTGTTTTGCCATCGCTTCGGGGGCTTCGCCGTTGATAATATTGGCTAATTCCTCTTGTTCTTCGGCTTGGTCAACGGCTGTATAGGCGGCTGCATTGATAATAATATCTGGTTTAATGTCAGCAATAACCGCCGCACAGGCAGCGGGGTTTTCCAGATTTGCGGCATCACGCCCCAGCGCAATACAGTCAGATTGCCGTTGCAGTTCCGTAGCGACTTGCCCGGTTTTCCCAAAAACCAAAATTTTCATTTTTTAGCCCCTAACCGTTCGCCTACACCGTTGCGATTTTGTAACGCCTGCCACCATTCACGGTTTTCCAAATACCAGTTCACGGTTTTTTCCAGCCCTTGCTGCAAGGTCACCGAGGGCCGCCAGCCGAGCTCATCACGAACGCGGCTTGGGTCAATCGCATAACGCAAATCATGGCCAGGACGATCAGCGACAAAGGTAATTAGATCGGCGTGCGGGGCATTTTGGGGCAGTTTTTTGTCAAGAATAGCGCAAATCATCCGCACCAGATCAATGTTTTTGGCTTCGTTCTCACCGCCGATATTATAGGTTCGGCCAGTTTTTCCTTTGACCAGAACGGTCAGTAACGCATCAGCGTGGTCTTCAACAAACAGCCAATCGCGGATGTTTTCACCATTGCCGTAAACCGGAATAGGCTGGCCGGCCAATGCGCGTAAAATCACCACGGGGATCAGTTTTTCTGGGAAATGATATGGGCCGTAATTGTTAGAACAATTTGTGATCACAACCGGTAAATCGTAGGTTTTATACCATGCCCGCACCAGATGATCCGACGCGGCCTTGCTGGCGGAATAGGGTGAGGTTGGCGCGTAAGGGGTGGTTTCATGAAACAATCCATCAGCGCCAAGGCTGCCGTATACCTCATCGGTTGAAATGTGGTGAAACCGGAAATCTGCTGGTTTATCATTGGCTTGCCAATATTGGCGTGCTGCTTCTAACAAGGTGAACGTGCCCGTAATATTGGTTTGAATAAAATCGTCTGGCTCATCAATAGAGCGATCCACATGGGATTCAGCCGCCAAATGCATAACGGTATCGGGCTGATGTTGCGCAAATACCCGTGCCACGGATGTCGCATCACAAATATTTACCTGTTCAAATTCGTAATTTGAATGATCCACAACGCCGGACAGGTTTTCAAGGCAGGCCGCATATGTCAGCACATCGAGATTAACAATGTGATGCCCGGCAGAAATTGCGGCGCGAATAACTGCTGAACCGATAAACCCGGCGCCCCCGGTGACAAGAATTTTCATGACGCTTCAAATTTAAAAGGCGATTTAAAGTCGCGTAAGAACGGAGCTGCGGCATCTTTTTCAGATAAAATGGCATCTTCAATACCCCAGTCAATCGCGATATCGGGGTCATCATACCGAATTGCACCGTCGCATTCTGGCGCGTAATAATCCGAGCATTTATACAGAATTTCGGTATTTGGTTCAAGGGTTACGAACCCGTGCAAAAAACCCTTGGGGATGAACAATTGTTTGCCGTTTTCAGCGGATAATTCCACCGCCACGTATTTCCCATAGTCCGGGGAGCCAACGCGAATATCTACGGCCACATCCAGAATTGCGCCGCGCGCCACCCGTACCAGTTTATCCTGTGCGTGGGGGGGGGCTTGAAAATGCAGTCCGCGGATGGTTCCTGTTT
>CAZCDC010000097.1:0-7744 GCA_964497195.1 uncultured Rhodobacterales bacterium | reverse complement strand
AGGCCGAGCAACGCTCGGCCATGCCCAACCGAAGGGCGGGAGAGCCTGCTTTTGGGGATAATCCATCACTATAGGTTAAGGAGTGCTCCCGCAGTACAGCGGCATTTTTGCTAACGCAAAAAACCACTTCCCTTTGGGCATGGCCTCGCTACGCTCGGCTTTGGATTGCTTTAGGTGTTCAAGCGCTGGTCTACAAATAGCGCGGCATCCGCCGCAGCTTGTTTCAGGGCTTTGGATTTATTAACAGTTTCGTTAAATTCATCTTCTGGCACGCTGTCATAAACAATGCCACCCCCCGCTTGCACGTAAAGGGTCTCGTCTTTTAGCACGGCTGTGCGCAATGCAATACAGATATCCATGTCGCCATTTGCGGAAAAATAGCCAACGCCGCCGCCATAGACCCCACGTTTTTCGGATTCCAGCTCGTCTATAATCTCCATCGCACGAACCTTTGGTGCGCCTGAAACCGTACCGGCGGGCAGGCCTGCCAACAGCGCCGAGAGACCGTCATGGTTGTCTTGCAGCTCCCCTTCTACGTTGCTGACGATATGCATAACATGGCTGTAACGCTCAATGATAAATTGTTCGGTTGGGGTGACCGTGCCGATTTTGGCAACACGGCCCACGTCGTTTCGGCCTAGATCCAGCAGCATGAGATGTTCTGCGCATTCCTTTTTGTCAGCCAGTAAATCCGCCTCAAACGCCTGATCTTCAGCTTGGGTTGCGCCGCGTGGGCGCGTGCCTGCGATGGGGCGAATGGTGACCTTGCGCCCCTGTACCTGCACCAGAATTTCGGGGCTGGCCCCGACAACCTGAAAGCCGCCAAAATTGTAAAAGAACATATAAGGTGACGGGTTTGTGCGGCGCAATGCGCGATAAAGCGAAAAGGGCGGCAGGGTGAATTCCTGTGACCAGCGCTGGCTGGGGACCACCTGAAAAACATCTCCCTTGCGAACATATTCCTTGGCTTTGTTGACCATATCAAAATATTCGGCTTTGGTCATGTTTGATTGCGGTTCAGACGGCGGGACTTGCGCCAAATCGTGGATTTCACCGCGCACCGGACGGTCAAGATCACGCAAGGCATCCGCCACACGTTCCGCCGCCTGCGCGTATGCTGCGCGCGCATTCAGGCCCGAGCTCACCCATGCGGGGCTGACCACAGTAATATCGCCTTTGACCCCGTCAACAATGACTATAATTGTCGGACGTTGCATGATTGCATCCGGCAAGCCAAGCGTATCGGGGTTAACATTAGGCAGGTTTTCCACCAGCCGGATCATGTCATACCCCAAATATCCAAACAGCCCAGCCGCCATTGGCGGTAATTCTTCGGGTAGATCTATGCGGCTTTCTTCAATGATTCTTCGCAGGCTACTTAGCGGATCATCACTCTGATCTTCAAACGCTTCGGGGTCAAATCGGGCGGAGCGGTTAATGCGGGATTTTGTCCCGTCACATGACCAAATCAAATCTGGCTTCATGCCAATGATCGAATACCGGCCGCGCGCATCACCCCCCGTTACCGATTCCAGCAAAAAACTGTCTTTGCGGGCTTGGGTCAGTTTTAGCATCAGCGAAACCGGCGTATCCAGATCCGCGACAATACGGGTCCAGACAACCTGATTTTGACCGGCCTCATAAGATTTGGAAAAATCGCTGGCAGATGGGAATAATTTCATAAAAGGTTAACGATGCACATGTCCTGGCTGACCATGACCTGGATCATTATCGTTACCATAGCCGCCTGAGCCTTGTAATATGATAGAAGAAATAAGCGGCTGGTTAACCGTAAACCCGGCTTCGGAGATCACTGCATTGGAGAAAAAGGTAAAAATATCTGCGGCAAGTGACTGGCTTATCTGCCCTTCTATCTGTGCCAAAACAGCAATGGTACCTTCATTTTCAGGATCATAGGGCGATACATCGGTAACATGCAAAACATAAGCGCCATCCAGATCATCAACGATGGTTAACGCGCCGTTTTCCTGCTCGAAAACCGCTTGTGAAACTGTTGGCGGGATGTCAACCGAGGGGGCGTTTCGCGACACAGCAATAACAGTATTGGCCGTAAGGCCATTGGCAGCCATGGTTGCGCCAAAATCAGCACCCGATTCAATAAGGGATTGCAGGGTGGCAGCGTGTTCCAGCACCAATTCCTGATTGCGCTCAGCGATGCGCCCGGCAATGGCGATATCGCGGGTTTCTGATAATGGTTTGATGAACTCCGCGTTAATCGCATCGACCCGCAATGCAAAGATGCCGCCATTTGCTGATTCCAGCACATCGCGTTCTTCAGCTATTTCTGAAACCAGAGCTTCTGCAATGAAAACCCCTTCGGCTGTTAGGCCTTCAACATTATCTACCGAAAAATTGATGGTGAAAATCTGCATGTCGGTTTCTGCGGCGACATCTTCAAGGCTGGCACCACCAGCGATCAAATCGTCGATATTATCATAAGCACTTACAATCATATTTCCAGCGGTGTTCAGGGCAATCGCATCGCGAATTTCATCATGCACATCTGCCAGTGGAATGGATTTGGCGGCGCGCACGGCGTTGATACGAAACAAGGCTGGGCCAACTTTGCTGCTGACCGGGCCGTAAATGCCGGGTTCGGTTGCCGTAAATAATACTGCGCGCGCATCAGGCGAAACCTGATTTTCGGTAACAGAGCCAAGCGCGATATCCGCAGGGTTCAACCCGCGATTAACCGCAACAATATCAAAACTGCTTTCACCAGCGTTAATTTTATCCGCTGCTTCTTGCGCATCTTCCATGTTGCCAAAGGCAATACGGTCAATGATGATGCTGGCGGGGGTATTGTATAGCGCCGCGCGGGCTTCAAATTCTTGTTCGATTTCTTGTTCGGAGACCACAATTCCCTCAGCCAGCATTTCTGGCGTTAAGGAAATATACGTGATATCGCGTGTTTGGCTTTGGGTGAATTTGTCTGGGTTGGCTTCATAATAAATGCGCAGCGCCGTCTCATTTGGTTGCTCAGCTTGGTTTGGCAGATCATCAGTGCCAATCAGCACCCATTCAAAATTGCGCAATTCACCAATATAGGCCATGACCGTGTTCGTGGCTGTTTCATGGCTGGCCCCAAGGTCTGACACACCGTCGCGGATTATTGCCTGGGTCAAGCCGTTACGAACGACAACATCATATTCATCACGAGTCATGCCGATTTGCTGTAAGGCAAAATCATAGGCAACCGTATCGAACGATCCGGTTAAACCACGAAACGCCGGGTTAGCCTGTAATTCCTGGCGGACGGCCTCGTCACCAACTGAAACATTCAAATTATTGGATTCATTGTCAATTGCCGCGATGGTTAGCAAACGCTGCAGGGTGATCTGGTCAACGCCAAATGATTGCGCCTGTTGTAAGGTCAATTGTGTACCAAACCGTTGGGAGGCCTGTGCCACATCTTGACGATATGCTTGGTAAAACAGATCAACCGAAATATCCTGATCACCCACAGATGCAACCGCACTGCCGCCGGAACTAAGGAATGCGCTCGAAAGGCCAAACCCGCCCATGGCCAGCACCAAAAAACCCATGACCCCCCAAGCGAATATATTCGATTTTTTGGAGCGTGTACGTTCAGTCATTTTCAGCAATCCTTAAGAAAATATCTCGCAGAGTTGTAGTGCGCGCAAAGCACAGTGACAAGACCCGCAAAGCCGATTCAAGGCGCAAAAGCCGCCAGTCTTGTAAACAAAACGTTAAGCCCGTCAGAATCCGCATTGGCAAAGGCAATCCGCAGCTGTTTTTCCGCGCTGCCATCGCCGCCATTGGCGCGGGTTGGCGCAAACATTGTGCCGGGTAAAACCAACAAAGATTGTTCTGCTACAAGCCGTTGCGCCAGAATATCGGACGGGATGTCAAAAGGGTGTTCAACATAGGCAAAATAGGCGCCGCTGCCGCACAGCTTCCAGCCCTCCAGCTTGGCAAAACCTTGCTCGACAATTGCGCGGCGCCGCAGGATTTCAGTACGTTCATTTGCCACAAAATCCGAAAGGTTATGCAAACCAAAAAGCGCTGCTTTTTGGCCCAAAGGGTTGGGGCAAATCGCAACACTATCAAGGAATTTTTCGACTTGCGCCAATATTTCTGGTGCGGCAATCATCGCGCCCACACGGTGGCCGGTCAGGTGATAAACCTTTGAAAATGAATATAGGTGAATGATCGTGTCGCACCATTGTGGATTGACAAAAAGAGAATGCGGCGCGCCATTTTGACTGTGGAAATCCCGGTAGGTTTCATCAATGATCAACGGGATATTATGCTGTGCCGCCAAATGCGCAAAAGCGGTCAATACGCCGTCAGGGTATTCAGCGCCCGTCGGGTTATTCGGGGTCACCAAAATAATGGCTTTGACCTTTTTGTCTATTAAGGCTTTGGCCTGTTTTACGTCGGGTATCATGGCCTCACCGCAGGGCAATAAACGGGTTTCGATACCTGCCATATCAAGCCACATTTTGTGATTGAAATACCAGGGTGTAGGCAAAATTACGGTGTCACCCGCAGATGCAATGGCAGAAATCGCAGCGCAAAATGCCTGATTACAGCCCGATGTAATGGCGACATCGGTTTGGTGGATATCGCCTGCGTAAATATCAGACCATTGGGTGGCTATTTCTGCGCGTAATTCCGGGCGGCCCAGCACGGGGCCATATAAATGACTATCATCCTCAAACACATGCGCGGCCATTGCTTTGCGCAGGGCCAGTGGAGGTGGGTCAACAGGTGCGGCTTGCGACAGGTTCAGCAAGGGGCGGTTTTCTGGGAATTTCACGCCTTCAATCCAACGCCGTGCTTCCATTACTGGAGGCGAAAAAGTGTTCTGAATATTTTTGCCAAATTGCGCCATGATTGCTCCGGTTTTTGGCAAGGCTAAACGATGTTTCGTTAGATGCAAGCTTGCTTGTTGACAAGGATTGTCAGGAGGGTTCTGATAACAGATGTTATGACTATTCCTTTCGAAAACCAAGATGTGGCAGAGGCGTTTGAGCGGTTTTCGCGAACCGAACGAAAAGCCTTGATGCAAATCAGAGCGCTTATTTTTGAGATCGCAGCCAGTGATCCAAAAATTGGGATACTGGAGGAATGCCTGAAATGGGGGCAACCAGCTTATGTAACGCCCAGCAAGTCTGGTTCAACCATTCGGTTGGGGGTGGCAAAGAAGGGTGGGTATGCGGTTTTTACCCACTGCCAAAGCAGTATCATGCAGGATTTTCGTCAAATTGCGCCTTTGCTGGATTATGATGGGAATCGTGCAGTTCAATTTGTGCGGGATATACCGCCGCCGCTGGTCGAGCTGGAATTTTTGATCCGCCGCGCGCTGACCTATCGGCTTTGACATTGCGGGAGTGTCGATGCTGCGGGGCATTGAGCCCCTTAGCATCGAGGCCCTGAAATAGGGCCGTGTATCGCGGCAATGTGGATTGCGGGTTGACGTTTTTGTGTGTCCGCGCGATATGGCTGCTATGGCACAAGCACCGATACTGACCCTTTCCGAAACTATGCTGACCTTTGGCGGCAACCCGTTGTTTAACGGGGTTGATTTAACCGTGCATGAAGGGGAGCGGATTTGTCTGGTTGGGCGTAATGGCTCTGGCAAATCCACGTTGCTTAAAGTGATGGCTGGCATCATGCAGGTTGATGGCGGTGGGCGGTTTTTACAGCCCGGTTTTGCTGTGACCTATCTGGCGCAGGAGCCGGATTTTAGCGGTTATGAAACCCTGTTTGAATTCGCCAGCGCCGGTTTGGATATTGCGGATCATTACAAAGTTGAAATCGCCATGGAGGGGATCAAACTGAACCCTGATATCCGTTGTGACGCAGCATCTGGCGGCGAACGTCGCCGTGCGGCGATTGCGCAAATATTGTCATCCGATGCTGAATTGATGTTATTGGACGAACCGACAAACCATCTGGATATTACCGCGATTGCGTGGCTGGAAAGCCATCTTATGCAAACTCGCAAGGCCTTTGTGCTGATTTCCCATGACCGCGCGTTTTTGCGCAACCTGACCCGCACAACCCTGTGGATTGATCGCGGCGTGGTGCGCCGCCAAAACAAGGGCTTTGCCGATTTTGAAGAATGGCGCGATAAGGTTTTTGAAGACGAGGACATGCAGCGCCACAAGCTGAATCGCCTTATCAAGGCTGAGGCTCGTTGGGCGGTTGAGGGCATTTCTGGGCGTCGAAAACGCAATATGGGGCGGGTGCGGCGTTTGAATGACATGCGCGCAGATCGCTCTGCGCAAATCCGGCAAACCGGCACGGCGGCAATGGCGTTTGATGCTGGGCCAAAGTCTGGCAAGCTGGTGGTTGATGCCCGCGATATTGCCAAAGCATTTGGCGAGACCGAGATTATTAGCGATTTTACCCTGAAAATCACACGGGGTGAGCGCATTGCTTTGGTGGGGCCAAACGGCACCGGCAAGACGACTTTGTTGAAAATATTGACGGGTGAAATTGAACCGGATAGCGGCATAATCAAGCTGGGAACAAACCTTTCGCAAGCCGTATTTGATCAAAACCGAGACGCGCTAAACCCCGAACAAACCCTGTGGGAGGCTCTGACTGAAGACCCAATTCTGGGTGTATCGGGCAAAATGACCAAGTTATGGTGCGGGGTGTGCCACGCCATGTTGTTGGATACCTTAAGGATTTTCTGTTTAGTGAGCCACAGGCACGCGCCAAAATCAAATCTCTTTCGGGTGGTGAAAAGGCGCGGTTGCTGCTGGCACGGATTATGGCGCAAGAAAGCAACCTTCTTATTCTGGACGAACCTACCAATGATCTGGATGTTGAAACGCTGGACCTGTTGCAGGAATTGATTGACGATTATTCGGGTACTGTTCTGCTAGTATCGCATGATCGTGATTTTCTAGACCGTGTAGCGACGACAACAATAGCCATGGAAGGCAATGGCAAAGCGATTGTCTATGCTGGCGGTTGGAGCGATTATCAAGCGCAGCGCAAGGCCGTTATGGCCGAGATCAAGGCGGTAAAGGCGAAGGCCAAACCATCAGAGGCGCGGGTAGTTGAAACCAAAACCGGCCTGAGTTTCAAACAGGAACATCGGCTAAAAGAATTGCCCGCAGTGATTGCGAAGCTGGAGGCAGATATTGCCAAATTGGAAGGGTTGATGGCTGACCCTGCGTTATTTTCCGAACAGCCCGAGAAGTTTGCCAAAGCATCGGATGCGTTGGTGGCGCGCCATGAGATGCTGTCGGCTGCGGAAGAAGAATGGATGGGGCTGGAAGAAATGGCGGGCTGAAGCCCGCCCTACATTTGTAGGGTGTGTGGTTTCCACGCACCGATCTTTTAAACGCCGGTCAAAACCGCCCTCATATTGCGATGGAAATTGCAGTGATAAGCGCTTGCCATATTTGCCGTGACCGCAATTTCACCAGACTGACCTCTGTTTAAACGACCTGTGTCCCAAGAACCGTCATCAGCTGACGCCGTATGCGGCGCGCTGTCTGCATTTGTAAAAATGATGGTATCGCCATCATTAACGGCCAAACTGGCGGGGCTAAAGGCAAAGCCCTCAATGGTAACCTGATGGGTTTGGGCTGCTTGGGCCGCAAAGGGCAGGGTGGCGGCGATAGCGGTGACGGCAGTGGTTTTTATAAATGTTCTGCGTTTCATATTGTTTTCCTAATAATATTGAGAGTGTTTTCACTCTAGCACAACCTTAATGCTCTAGGCAATTTCACATTTA
>CAZCDC010000096.1:0-7766 GCA_964497195.1 uncultured Rhodobacterales bacterium | reverse complement strand
CTAACGCCGGTTTTTGGAAGGATTCTAATAACCGCCGCTGGCCAACGAGATAATTAACCCAATTGCCATTGCCGCCAAAGTGCCAACAAAAGAAGCCCCCAAAAGTTTCAGCTTGGAAAACGGCCGCTCGCCGTAAACCTTGCCGGTGCGGCCATTCACATTCAGGCGATACCTTTTTGACCCCAATGAATAATGAGTGATCCAGACCGGCAAAAGCAGGTGTTTGAAGGTCAGGTTTCCAAAATCGGTTTGGCTGGAATGAATGCGTTGACGCGACCCGCCAATGTCGTGGCGAATGGCGATTGTTATGCGCATTCGCATGTATTGCTGCGCCTCGTAAAAGCCGTCTGCCATGCCGATTGTGTGATTTTCCGCACGTAACCCCGCCAAAAATTCGGTTTGATATGTTTCCAGCTCGCGCATTGGCCACGGCCCGAGCGCGTCTTTGAATTCCGCCGAAACCGATTGGGTGCCTGATACCAAAACATCATCAAAACCTTGGCGCACGGTGCCTGAAACCTTTGTCCATTGGGTATAACTGCGTTTTCCGGAGCGCACACGGCGGCCGCGCTCGCCCTTATAGGTGGTCGTGGTTCCGGCGTCATAGGTCCAGATCGGCACATAAATACCGCTGAAATGTTCCTTGGCCGCTTCGGCCTCAAACCCGTTGGGGGCAAACCAGCGACTGGTCAGCCATGCTTTCATATGGTCATGAGCCTGGCGTTCCATCACCGAAAACGGCAACAATCCTTGGGGCACAATTTTGCGCTGGGTGCTGACATCGGCCACGATGGCGCTATCGCAAAACGGGCAAAGGCGGGAATGCTCATCTGGGTTAAATTCAACGCTGGCGCCACAGGTGTTGCAATTCAGTGACTGCACCTCGATCTCAGCCATTTTACCGTCATGTTTCAGGTGATCGAGATAAGAATGCTCAACCTGCGCCGCTGCATCATCAATATGCGGCACATCCTGCTTGGCGTCACAATGGGTGCAAACCAGTTTGGATTCGCCGGGATGATAGCGCAAATCAGCGCCACAATTATTGCACGGAAAATGCCGATTATCACTGACCGCGTCAGCCCGTGCCTGTATCTTCTTACGCTTGCGGCCCCATGGTGCGGGCTTGGTGTCAATAAACTCAGTCACTGGATATCACCTCCAGTAACAAGAAAATAAGGTATGCCTTGTCGCCCAACCGTTCAAAGGCGATTTGGGATGATCCGGTTAGATACCAGTCAAAAGCAAAGCTCCAGTTAACCACAGCCGCCAGCGCCCAGAACCCGAAAAACAAAAAACCTTTTAGCCGGCTGCGTTTGGTCAGGCTGTCGCCCGAAAATTCGTATTTTGCTTCAATGGCGCGGGTCAGCGATTGAATGATATTCACCCCGGAAACCAGAATGATCACAAATGACAGCGTGATAAAAACCGCAAAATTGACCGGCGCGTCCATAAAATTCCCGTAAAAAAACCTGCCCCACACATATGGCGGGGCAGGTCAGTTTTTTCAACCAATGATTTAGTTCAACGCAAGGTCTGTAATTGCGTGTGTCCAAGCGCCTGTTGGCGCCATGGAAATCACAGGATCATCGCCACCCGCCAGCAGAGATTGAACAGTGCGTTCATAATCTGCTACGTCCAAAGTGCCGTTAGAACCAGCGGTCAGCAAGGCAATTTCACCCATCATGCGGGTTTGGTGTTCGATGGTCTGAGCGCCGGTTTCGTCAAATTCCAAAACGATTGCAGCGGCTGCATCGGGGTTTTCTTCAGCCCATTTCCAGCCCTGCATCGACGCGCGCACAAAACGCACCATACGATCAGCAAATTCAGGGTCAGCCAGATTTTCTTCCAGCACATAAAGCCCGTCTTCCAGTGTTGCCACGCCTTGATCCTGATATTTGAACACGATCAGTTCTTCAGGCGTTAGGCCCGCATCAATGATCTGCCAATATTCATTATAAGTCATGGTGGACACACAAGCCGCCTGACCAGACAGGATCGGATCAACATTAAAGCCCTGTTTAAGAACCGTTACGCCATCTTCGCCGCCATCGGTGGAAAGGCCCAGCTTGGCCATCCAGCTAAGAAACGGGAATTCATTGCCAAAGAACCAAACGCCCAATGTTTTGCCAGCAAAATCATCGGTAGATGCAACGCCCGCATCGCGCCGACAGGTCAACATCATGCCCGAAGACTTGAACGGCTGTGCGATGTTCACCAGCGGCAATCCGTTTTCACGCGCAGACAATGCCGATGGCATCCAGTCAACCACCACATCAGCACCACCACCAGCAATAACTTGCGCGGGGGCCACATCAGGGCCACCGGCTTTGATGGTGACATCAAGGCCTTCATCTTCATAATAGCCGTTTTCCAACGCCACATAATACCCGGCAAATTGTGCTTGGGTTACCCATTTGAGTTGCAGCGTTACTTCGTCTTGTGCGGCTGCCGCCCATGCAGATAGCGAAACCGCCCCTGCCAGCAAACCTGTTGTAATAAACTTCATTGTCTTCTCCCTTGTTGAAAGCACCCTATTTTCTAATGGAAGGATGCCAGAATGTGGCGGCTCGTTCACCAAGCACTACCAAACCATAAAACGCGGAACCGGCCATCGCCGCAACCACAATTTCCGCCCAGACCAGATCCAGCTCAAACCGTCCTGCCCCTGTCGAAATCCGAAAGCCCATGCCCACCGTGGGCGAGCCAAAAAATTCTGCCACAATTGCACCAATCAGCGCAAGGGTTGTGCAAATTTTTAATCCGTTAAATATAAACGGTGCGGCCATGGGAATGCGCAGGGCAAACATGGTTTGCCAATATCCCGCCGCATAAGTCCGCATCAAATCTTTCTGGATTTGATTGCTGGCTTGCAGCCCCTGAACCGTATTAACCAGCATCGGAAAAAACACCATCACCACCACCACCGCCGCCTTTGATTGCCAATCAAACCCAAACCACATAATCATGATCGGCGCCATACCGATTATCGGCAATGCCGCCACAAAATTACCCACCGGCAACAAACCGCGCTGCAAAAACGGCGACCGGTCAATCAATACCGAAAGCCCGATAGCGGCGCTGCACCCGATGAAAAACCCGCTCAAGGCGCCTTTGATAAAGGTCTGGACAAAATCCGCCCACATTATCGGAATTGAATTCACAAATCTGGGGCCAATATCGGATGGTAATGGCAGAATAATCGGCGATACTTCTAACCCGCGCGCCAGCATTTCCCACATGATAATCAAGGTGATGCCAAACACAGCAGCCGAAATCGGAGTGGTCCAGCGCGTGTGCTTTTGGCGCGAGATATAAATATTCAGACCCCAACCAGCGGCCCAGACCAGCAATGATGAAAGTGCTAAAATCATGTGCGGAACCCCATGCGTTTACTAACTTTACGATCAACCAGCCCTGCGAGTGCAACAAGGCACGCCGCCAGCGCCGCGGCTGTGATCAGGGCTGACCAGATTTGCAATGTTGAGCCGTAATAATTCGCCTGCAAAATGCGCGCGCCCAGCCCGCCATCTTGGCTAAGGGTCAATTCAGCTACAATCGCCCCCACAAGCGAGGCCGCAACCCCGACCTTTAGCGAGGGAAACAAAAACGGCAATGAGGACGGCAACCGCAGCCGCCAAAACGTTTGGGATTTGCTGGCTGACCACGTATGGATCAGGTCCATCTGCATGGCATCGGGGCTGCGCAAACCCTTAACCATGCCAACCACAACAGGAAAAAAGCTAAGATAGGCCGCGATAAACGCCTTTGGCACAATCCCCGTAATTCCGCCTGCATTCAGCAACAATATCAACATCGGCGCCAACGCCAAAATAGGAATGGTCTGGCTGGTGATTATCCACGGCATGACCGAATTATTCATGGCTTTGTTATACACAATCCCGACGGCCAGAAATATCCCCAGCCCTGTGCCAAACAAAAACCCGAGCATCGTTGCCGAGAGCGTAAGCCATGCATGACGTAAAAGATTCTTTTTGTTGCTGACACTCAGTTGCAGACGCTCCCAAAACCCCTTGTCGGCTTTCTTTTGCCAAACCTTTGCAGCAACGCCATAAGTGCTGCTCCAAATCTCTGCCCCGACCTGATTTGGTGTTGGTAAACGGGGTTTTTTCTGGGTCCACGTGTCAGCAACAAGTTCAGTAAATGTCAGTTCATAGCCGCCGCGTTTGGCTTTATCATCCGCCCAGTTTTTATTCAGAACGATGGCAAAAGCATACCAGAGCGCAAAAATAATCGTAACAACTGTTACGATTGGCAACAAATTATAGGTTAGCTTATGCATCATGGCCAGCCCGCAAACCGATCCGAACGCGATGCGCAATATCCAGAAATTCTTTGCTTTCGCGAATATCCAGAGGGCGTTCGCGCGGCAATGTGGATTCGATGACTTCTGTAACACGACCGGGGCGCGGGGACATGATGACAATTTTTGTGCTTAGATACACCGCCTCGGGGATGGAATGGGTCACAAACGCAATGGTTTTGTTGGTGGCCGCCCAGAGTTCAAGCAGTTGTTCGTTCAAGTGATCACGAACGATTTCATCTAGCGCTCCGAACGGTTCGTCCATTAGCAGGATGTCCGCGTCAAATGACAACGCCCGCGCAATACTGGCCCGTTGTTGCATCCCACCGGATAGCTGCCACGGGAATTTTTTCTCAAACCCTTCCAGATGCACCAATGCCAGCACTTTGCGCACTCGTTCTGCCTGTTCTGCTTTGGGAATGCCCATAATTTCCAGCGGCAAGCGGATATTGCCGGCAATGGTGCGCCAAGGATACAGACCCGCCGCCTGAAAAACATAACCATATGCACGGTTTTTACGCGCCTCAGCAGGTGTCATTCCATTCACAGACACTGTGCCCCCAGTTGGCTGTTCAAGATCAGCCAACACACGCAAAAACGTAGTTTTTCCACAGCCAGACGGCCCGATAAAGCTAACAAAATCACCTTTGTTTATCGTTAAACTAACATTTTTGAGGGCGTGGACCGGCCCGTCATTGGTTTGAAAAGTCAGGTCGAGCTTGTTGGCCTCAATTACAGTTTCATTCACGATTTATATCCCCGCCGGAATGTTTAAGGGATCGCGCGTTATTTTACGCGGAGAATTCAGTTCTTTCCACTTACTGAGGGCCGTATGGGCTGATGGAAAAGCAGGCCTAGGCACAAATCTTCCTCGCCCTGGTTGGGGTTGGCTGTTTTGCCCCCATGCCCAAATCACCTCGCCACGGCTGAGTGTATAGCGCGAATTCGCTGTGGTTTCAAAACCCTCAAACACGTTGTAATCAAGCACCGAATGGTGATTAGACTGGCTAATTGTTTTACTGATTTTCGGGTCCCACACCACGATATCCGCATCCGCCCCCTCAACCAACGCACCTTTTTTCGGATAGATATTGAGGATTTTTGCAACATTGGTTGAGGTCACTGCCACAAATTCATTCATCGTTAAACGACCTGTTTCCACACCTTCGGTCCACAGCACTGCCAGACGTTCTTCCAACCCGTTTGACCCGTTAGGGATCAGGCGAAAATCATCAATGCCTGCGCGTTTTTGTTCGGTACTGAACGCCGCGTGGTCGGTAGCCACAACCTGCAAGCTGCCTGATTGCAAACCTGCCCAAAGGCTGGCCTGATGTTCCTTGTTGCGAAACGGCGGCGACATAACGCGCCGCGCGGCGTGGTTCCAGTCTTTGTTGAAATATTCACTCTCGTCCAGCGTCAAGAATTGAATCAATGGTTCACCATATATCCGCATACCTTTTTGCCGCGCACGCCGGATGGCCTCATGGGCCTGTTCGCAAGAAACATGCACAATATACAGCGGCACGCCAGCAGCATCGGCAATGGTAATCGCACGGTTAGCAGCTTCGCCTTCCAGCTCGGGAGGGCGGGAAAATGCATGGCCTTCGGGGCCGGTAATCCCCTCCGCCATATATTTTTTCTGAAGGATATCAACAAGATCACCATTCTCGGCATGTACCATCGGCAATGCGCCCAGTTCACGACAACGCTCAAAGCTGGCAAACATTTCATCATCTTCAACCATCAATGCGCCCTTATAGGCCATGAAATGCTTGAATGAGTTCACACCCATTTTCACTGCATCTTCCATCTCGCGGTGTACATCCTCGTTCCAGCCGGTGATGGCCATATGATAGCCAATGTCGGAACAAATTTGCGGCGCGGACTTCCGGTGCCATTCATTGATTGCGTTTTTAATGCTGCCATCCGCCCCCGGCAAACAGAAATCTACCAACATAGTAGTCCCGCCACATGCCGCCGCCCAAGTACCGGATTCAAACGTTTCGGCCGCCGTTGTGCCCATAAAAGGCATTTCCAGATGGGTATGCGGGTCTATTCCACCGGGGATCACATATGCGCCCTCGGCATCAATATATTCATCACCCTTCAGGTTTTCGCCGATCTGCTTGATGACCTCGTCCTCAATCAGAATATCGGCTTTCCACGTGCGGTCCGCGGTCACAACAGTGCCGCCTTTGATCACTTTTGTCATGTCACCCTCCCTATAGGCAAGTCTGGAGCGCGGCCGTTAGGTCGCGATCCTTCAATATCATTAAAATGTTGTTATTCTGCGCAAAAGCGCAGGCATTTTGCCAGTTAATGTTCGAATCGGTATATTCTGCCGCAAGAATATCTTTGCCTGAATGAGCATAAGCGGCCACTTCTTCACACCATCCATCGACAAAACACCCTTCCGTGATCACAAAATCCATCGTGTCTACCAATTGATCCGTAATATCGCTGACATTCTTTTGACCAATCTCAAGCCCCATGCCATGCGCAACTTTAGCCAAAGCCAAAATGTAATTCACACCATCCGCCTCACTCAGTGAAAAACCGGAATCATTATTATAAACATCCATGTTATCCGGTTCAATCGCATCAAAACCCATGTCTTTGCAGCGTTGAAACCGCGCAGTCATGATCGGTAATAAAATGTCCAATTGTCGAATGTCGAGAAACTTCTCGTCAGGCCAATCACCATATGTGCGCCCTATAACGCTATTTGGGAAAACACCCACATCATCACGATAATTCTCAACCGTCCCGACGCTTACATAACAAATAGTCTTAATTCCCCGCGCGTTCATCGCCCTTACCTGCGCTGCGGTTACAGAATCCGGGTCAGTATCAAAAATTGATACATTTCGAGTCAAATTGAATGGTTCACTTAGCTGCCAATCCCAAGAGTTTTGCGAAATAACCTGGATTTCACTGGACAGCTCAGCGCAGCCCGCAACTGCCACCAACAAACCAAGCGCATATCCTGTCATAATACTTCTCTCACCTTCTATTTCGTCCAAATATCCCGGGGGCTTGGCCCCTGACCTTATTCAACGATTCCCGCAGTTTCAACAACCGCATGAAACAAAACATTTGCGCCAGCCGCTGCCCATTCCTGGGATATTTCCTCTGCTTCATTATGAGAAAGCCCATCAACACAAGGACACATAACCATTGCCGTCGGAGCAGAACGATTTATCCAACAGGCATCATGGCCCGCACCGGAAATGATATCTCGGTGAGTATGGCCGAGGCGTTCTGCAGCGTTGCGGACGGCGGTAACGCAATCCTTGTCAAAAGTAACAGGGTCAAAACCGCCGACTTTTTCAAATACTATGCCAAGGCCCATCGCGCCGGCAATTTGCGAGGCGCCGCTCCGAAAAGCGTCTTCCATAGCTTTGATCGTTGCCAAATCAGGCGAGCGAAAATCAACCGTAAA
>CAZCDC010000095.1:0-7786 GCA_964497195.1 uncultured Rhodobacterales bacterium | reverse complement strand
TCGACAACGCGGAAATTATGCGATGTGTCGCCACCGGACCGCGCAATCAGGGATTCAAGCGTATCATTGCCCGCCACATCACCCGCGTAATCAGCACCTTTGTCCTGCGGGTTCATAATCGAGCGGACCCGCAATACACGGGCGCGATTGATGTCGGAAACGAAATCCTCGATGTAAGGATCGGCGGGATTCAACAGGATGCTCTGTGGTTCGCCCTGCTGCACCACCGCGCCGTCTTTGAGAATAACAAGATGATCGGCAAGCTTAAGCGCCTCGTCAAGATCGTGGGTGATGAAAATCACGGTTTTATGCAACTCGGTTTGCAGTTCAAGCAGCAGGTCCTGCATGTCGGTACGGATCAGTGGATCAAGGGCGGAAAAGGCCTCGTCCATCAACATGATGTCGCTATTGGACGTTAAGGCGCGGGCGATGCCGACGCGTTGCTGCATCCCACCGGACAATTGGTGCGGAAAGTGGTTTTCATAGCCATCAAGGTCGACGCGGGTCAGCCATTTTTGCGCCTCGGTTTCCTGATTTTCGACCGAAGCTCCGCGCACCTGCAATGCCATTGCGGCGTTTTGCAACACCGTGCGATGCGGCAGAAGCGCGAATTTCTGAAACACCATCGACATTTTAGTTTGACGCAACTGGCGCAATTCCTCAACGCCGAGTTTCATCACATCGACGCCATCAACAAGGATTTCACCGGCGGTCGGTTCGATCAGGCGGTTAAGATGGCGGATCAGGGTGGATTTACCCGACCCCGACAGGCCCATCACCACAGTGATTTCACCGGCCTGCATATCGACGTTTATGTCCTGCAAGCCCAGAACCCTGCCATGATTGGCCAGTAATTCCGGCTTGCCCACTCCATCGCGCACAAGGGCAAGGGCACCTAGTGGATCATGGCCAAAAATTTTGTAAAGGCCGCGGATGCTGACCTGAGGCGTGTTTGTGTTTGTTTGTGACATGATCAACCTCCGTTACTGCTATGGGAAACATTGACACGGGCCAGAGCCGCCTTTGACGTGCGATCAAGGATCACCGCCAAAACAACAATGCAAAGGCCAGCCACAAGACCAACACCCAGTTCAAGATTGCGGATGCCACGCAGCACCAGAACACCCAGACCCGGCGCAGAAACCAGCGAGGCAATCACCACCATCGCCAGCGACATCATGATGGTCTGGTTCACGCCCGCCATGATATTGGGTAGGGCAAGCGGGATTTCGACACCGAACAGTTTTTGTCGGCGGTTCATGCCAAATGCGTTGGCAGCTTCGATCACGTCCTGATCAACCAGCCGAATGCCAAGGTCGGTCAGGCGGATCACCGGAACAATCGCGTAAAGGATGATCGCAATGCCATAGAGTTTGGATTCCGTCACCGAGAACAGAAAAATAAGCGGGATCAGATAAACAAAGCTTGGCAGGGTTTGCAGTAAATCAAGGATCGGGATCATCACCTTTTGCAACGGGTTCGACTTTGACATGGCAATGCCAATCGGCACCCCGAGCAACACGCTAAGCCCTGTACACACAAAGATAATCGACAGCGTTTGAATGGTTGGATCAAGGTGGTCGATAAAGCCGAGAAACAGGAATGAGAGCGCCACAAAAATGGTGACACCCACGGCACGCGACACATACCAGACCAGCGCCACAATAAGCGGCAACAGGATAAACCATGGCATCGCGGTAAAGATATAAAGCGCACCGTCAAGCAGCCATGAAAGCGGCTGTGTCAGCGGATCAAGGACAAGTTTCAGCCCATCCTTGATACTCAAAAATGCATTTTCGACACCGGCGGTCATTTCACGGGTGCGCGGGAATTCACTGCACGCCATGTGCAGATTATCCAGCGATGGAAACGGAAACAACGGCCCCGCGGCATCAGCGTCAGTGCCTTTGGCCTGCGCCATCAGTTGTTCCATTGTCATGATGCCAGCCTCGGTCCCGTCGCCATCACACCATTCGCGCAGCCCGAATGCATTAAAAAGCCCGTCATAAAATGCCATTGTTTTTTCCCATCCCGTTATTGTTCATTTTTCAAAAACCAAGCCAAATCAAAGGTTTCGGCAGGGCTTTGCTTACACTTTGATACGCTCCATTTTCGGATCATACATCGGGCTTAGGGAACAGATGCAGGGAAATATTTTACCCGCGATTTCAATTTCCCATGTGCCGGTCTTCAAATATTCTGACGTCACATTCGTGCCGTTCCCGTCGATCATGGCAAGGCCAACCGCCCCGCCCAATGTGTGGCCGTAACTGGCTGAACGTAGATACCCAACAGGTTTGCCATCCCGCAAAACGACCTCGGCGTGCCACAAAACCGGGTCTGGATCAGTGACCAGAACCTGCACCAACCGGCGGCCATAAGGCCTCGCTGCTTTCTGGGCTTTTGCCGCCTCGGACCCGATGAAACCACCGGGCTTGTCGACGGCCACGGCAAAGCCCAATCCGGTTTCGAACGGATCATCTGTATTGTCGATATCATGCCCATAGTCGCGATAGGCCTTCTCCATGCGCAGGCTGCCCAAGGCGGTTAATCCGGCATGTTTCAAACCGTGTGATACCCCTTCTGCAACCAAAAGATCGTATACATATGTGGCAAACCCGCAGGGAATATAAAGCTCATAGCCCAACTCTCCGACATAAGTGATGCGCACGCACAGCGCCCTGGCCAATCCCAGATCAATGTCGCGGGCGGTGCGAAACGGAAACGCCTGATTGCCCAGATCGACGTGCGTAAGTGCCGATAACAACGCGCGGCTGTTGGGGCCTTGGATATTGATTTGCGTCAAGCCTTCGGTCACATCGGTTACAATGGCATGGGCGTCGTCGGGGATATTACGGCGCAGCCAGGTTTCGACATGGCCATGCATGGTATCCGTGACCACAACCATGAATTTGGTCTCATCCAGCTTGATCACCGTCACATCGGCCTCAATCAGGCCGTTTGGGTTCAGCCATTGGGTATAGGTGATCCGCCCTGCCGCCTCGTTAACCCGATTGGCCGATATGTAATCGAGAACCCGACCAGCGTCGCGCCCCTGAACCATGAATTTCGACATGATGCTCATATCGGTCAGGGTCACGGCATTGCGGCAGGCCTTGTGTTCTGCCTGCCACCAGGGCCACCAATTCATCCGCCCAAATGACAATGCGTCAACTTTGGCCTCTTGCGGAGTTGGCGCAAACCACGCCGGGGCTTCCCATCCGCTAACATCGGTAAAATACGCCCCCGCAGCGGCAAGACGATCATGCAACGCTGATCGTTTTGCTCCACGTGCACTCTCAAATGCTTTGGTCGGATAATGGCATTTGTACACATTCCCCAGCGTTTCTTTGGTGCGCGCACGGCGGTATTCAGGATTGGCCTGCTGAGGGCGGAACCGGTCGGCGTTAAACCCGGTAACATCCACATCCGGTGACCCGTTCAACATCCAATGCGCCATTATCCGGCCAATGCCGCCAGCCGACAGAATACCGATTGAATTCAACCCGGCAGCGACAAAATAGTTTTTTATTTCAGGCGCTTCCCCCAAGGCAGGTGCCAGATCGGGGGTAAAGCTTTCCGGGCCGCAAAAGAACTTTTTGACCCCGGCTTCAAGACTGACGGGAACCCGGCTCATGCATTTTTCCAAGTAAGGTCCCATACGGTCCCAATCCGGTTCGATCTCACCATAGGAAAAGTCCTGCGCAATTCCGTCAACTTTCCACGCCGCACTTTCGGGTTCAAACAGGCCAACCATCAACCCGCCGCCTTCTTCCCGGAAATATCCGTAATGCGACGGGTCTTCCAGAACCGGCCAATCTGACCTGATATCCTTGATGGCTTCGGTAATCAGATAATAGTGTTCTGCCGCTTGATTGGGGATGACAACGCCGTGGGTTTCGCCAAACTGACGCGCCCACATGCCGGCACAATTAACCACAAATTCACAGGCAATAGTCCCCTGGTCGGTAACAACACCGGTAATTTTACCGCCGCTTTGCGTCACCCCTGTTGCGGAGACCCCGGTTACGATCTTAACGCCCTGCATTCGCGCGCCTTTGGCCAGCGACATTGTCACATCCACCGGATTAACGCGGCCGTCATCCTTGACGTAAAACCCGGCCAAAACATCATCAACCCGTGCGATAGGAAACAGGTCCTGCACCTGTTTTGGTGAAATTTCCTGCACATCGACGCCGCAATACCGGTTGAATGTCGCGATGCGCCGGTACTCTTCCAACCGGTCCTGATCAGTTGCCACTTCAATGAAACCGCATTGGTTAAGACCCGTGGCCAAGCCGGTTTCCGCCTCCAGTCTGCCATACAGATCGCGACTGTATTTGCGTAACTCAGTAGCGGTTTGCGAGGTGCTGCCAAACGTCACCATCAACCCCGCCGCATGCCAGGTTGTGCCGGATGTCAGGCTGTCACGTTCTAGCAGAACCACGTCACTGCACCCCATATGGGCCAGATGATAGGCAATTGACGTGCCGATGATTCCGCCTCCGACAATGACAACCCGCGCCGAAGATGGGATTTGCCCGGTGATTTTCGTATTCATGATCGTATTTCCTAATGCTTTGCTTTCTATCCAGCCGAGTTGAACCTGTGATTAAACAATTCTCCGCCCCGCCCGTCGTTGCGTATCAGTTTCACCGTCTCACTGCATTGCCACGCAAGGGCCTGATTGCTGGTGACCACGGGTTTTCCAGTTTTGCGTTCAATATCCTCCAGTACCGGACTTACCAATAACGCCGTGCAGGAAATGAAAATCGCCTCGGCCTCTGGGGTATCTGCCTTTATCGCGGCATCAAACAAGTCGGCCGGTCTAAGCCGCGACATGTCGTAACCGCTCAGAATGTCGAAAGTCAGCCCGCTGACGATTTCAATGCCCCGCCCCGCCAGAAACGCCGCAACGACGCGGTTGGTTTCTTGTGGATACGGCGTGACAATTGCAATTTTGCGCCGGTTCATCGCTTGCAACCCGGCAATGACCGCCGAGATCGGATTGAAAACCGGCAACCCAAGCCGTGCCGATGATATCAATTCGTTCAGACGTTCGGGGCCAATAACCATGCTTCCCGAAGTGCAGCCATAGACGATCGCATCAAGATATTCGCCGTCCGGCAACAAATTTGCTGCGGCATTGATGTGCGGCTCCATCGCGGCAAGGCCCTTGATGTCGGCATCATCGCCAAATTCAACCCGGCTGGTATAGATTCCGACATCACAATCGGGTAAAAACGCCCTGATTTCAGCGCTCATCAGCACCTCGGTGGACAGCTCGATCAGGCCAATCGCCGGGCGATGGAATTTCCCCTCTGACAACCCGGTATGTGCAATGACGGGCCAATTCGCATCGACCGACCTTGCGCGTGTTGTTTCCTTGTGATCCATCATAGCCGCCCCCTATGTTCAGAATTTGTTTTGCCATTTTCAGGCAAATCGGCCAGCGCAATCACATCCACGATAATACGGCTTTCATCATTGGCAAACCCCGCAACCGGTAGCCCGGTCGAGGCTGGCCCCGGCGTCGCGTAACAGTGATTGCGAATGGTCATATTTTCAAAAAGTTCCGCATCCGTGCTTCCCCCGGCATAATAGGTGGTCGATTTTACAACCGCATTGAAATTCATACCATCCACGTCCAGCGCATTGCCAAGAGCGGACACAATTTTACGGGTCTGTTCAACGATTGACAGGCTGGCATCTGTTGACCGGATGCTGAACCAGCTGGACCGCCCGATCCTGCGTTTGACCAACCGGACACCGCTGCTGTCCTGAACGCTTTCGTCAACCGTTCCTGTAGGGCTTTTTACATAGGTGAATTCCCCTATCAGATCGGCAGATTTGTCATGACTCTTAACCAACGCCCCCTGATCCGCGATCAACCCACATCGCGCCAGGTTTTGCGCAATCTGTGACAGGTGTGTTGTGGCAGATTTGGCGGCAACCCAATGTTCGCTCAGTCGGTGGAGCGGTGAAATTCCGGCTTCGGACAGGGTCGCATCCAGGACCGTCCGACCCTGTTCCAAATTGTCAGGGTCAACCGTCAAGGACACCCAGCAATGTTCCCCGCCGTCTTTCAGCCGTACCGTTGCATTACCTGCGGTTTTTACAATGGATCGTCCATTTTCAACCCCGGCGAAGGCGTCCACCTCAAGAAGCATGTGATCAAAATAGAAATACGGCACGGCAACCGGCACAAGCACCGGCTGATCACCAAACCGGGACCGGCAACACGCCATCATCCTCTCTGAATCACCTGGGGTTCTGTCAACATAATAGAGAACCAGTTTTCCCAAACCAGCCGCCGTCAAACCAGCGCGCGCCAAAATGGTTTCGATGTAATCACAGACAATATTGGTTTGCTCAACCAGATCCGAAGGTGCCAACACCTGTGACGCCATGTCCACCGGAATCTGCCCGCATGTCCACGCCAGATTTCCATCCCTCACCAAAAACGAATAGGGGACCGGAATTGGCATTTTCCAAGGGTTTCCGAAGGGAACAAATGATCGCATTTTTAGCTACCTGTGTTGTTTGGCATTCCAGAGAAACAAGTCCAGAATCAAAAAAACTCCCTTTTTTCAACCTGTCAGCTCAACTATCGACCATGGTTGTGCGTTTTACCATTGACTAAAATTTTGGCCTTGTCATAATCTGAAGTTATGGAGAATATCCGCAAACATGTAGGAAGCCCTTCCGCGCTCATTGCCTTTGAGGCCGCGGGCAGACATATGAATTTCACCAGGGCAGCCAGCGAACTCAACGTCAGTCAACCAGCCATAAGCCGACAAATCCGAAACCTGGAACAACACATTGGCAGGCCACTGTTTGTGCGCCGCGGCAACAACATCCGCTTTACCGATCAGGGCCAGATGTTGTTCGAGGCAACCAACAGTTCGTTCGAGAAAATCATAGCCGCGGTCAATGAGATAAGACTTGGGGCGCAGGAAAAGGGTTTTGTTTTGCGGTCGCAGCCGATATTTCTGACATCTTTTGTGGTGCCTGTATTGCAGGACTTGCAACACGCATTTCCCGATTATTCCATCACGATTCAGGCACAGGAAAACACGGCGACGGTTGACGACGACCAGAACACCATTTCGTTTCTGTATGGAAATGGGAGTTGGCCGGGAATGACGTCAGAACTGCTTTTTAGTGACATCTATTTCCCGGTTTGCGAACCAAAAGCGTTTGCCAGCTTTTCGCGCCTTGCTCCGGAGCAATTATTCAGAAACACCAATCTATTGCAAATGTCCGAGTTCATTGACCCGTGGATGGATTGGGCAACCTGGGGCAAGCATTTTGAAATTGAGACTCTGATCACCAAACGCCCACAACTGCTGAACGACTACGAAATGTTGTTGCGGTCCTGCCGATCAGGTTTGGGGGTCGCTATCGGGGCGTTGCACCAGATTGAAAAAGCTTTGGTTGATGGGGATCTGGTCCGGTTTACCGACCTGATCATAACCTCAGAATTTGGATTCTACATTGTATACCAGTCTGAACGCACCAAAAATAAAGACTTTGAGAATATTCTGTCCTGGCTGCGCACAAGAGCTGAGGAAACCCAAAACCGTTGCCTAGCCCTTTTATGAAACCAAAAGGCCGTTCAAATGCGGTTTCAACCAAGCGTATTTGCCTTGATTGACCACGGCAGCCAGATCCGTTGAACAATCTGCACCGTCTGAAACAGAATGACGCTCATCACGGCCAGTACCACGACAGATGCCATAGCAAGTGCCAGGTCGAAACTGGTCGTTGCCGAAACAATAAGATA
>CAZCDC010000094.1:0-8266 GCA_964497195.1 uncultured Rhodobacterales bacterium | reverse complement strand
GGGCGTTACGCATTGGCAACCATGTGCGTTGGCGTCGGACAAGGCATCGCGATTGCGCTGGAACGGGTATAGTACCCAACAATGTATCGGGTACAATGTTTTGCCTGTCGCAATGTTGACTGCGACATAATTGCCCAATATAAATCATACAACCAACATGGTGGAGAACGTGCAATGCGAACAATCCGGTCTAAATTTTACAGCCTCTGAGGCCCTCGGATTCGGGGCCATCGGCCCGCTGCACTTCATTTTATAAAAATTCCGGCCAAAGAAAGGCCAACCCATGTTTAAAAAATTCGAAAACCTGATCAATCCTTACGCGGATTTTGACAATAAAACCCCGCCCGCAACCCTGTGGGAATACATCAAAACCCAGCTTTATCCGTTTCGCAAATGGCTGCCGGTTATGGCGTTTCTGGGTGTTTTAACGGCGATCATGGAAAGCGGGCTGATTTTTTATTCGGGCCGTATTATTGATATGATGAACGCGGCAGGCACGGAAAACATGTGGGCCATGCACGGCGTTGAATTGCTGATCGCCGCGCTTTTTGTGCTGTTTTTTCGGCCGCTTATCATCACGTCAAACCATCTGTTTTTGGAACAAACCCTGGCCGGGAATATGCAGGAACAGGCCCGTTGGCGCGCCCATAAACATATGCTTGGCCAGTCCTCCGAGTTTTTCCAAAATGATTTTGCCGGGCGGCTTGCCAACCGCGTTATGCAGATGGGGCCGGCGGTGGAGGACAGTGCCTATATGGCGCTCGAGGGCATTTGGTATGCGGCTACTTATGTTTTGGGCGCTATTTTGGTGCTGGCCACAATCGATATTCGGCTGGCTTTGCCGATGGCGATCTGGCTGGTGGTTTATATCATTTTTGTAAAACGCATCGCCACCAAAGTTGCCTCAGCCTCGGAAAAAATGTCCGAAACCAAATCATTGGTGACAGGGCGCATTGTTGATGCTTATGCCAATATCGAAAGCGTAAAGCTGTTTGCCCATGGCAAGCGCGAGGAGGCCTATGCACTGTCGGCCATGCGCCGCCACCGGCTGCGGTTTCTGCGGTTTTTGCGCCTGATGACGAAACTGACGTTTAATCTCGCCAGCCTGAACGGGCTGTTGATGGTGGGCGTGATTGGCCCCGCGATCTGGCTGTGGTCACAGGGCACGGTTTCGGTTGGCGAGGTCGCAGCGGCCGCCGCCCTGACCATCCGTTTGAACGGCATGACCGGTTGGATCATGTGGGTGACAGTGCGGATGTTTGAACATGCAGGCGTGATGCGCGAGGGTTTGCAAAGCATCGCGGTGCCTCATTCCGTAACCGATGCTGATAATGCGCCCGACCTGAACCTGACCAAAGGCGAGATTGAGCTGCGCGACCTGTCGCATCATTATGGCAAAGGCGTGGGCGGGCTGGACCACATAAACCTGACCTTTAAGGCTGGCGAAAAGGTTGGGCTGGTCGGGCGTTCCGGCTCTGGTAAATCCAGCCTTGTTAATCTGCTTTTGCGGTTTCGCGATGCGGAAAACGGCCAAATTCTGATTGACGGCCAATCGGTGCGAGATGTGACCCAAGACAGCCTGCGTAGCCAGATCGGCATGGTCACCCAAGATAGCTCCTTGATGCACCGTTCTGTGCGCGCCAACATTCTGTATGGCAAACCGGACGCAACCGAGGCTGAAATGTTGATTGCCGCCAAACGCGCCGAGGCTGATGAATTTATCCAAAACCTGCAAGACCCGCATGGCAATACGGGTTACGCTGCGCAGGTTGGCGAGCGCGGCGTCAAGCTGTCGGGCGGCCAAAGACAACGTATTGCTATTGCACGGGTTATCCTGAAAGACGCGCCAATTCTGGTGCTGGACGAGGCGACATCTGCATTGGATAGCGAGGTAGAGGCCGTCATTCAGGATACGCTTTATGGCGTGATGCAAGGCAAAACCGTGATTGCAATTGCGCATCGGCTTTCAACAATTGCCCAGATGGACCGGATTGTGGTACTGGATTCTGGCCGTGTTGCCGAGCAAGGCACACACAAGGAGTTGCTGGCGCTGAACGGGCTTTATGCAGGATTTTGGAACCGTCAATCCGGTGGGTTTATTGATACTGAATTTTAAGGAAATAAATTGAAACTAGCAGACCTTATCAAGCCATATGTTGCTGCAAGCGGCCCGCCGCCGCAAACTTTAGGTAGGTTTTTCGGCTGGGCCATTCGCGGCACTTTTCCGGTCATTGTAATTGCCTGTATTCTAACCGGCGCTGTTGGCACGTTGGAGGCCTTTACCGCCGTCATTCTGGGCATGGTTATTGACGCGGTGGTGTCTAGCGGCCCGGCAAACTTTATGGGTGATAATCTTGGCTTGATGGCGTTGTTGGTCGGGTTTTTTGTGCTGTTGCGCCCGGTGCTGATGGGCATCAGCGCTTTGTTCAACATGTATGTTCTGGGGCCAAATACCATTGCGATGGTGCTGTCGCGCATATCACGCTGGACGCTTGGCCATTCGGTTGAATTTTTCGATAATGATTTTGCCGGGCGGATTGCGACAAAACAAAACCAAGTCGCGCGGGCAATATCGGAGGTTGTGGTTGAGGGCGTGAATGTTGGCGCCTTTGCGATTGTCTCGGTTATTGCGTCATTTCTGCTGGTGCTGTCGATTGATTTTCGCATTGCGCTGGTTTTGGTGGTTTGGAGCATTGCCTATTATTTCCTGATCCGCTGGTTTTTGCCCCGCGCCCGTAGCCGCGCCAAAGCTCGCGCCAATGCTCGCGCTGCTGTAACCGGCCAGTTGGTTGACACAATCACCAATATCAAAACGGTCAAATTATTTGCCCATGATAGCCATGAGGATGCCGCAACCCACGAAGCCATCGAACTTTTACGCCAAAAATCGCTGCATTGGGGGGCGCTGTCTGTTTCATTTCGGGCAGTGCTGATGACCTTGGCGGGGATATTGCCCGCGTCGATGATTGGCGGCACTGCATATTTATGGACACTTGGTTTGGCCTCCGAGGGTGATATCGCCGCCGCTGGTGCGATTTCGATCAGGTTGGGGCAAATGGTTGGCTGGGTAAGTTTTACGTTGATGCAGATTTATTCCAATATTGGCGAAATTGAAGACGGCATGAATACCCTGACCCCTGCTCATAATCTGGTTGATACAGAGGATGCGGCTGAGCTGACTGTTAAAAATGCCAGCATTGAATTTGACAATACCAGCTTTGCATATGGGCGCAAAATTGGCGGGATTAATAATATCAACCTGCGGATTGGGGCCGGTGAAAAACTGGGTATTGTCGGGGCGTCAGGCGCAGGGAAATCCACCTTGGTTGCCAGCCTTTTGCGCCTTTATGATATCGAGAGCGGCCGTATTTTGATAGACGGCCAAGATATTGCCAAAGTTACGCAAAAATCGCTGCGCAGAAATATCGGCATGGTAACCCAAGAAACCGCGATGTTTAACCGCTCCGCGCGTGACAATATTCTTTATGGGCGTCCGGGTGCAGATGATGATGCGTTGTTTGCCTCAACCGCAAAAGCCGAAGCCCATGACTTTATTCTTGATCTTGAGGACCACAGAGGCCGCAAGGGATATGACGCATTTCTGGGCGAACGCGGTGTGAAACTTTCGGGTGGGCAACGCCAGCGCGTGGCACTTGCGCGGGCAATTCTGAAAGACGCGCCAATTTTGGTGCTGGACGAGGCGACATCAGCATTGGATAGTGAGGTCGAGGCCGCCATTCAAGACACATTACAAACCCTGATGCAGGGTAAAACCGTGATCGCGATCGCGCATCGCCTTTCGACAATTGCCCAGATGGATCGCATTATCGTGCTGGATAATGGGCAAATTGTTGAACAAGGCAGCCATGATGAATTATTGGCCTTGAGTGGGCGATATGCTAATTTCTGGAACCGCCAATCCGGCGGGTTTATTGGCGCAGAAGCTGCGGAATAGAGGTGTTTTATGCGGCTTGATCTGGCATTGGTAGCAGCGGGGCTAACCCATAGCCGTGCCCGAGCGCAGGCGCTGATTTCTGCTGGGGTTGTGGTTGTAGATGGCAGGCCCGCAAAAAAACCGTCACAGAATATTGAAGACGAGATCCTTAGCGTGACAGAAAATCCAAACCCGTATGTATCGCGTGCAGCCCTGAAACTGGCCCATGCCTTAACTCATTTTAACCTGTCGCCCAAAGGCAAAATTGTACTGGATGTCGGCGCGTCTACAGGTGGCTTTACCGAAGTGATTTTGCAAGCCGGAGGCGCGCGGGTTTATGCGCTGGATGTGGGGCATGGGCAGCTTCACCCGCGCATCGCAAATGATGTGCGTGTGGTGAACCTTGAAGGGATTAACGCCAAAAACATCCCTGAAGGGGTGGTGCCGGATGTGGACTGGATTGTCACGGATGTGAGCTTTATCAGCCTGACAAAAGCAATGCCTGTACCGCTGGCTCTGGCGCGTTCCGGGGCAATTTTTATTGGCTTGATAAAACCACAATTTGAGGTTGGACGTGCGCATATCGGTAAGTCGGGTGTGGTGCGGGACGCGGCTGCGCAGCAGAAATGCCGGCAAGACATAAGAGATTTTTTGACCAAATCCGGTTGGGAAGTTCTGCATGAGGCCGAAAGCCCTATTCTTGGCGGGGATGGCAACAAAGAATTTCTAATTGCGGCGATCAAGACGTGAATTTGCCATCACCACCGCCACACAAATCGCTATAGGAATAAGCGATTGGTAATAGAAATATACGCCGTCCACCCAAGCAAAAACCGCCATAACACTGATCAGAAAAAACGCCGGGAGTTTTTCCTCGGCTTTGCTTTGCCACGTTTTTATCAACCCGCGCAGCCAGCTATGTAAAATCAGATATCCCGCAGCAATGGCGCCGATCCAGCCCCATGATTGCGCCGCCTCAATCACAATATTATGGGTATGGGCGCGGGGGGGGCTGCCCTGCGGGGTTAAAAGGGTGGTTTGGCCATAGCCATAGCCAAAAAACGGTTTATCCGCGATTTGCCCCAGCATAATTTGCCACATTTCAACCCGCCCAGCAGAAAACCGATTGGCTGAATCGGCCTGAAAACTGTCATTAAATGCATTAAAAAAACCGTAAGCATCTGAGGGTGCAGGGATAAAAATTGAAATCCCGGCGCCAAGAACCATCATAGCCATGCCGATCAGTGCGGCGCGTCTGAATTTCGGGAAGGCAATAAAAAAGACCGCGTTTACGCCAATGAGTGAAAATATTCCACCGCGTGTGCTGCTCCAGAACAAAGCCGCCCAGAGCAAAACCAATGCGGGCAAGATTAGGATTTTGGGGGCAAATTGTGCTGGTTTTTCGAAGGTTAGCAACCCGATACCAAGCGCAATCGCAGCTGCCAAAGCAAAGCCATAAATGCGGACAAACGTAAAACCGGGCATAAAATTTGGCCAAAGGTTGTTTTCTGGCAGTTGGAGGATAAACAGAATTGCCATCACCGGAATGGCAATCACAATCGACCAAAAAATCGCAACGAGGCACAGGGCAGCAAGGTTTATCCGGCTTTTCTCAAATAGAGAGCTGCAAAGGATTGCCAGCAGAATAATCGACACGAGGTCAAGAATTTTCTCTGCTGAATATGTGACGTTTTGCGCCCGAAACAGGGTGGAGTAAATGATAACAGCCACCAGAACCAGCGCCGCAACCAGCATCGGTTTGGGCAGGGGGCGTTGGGTGTTTTTTGTGACGCCCGTTGATATTACAAATAAAATCACGGCAACTTTAAACAGTTGGATGATAGTTGGCGTATAATACAAGCCACGGCGAGGGGGGGTCTCAACCACCAGCGGCAAGAGCTGCATCAAAACTGGCAATAACAGCAACGAAATCGGCAACAGTATTTCTAATTTAGGTTTATCGGTGTTTTGAAACATGGTTCTTTTACGGTAAAGTTCGCTGTAAATAGACAGCAAAACGGGCGGCGCCTCAAGCCAAAACCGTCACAAATCCAGTTATGTTCCGGATCGTTCCAGAGCCGCCATTTACGTATGGCCTGTGGTCAGGCAGCAGTTTTGTTGTCGGACCGGTGTTTTCCATAAACAGATCGATAAATTTGTGTGGCTTATAGTGGAAAAACAATCAGAATCATCGGCACCGCAACCGCGACAACCAGAATTTCCAATGGCAGCCCTGTGCGCCAATAATCGCCAAAGCTATAGCCCCCCGGTCCCATGATCAGCGTGTTGTTTTTGTGGCCAATCGGGGTCAGAAATGCGCAGCTTGCGGCCACGGCAACAGCCATTAAAAACGGGTCAGGGTTTACATTTAGCTGGTTTGCAACATCCAGCGCAATTGGCCCGCCAATTACCGCAGTGGCGGTGTTGTTTAGCACATCCGAGAGGGTCATAACCACAATCATCAGCACCGTCAGAACCGCCCAAGCAGGCAGGCCGTCGGTGATATTGGTAATGCCTTCTGCAATCATGCCGGTGCCGCCCGAATTTTCCAACGCAACCCCCAGCGGTATCATGCTGCCCAGCAGCACAATCACCGGCCATTCAATATTTTCGTAAACACTGCGGATCGGCACGATATCCAGCACAATAAATGCAACCACAACAATGGCCAAAGCCGTGGCCAGATATAACAAGCCAAAGGCTGAAACCACGATCGCTGCCGCAAAAATGCCGATCGCCAGATAGGCACGTTTATGTTGAGTGACATTCAGGCCTCGATCAGCCAGCGGCAGCAGGCCAAGCCAGTTGACCACATCGGGCAGCTCATCATGGGGGCCAAGCAAAAGCAAAATGTCGCCGGCCTTGATTTTTGTATGCCGGACACGTTTTTCAAGCTGTTTACCTTGGCGCGAAATCCCCAAAAGAGCAATGCCGCGCCGCGCCCGTAACCGCAGCGAAATCGCTGAGCGGCCAACAATGCGCGCATCAGCCGGCACCGCTACTTCCATCAGCTTTAACCCGCCGGTAACGGTATCCCCTGTGGGTTGTTCGCCAAAAAATTCCAGCTCAACGGAGCCGCGAAAATGGTCGATATCCTCAACATGGGCATCAACAATCAAAATATCATTGGCCCGTAAAATCGTGCGCGCGCTAAATCCGCCAAGACGAATGCCGTTTCGCACAACACCCAATATGGCTATATCATCCTTGTCAGCATCATCATAAAGTTCCCGCACCATTTTACCGATGGATTTTGATTTTTCCGGCACGACCAGCTCTGCGACATAGCCCTCTGAGGCCATGAAATCAGCGCTGTCTTTTTTCTCGTTATCGCGTTTTGGCATCAGCCGCCAGCCGATGGTGGAGACAAATAAGATACCGACAATCGCCACCGTTAGGCCAACGGGGGCGAAATCAAACATGCCAAAAGGCTCACCCACTGCACGTTCGCGAAACGAGGCTATGATGATATTGGGTGGTGTCCCAATCAGCGTGACCATGCCGCCCAAAATTGTGGCAAAAGACAGCGGCATCAGGGTTTTTCGCACGGTACGTCCGGCTTTTTGCGCGGCTTGAATATCCACCGGCATTAACAAAGCCATGGCGGCGACATTGTTCATAAAGGCTGACAAAACTGCGCCAACGCCGCTCATGACAATAATATGGTTTGAGACCGATCGGCCCGCCGAAACCATACGTTTTGTCACCAGATCTATTGCGCCAGAATTTAGCAAACCGCGTGAAATCACCAAAACCAGCGCCACGATTATGGTGGCCGGATGGCCAAACCCCGAAAACGCTTGATCCGTGGACACAAGGCCAAGGACAAGGGCGATCAATAGCGCCGAAAACGCCACGAGATCATAGCGCCATTTGCCCCATAAAAGCATACCGAAAACGCCTGCGAACAGGCTAAAGAGAAGTATTTGATCAGTTGTCATATCGCATCATTGCAAGATTTACCCGTAGTGCAAGCGCTGATTTCAACAACTTGGCCTGCTAATCGATTCGGACAGCTTGAAACCTGAAATTTCAAACAATCCGGAAAGAAGGCATCACGTGCTGACCTAAATTCAACGAAAAGGTAGTGAAATTGATATACGATGTGGTAAAAACTTGTATTTAGGTCAGTGTTGCTGTCTTTATGATGGTTGTATCTACGGTTACACACGATGTTCGGACAGAAAATAAGGGATTACCATGGCTAAGCAACCGATGTTAAAATTTGTGGATATCGCACGCCATATGCCGGAAAAGCGCAGCCCGGGTGCGCGGGCCAAGGATTATGATGAAATCTATGCCGAATTTGCCGCCGCCAAAGCCGCCGAGCAA
>CAZCDC010000093.1:0-8364 GCA_964497195.1 uncultured Rhodobacterales bacterium | reverse complement strand
TTAATGGTACCAGCGCCCTGATTTGAACAGGGGGCCTCTTGATCCACAATCAAGCGCTCTAACCTACTGAGCTACGCCGGCACCGTGCGGGTGGATTACAGCCGCAAAGCTGTGATTGCAAGCCCAGAGTTCGCCCATTTGCCTTGCAATGCATCGTTTTGCGCGCTAGCAGGGCTGCAAAACAAAGGGCAGTTACATGAGCATCAATAAGCAAAGCGAAATTGCGGCGAATCTGCAAATTGGGCCAACCGATCAAGGCATGGTACGGTTATATCTGGAAACACCCGATATTCAGTTGCCGCTGGATTTTGACCCTGAGGAAGCCGAGGAAATTGCCGAGGAGCTGATGGCCGCTGCGCGCAAAGCCCGGACCATTATCCCAAAAGGCTAAATTTTCGTACGGCGCTTGAATCGGTAAAAGATTTTAACCGATCCGCCCATTCCAGATAACCTGTCCGTTTTGAGCGCAGGTCAAATCCTCAACACTGGATTTGCATTCAATGATCCAGATTTCCGGTTTTGGCCAACGGTCATCACATCCACATGTAACCCGCGCTTGGGGGCAGGTGGAAAAATTATGGCTTGCCAACAGGCGATAGGTTCCGCGCGCGACCAATTGGCCTTGGCTTTGCATGGAGGGCAGGAACATTATAGAAACGCGGCGTCAAGCCGGCTTTGACCAATCCCAATTCAGACAGACGATCATGATACCGTTTTGCCAATGCATCAGCGCTGTAATAATCCTGCATCAAAGCCTGGCCCATAAGGCCGCGTTGTAATGCAGCGGAGAGGTCTGATTGCACTTTTTGCATGGCATTGGCCAGCTGGGTCTGGTTGATTTCTGCCCATTTTGCGCCCATTACCGGATAGATGCTTTCGGATTTATGTACGTCGCACAGGTCATAACCAACGGGAAACGCGGTTTGGGCTGTGCAAAAATCTGTGGTGCCGGAATAATTAGTGGCGATAACCGGTTTGGCGTATTTCAATGCATAAGCGGGGAAATAGCCAAACCCTTCGGCGCGGTGTGATGAAACGGTGCAATCCGCAGCACGAATGAGGGACAGTAGTTCTGCAAAGGTTAACATGCGTTGATCCAGAATAATACGATTATCACGGGCCATCAGTTTTTGAATGCTGGCCATCTGGCCGGTTGGATCCCCCCAGTGATTTTTGGGTGGCGGCGTGGTTTTCAGGATAAACCGCACATTTTGTTGCCGTGGAAACGCGGCTTGAAATGCTTTGACAGCCGCCAAAGGGTTTTTTCGCGCCACTGAGGAATGCATATCAAAACAGCACAGGAATACCGTTTTTCCTTTGCCAATTCCGTAATAAGACAGGTCCATCGGGGCCACATCTGGCAGATCAAACCCTTTGCCGATCATCGTAACAGGTTTTTTATACGCTGATTGATAAATGTTTTGCACAAACCGTGACGGCACCCAGATTTCATCCAGATAACGCTTGGCCAGCAAGTGGGATTTTGGCAGTTTGTCCAGCTCCCACAATAAATATCCAATATGGAAACCACCCGGATGGTTGTTTTGGCACACTTGGCTCGGGATATCATCAGCGTTGGCGTGATGCAGGAAAACCGGCTTTGAGGTTTGGATGCTTTTCAAAGCATTGCTGCTCATCTTTTGGTTCCGCCCCAGGCCGGTTTCACCAGACATTGTGCCGGTAATGGTCAATCCATCTGATCGCAACTGCATCGGGCTGGACGCAAAATTTTCCAACAATGGATACCCGCTTTGGGCCAGTTTTGAGAACCAAAGCGACAAATAATTGGAGCGCCACGGCGCATACAAGCATTTTTGCACATTTGCCGGAGCATGCGCCAATACCGCGCAAAACAATTCAAACCGCGTAATGTTGCTTGAATCCCCACCAATACCCGCGCTGAAATAAGCGTTTAGGCTTTTGCCCAAAAAATCGGTTCCCATCTGAAATCTGCTGTGATCCACGGTGATTTGAAATGCAAATGCAATTCGTCCGGTATTGGTGCCAAGTTGAAATTTGGCATATTTTTCGGGATAACAACGATGGAGCGCCAACAAATAGGCGGGCAAAATTACGTCGCGGGTATCAGGTTGTTGCAGGCCCGCAACGCTTCCTAAATCCGCACGGGTTTTGCAATCAGCCCTAAAGCTGTCAAAAACCGTAGCCAATAAAGGCATTGGGTGGTTTGTCAGCGTCGGAGCATCGTGCATGTACCAGCGCAGCAGGGCCAAACGCCCTTCATTATTGCTGAGTTGAAATTGTGATTCCAGCCGAAATTTGCGTCGTAAATGCTGCATAAACCGAGAGGCAGGAACAGAATGGCGCCGTTCATCAACCCGATCAAATATTCTCCCGCTGGTTGGCGTTTCTAGCGAGTTTTGAAATGGCATAGGCAAGGGTGCCAATTGCGCAATCACTGCGCGGATGGTGGCCAGATCTTGACCAAGGGTATCATCCTTAGGGGCATTGGCCACTGCTTTGCTGAACCATGTGGGCGTTAGGCGAATATTGTCAGCCTTGCCCGCCAGCCTAAACAGGGTTTCCTCCGCTAAGGTAATATCTGGTACATCTTGATGTTTGCACAGGATTTTGGTGGCCAAAATAGTGCTGCGGCCAGATTTGCGCACCAAACGTACTGCGTTGGGGCGCATAATTCTTGCCGTTATGATGATGCTAAATATGACAAACCGCGGAATAATTGGCAGTCCCGTAGGGTTGGCAATCACAATTTTTGGTTTTTTGAAGGCCATTTTTGCAACCAGTTTCACCCGGCGGAAATCTTCGATTAGTTTGGTTTTCCTGCTTTGCGGGCTGATTTGGCCAAACCCTAATGCTTGCGGGTAAAGAACGGTAATTTCGTGTTTTCCCCCTAAAAGCTGCGCCAAAACCGGCTCAAACCGTCGTTTTGGGCCAAAATGCAATAATTTTTTGCAATAGGCTGGGCCAATTGCCGACACTGTTTCAACCTGAATGCCCGCATTATCCAGACAATGCACCAATTGGGCTGATTGCGGCGCAGCAGAAAAACTACTGGGCGGGAAAGGCGCAATAATCAGCGCAGATTTTTTGATATTGTTAAAAAACGCCACGTCATCCTCAGAAAAACAATTTTATTTAAATTAACTACATACTGGTTAACGTGAGCTTAACTACTCAGCCCTTTAACCTTAGTGCATTAATCCCTATATTGAAAGATGGCGGGTGCTGACCTTCTCGTGAGAGGCCAAATTCTAGTGGCCTTAATTTTTAGAAAGGGAACTGGCTCTGTGACTGGCTCTGGCCTATTGCATCTGGTGCCCACCTGGTTGTCCAGGCTCTCAAGAATACGATCCCTCCACGGCCGATGATGGGCCCGCCACCTAAAGGAATATGATGCCGGTTGAAAAACAAGCAGCGCGCAAAGCCGGATTTGCGCAACGCAAGCTGGCGCATGAAAATGGCAAAGGCGCGGCACAGGCTGCGGCAGCGCATTTGTTGAAATGGTTCAATATCCGGCAATTTTCCTGTGTAGCGGGCTATATGCCGATTCGCAGCGAAATAGACGTTTTACCTGCCATGCAATTACTGCATTTACGCGGCGCCAAAATATGTGTTCCGGTTATTATAAGCAAAGATATGCCGCTTAAGTTTCGCTGCTGGACGCCCGATTGCCCCATGGAAGACGGCCCGTTTGGCGCGCGGGTGCCTAGTGTCGGCGAATGGCTGGTCCCTGATTTGGTTTTATGTCCGCTGGTCAGCTTTGATATACGCGGTCATCGGTTGGGCTATGGCGGCGGGTATTATGACCGCAGCCTTGCTGAAATTCGGGCTGCTCAGCCAGTCACAGCGCTGGGCTATGCTTATGCAGGGCAATTGGCGCCGGATTTACCGATCGAACCAACCGATCAGCCGCTTGATGGTATGGTAACGGAAAGTGGTGTTACGTTGTCGGGGCAATAAAATCCGGTACGATGCCCGATTGTTTGATATATGGCGCGATGTCTTTGCCTTTGAACAACCCGTGATCAAGAATAAGCACTGTGCCAAACCCAGCCGCTTTGCCACCCAGAATATCAGTATGCAAGGTATCCCCCACCATGCAAATCCGATGATCGGGGATGCTGCTGGGAATGCGGTTGCGGGCCTCGGTGAATATGGCATCAAACGGCTTGCCGGAAAATTGCGGGGCAATACCCGTTGCGCGCGCCGCCTCATGGGCTGACCAGCCGGGTTCCAGTGATAAGCCGTCTTCGCGCGGGGCGACCAGATCTGGGTTGCCAACCAGAATGGGGCGCGGGTTTTTGTTTAGGCTGTTGACCATCATCGCGTGGCGCGCCTCTGTCCAATCGGCGCTGCCAAGCAGGATAAACCCGTCAACGTGATCATAAAGGGCGCAATCATCACCAAGCGCCACAACATCTGCCGGAAACTGGTCCAGCCTAGAGCCACTGAGCGCCATGCAACCCCATTTCATCTGTGGCTGTTCAGCCAGCGCTGCCATCAAAATCTCGCGGCTGGAAATCACGGTTTCAGGGGTGAAATCAAACCCGAAACGCTTGTATTTTGCCATCGAAACCGCTGCCGGAAGGCTGGCACCATTGGTCATAACCATACAGGTTTTCCCCATGGCCTGAAGCGCGGCTATTTGTTCCGGCGCGCCAGAAATCGGTGTGTCTCCGACATTCAGCACGCCAAAAGCATCCAGCAAGAACACATCAAAATTGTTGGCCACATCGCCCAGATTATCAATCAGGGTTGAGGTCGCGGGAAACGCTGCATTTGGCAGCACATCCCGCACCCGTTCATATTGGCCAAAAGCCCAGTCGGTATCAGCAATAAAATCAGTCATGAGGCTCGCTTAGATAATCGCACCGCGCACTTTGGCGGATACAAATTCCGATATCACCACTGCAACAAGGATCACCAGCAAAATCAACGAGACCTGCGGCCATGCGATGATATTAAGGGATGAACTAAGCTGCAAACCAATGCCGCCCGCGCCCACAAGGCCCAAAACCGTGCTTTCGCGGATGTTGATATCCCAACGGAATACCGCAATACCAGCGAATGCAGGCATGATTTGGGGGACAATGCCGTAAACCATAACCTGCCAGCGTTTTGCACCTGTGGCCGTGATCGCCTCAACCTGATTCTCGTCGATTTCCTCGATCGCTTCATATAGCAATTTTGCGCAAAAACCGATGGACCGGATGGAAATCGCAATCAACCCGGCAAAAACACCCGGGCCAACAATGGAGACCAGCAGCAATGCCCAGATCAGGGAATTAACCGAGCGGCTGGATACGATGATCAGCAACGCAATCGGGCGAATGATGTATTTGTTTGGCGTGGTATTATTGGCCGCCAGAAAGGCCACCGGAACCGCAATGAACAGGGAAATAACCGTGCCCAATGTTGCAATGTTCAATGTGTCCCAAATCGGCTTCCACAGCTTATCCATATAGGACCAGCGCGGCGGCACAGCGCGACCACCGATGTCTAGTGTTACTTCGCCAACATTCCCCATTAATGCCCAAAGCGTATTTTCGGAAATCACCTCCCATGACCACACAAACACAAGGATCAGTGCAAACCACATGCCCCAACGGGTTAATGTGGATTTTTGGTCACGAACTTGCCAGACTTTTTGGCCGTTTTTTTCGATTTGTGGCATTATTTGATCCTCGCGCGGATGATTCCGGAAAGGTATTCAAGCACCATCACCGTACCAATAATAATCAGCAAAATTGCTGCAACTGTGCTGAACTCATATCGATCAAACGCTGTATTTAGCGTGGCACCAATGCCGCCCGCTCCAACCAAACCAAGAATCGCTGATTCGCGGAAGTTGATATCGAGGCGATACATCGAAAGCCCGATAAGACGCGGCATAACCTGTGGCTGCACACCGAAATTAATCCGTTGCAGCCAGCTTGCGCCGGTTGATTGAACTGCCTCGGCCTGGACTTTGTTCATGTCTTCAATTTCTTCCGCCAGCAGTTTCGCCAAGAAACCGATGGTGGCAAAGCTGAGCGTGATAAAGCCGGCCAACGGGCCAAAGCCAAGGATGGCAACCAGAATAATTGCCACAATAATTTCGTTCAGCGCCCGTGAAATTGTGATGATGAAACGACAGAACAAATAAACCGGCAGCGGTGCAATATTACGTGCAGCACCCAAAGCAATCGGGATTGAAATGGCGATGCCGACAACGGTTGATGCAATCGTCATCACAACGCTTTCATACATACCCTGTTTTATGTCGCGCCAATGGGTGTCAAAATCCGGGTGAAAAAAGCCCTCGATAAATTGCATCCCCCGCGCCATGCCGCGCTGGATACGGGACCAGTTTACATCAATGCCGGTGAAATACCGGTCAATCCGGCCAAATTTGAAACCTTCTTCAACAATGCCAAACACCGCAAGATAGTTCGCAACACCTTTGGTGCCGATGGTCGCAAGAAACACATACAGGATGACAATGATCAGGGCAGAAATGCGCACCCGCTTGCTTTTGATAAAGGGTGGTTTTTTCCATGCCGTCCCGAGTTGGCTTTCGAGGGTGATACTCACGCTTCGACCTCGTTGTCGTCGTCCACTGTTTCAATTGTGGCTTCCCAGTCTTCCTCGCCGTAGATCTGGGTTAGAACATCTGGTGTCAGATCATCAGGTCCGCCATCAAAAACAACCCGACCGGATTCCAGCCCAATCACCCGCTCCACAAACATTTGCGCCAGCGCCACATCGTGAATATTGATGATCGCCGACAAACCGCGCTCGTCACACAGCTCACAAATAAGGCGCATAATCTGGCGCGAGGTTTTCGGGTCAAGGCTGGCAGTTGGTTCATCGACCAACAACAATGACGGATCCTGGATCAGGGCGCGGCAAATGCCAACCCGTTGGCGTTGTCCGCCCGACAGCTCATCTGCGCGCTTGTCAGCCATTGCCAACAGGCCCACACGGTCCAGCAGGCGATAGGCCTCGTCCACGTCCGGTTGCGGGAATTTACGCAGAAAACTACGCCAGAAACCAACATAGCCAAGACGGCCAGACAGAACATTTTCCATCACGGTCAGGCGTTCCACCAGCGCGTATTCCTGAAAAATCATGCCCATACGGCGGCGCTGTTTGCGCAAAGCCCCCGAACCAAGGGTTGTAATATTTATATCGTCCAAAACCGCGGAACCGGATGTCGGTTCAACCAGACGGTTAACGCAACGAATCAAGGTGCTTTTGCCTGCACCTGAGGGGCCAATCAGCGCCACAACCTGTCCGTTTGGAATTTCCAGCGTCACGTCGCTTAACGCTTTGTCACCCGTATTATATACTTTAGTCAGGCCGTTTAATTGCAGCATCTTCCATCCCCGTAAAATAAAGAAATGGCGCCCGTGTTGCCATGGGCGCCATCAATATTAAGACTTACTCACAAGCGTATGAAACGCCGTTTGCAGTGTCGATTGTGCGGATAACAGCCCAGAAATCCTTGTAATTCATACCAAGGAACTGACCTTCATTCGATTTCTCGAACTCTTCCTGAAGCGCTGTGCCTTCCCAATCAAACGAGAAGAACGCGCTGCGGATTTGTGCTGCCAGATTTGGCTCAAGATTATGCGCGGTACCAAACCCGGTTGTCGGGAATGTTTGCGATTTATAGATCGAGATGATCTGGTCTTCGGTGACATCACCACGTGCAAGCATGCGGCTTAAAACCGAGTTGGCGATCGAGGCAGCAGGATAATCCTGATTGGCAACACCAAGGATGGAGTTGTCATGCTTGCCTGAAAACGCTGGTTCAAAGTCACGCTCAGCGAGCATATCGAATTCATCGGCCAAAATAGCCGAAGGTGCTTTGAAGCCGGAATTCGAGGTTGGCGAGGTAAACGCCAAAACGCCGCCACGGATATCTTCAACCGCCTCAACGCCGGAACCCGGGAATGTGATGATCTCCATCTCATAGCCAAAACCACCGTCAAGTGACGCCATAATAGTGAACGGGTTAAAGCCCGCACAGTTTACAGCCAACGGGTTGGAACCGGTGTTAAAGCCCGCGATATGCAGACGGCCCGAACGCATGGCCTCAATCTGTGCCGCATTGGATTGAACAGGAAAGAAGATAACTTCTTTGCCGGTTACTTCTGCCATATGCTCTAGGAAATCGGCCCAAACACTGACATAAACAGCCGGATCTTCGACCGGTGTATATGCAAACACAAGCGTATCAGGGTTTACCCAATCAGCCGGATCTGACGGCGCATCCGCCACCAAATCGCCGTTACGATCGCAATAGCGGTCGTCCAATGTGCCACGTGGGCAGTCTTCTTGGGCAAATGCCGCACCAGTGCTGACCAAAAGAGCGGCTGTTACCGTCCCCAGAATTTTTGT
>CAZCDC010000092.1:0-8529 GCA_964497195.1 uncultured Rhodobacterales bacterium | reverse complement strand
CCTTGGCGCAGATGCCCGGCCAAGCGGCTGACATTTTCCAAAAACCCATCCGACAGTATTTCAGTTATCACCGCACAGCCAACGGCACACGCCAGCGGATTACCCCCATAAGTTGAGCCATGCGTACCAGCAACCATACCCGACGCCGCACGTTCGGTGGCCACACAAGCACCCAACGGAAAACCCCCGCCGATGCCTTTGGCGATGGTCATTATGTCAGGCGTCACGCCAAGCCATTCATGCGCGAACAGTTTGCCTGTCCGACCCATGCCACATTGGATTTCATCAAAAACCAGCAGCAGGCCGTGTTCATCAGCCAGCGCTTTTAATTCCTTGATAAAACAACCGCGCATGACGCGAATACCGCCTTCGCCCTGAATAGGTTCCAGCATGATCGCAGCCGTTTTATCGTTAATCGCAGCTTTTACGGCCTCAATATCGTCAAACGGAACTTGCACAAAGCCGGGAAGAACCGGCCCAAACCCATCGACCATTTTGGCGCTGCCAGACGCGGCAATCCCTGCCGAAGAACGGCCATGAAACGCGCCCTGAAAGGTGATGATTTCGACGCGCTCCGGCATGCCTTCATGGCTAAAATGTTTGCGTACCATTTTAACGGCGCATTCAATCGCCTCGGCGCCCGAATTGGTCATGAAAACCGTGTCAGCAAAAGTGTTTTCCACCAGCTTTTCGGCCAGCGCTGCCTGATTGGGAATTTCATACAGGTTTGACGTGTGCCACAGTCGTCGGCCCTGCGTTTCCAATGCGGCAATCAACGTCGGGTGCGCATGGCCAAGGCTACAGACGCCAATGCCTGCCCCCATGTCCAAATAACGGGTTCCGTCTGATGTTTCCAGCCAAGGGCCCTGACCTTTCACGAATGAAAGCGGCGCCCGCGCATATGTTGGTAAAACGGGGCTTATCACGTCTGCAATCTCCTGTTTAGTAAGATAAAATCGCCCGACTATTTGGGCGTATTTCAGGTTTTGCCGGAATGTTTCAGATGAGTCAATCGAATGCAATAATTCTTTGATACACTGGCCCTTGAATATCCCGCATTGCACAAATATTATAGAGGACTAATTTTAGGACGGAGAATAAAATGGCTTGGACCGATGATCGCGTTGATATCCTGAAAACCATGTGGGGTGATGGCAAAAGCGCCAGCCAAATCGCAACCGAACTTGGTGGCGTGACCCGCAATGCCGTGATCGGAAAAGTGCATCGTCTGGGTCTGTCAAACCGGCCAACAACAACCACCAAAGCAACCACAGCAAGCGCGCCAAAAGCCAAGCCTGCTGTAAAAGCCAAGATCCCTAAATCTGTCCTCGCTGCGGACCGCCCAAAACAGGCGCCACCGCCGGTACCAAGTAATAAGCTGCCAATTCCGCGGCCACGGCCCATTATTACGGCTGGCAAACCATTGCCACCCCAGCGTTCCGCCAATGAGGTAAGCGCCGAGGCACTGGCAAATGTCAAAAAGATTGAGGAAAAGGCGCGTAAGCTGAACTTGATGCAATTAACCGAACGCACCTGCAAATGGCCCATCGGTGACCCTGCCACTGAGGAATTCTGGTTTTGCGGCCATCCGGTTGACCCCGGAAAACCCTATTGCGAAACCCATGTTTCAGTAGCCTTCCAACCGATGAGCAGCCGCCGCGATCGCCGCGCCAGCCGCTAACGTTGCTTTAAAAACGCGTCCTCTGCGAAATACTGATACGAATCGGCATTTTGCACGGCGCGGCCCGGCAAACGGCGCGCGAAATCTGAACAAACACCACGATTATAACAATTGTCATCGGTGCTGCCGACCACATTATAATGGGACATTTCATGGATAATTGTGCCGGCTTGGGTGCCGGAATCAAATACTTCTTGAAAATCCGAATCACTTAATAATGGCAGGTTGAAATAATTCGGGCAGATATAAATTGTTGACGGATCATGGGGGAACACATTGGCATAAGTCCCTGCATTACAGTTTTGTTCGCCGTTTTGCGCGCAGAAATATGTAATTTTACTGGTGCGGATGTGGTTTTTTAGCGCCGCAATTGTGCGCCGAACCTGCTTGGCCCGGACGGGATCCCAGCTGCCAAACCATTGCCGATAAGCGCCGTTGCTGGACGTAATCTGAACCGTTGCAGCCGACAACGCATCAAACGCCCCTTTCACTGCTTTTTCCAACGATATCTTCTGTTCAGCCGTGCAGCGGATGAAATCTGCCCGTGCGACTGTTGAAAAAGACATGCAAATCAAAATTGCTGCGAAAAATCTTGTCATAATTCCCTCATTATTTACTGCTAGACTGATTTTGCCCACCCAAGCCATTGCATATTTGCCTGTATAAGTTAGTAAATCTAGGGATAATTCGAAAGTATGACGCGAATATGATTAAATTCAGCCTGAAATGCAGCGAAAATCATCAGTTTGAATCGTGGTTCGGCTCCAATGCGGATTTTGATCGCTTAAAAACCCGCAACCTGATTTCTTGTGCGGTTTGTGGCGGTTCGGATGTTGAAAAAGCCATAATGGCGCCGCGTGTTCCCAGCAAAAATTCTGTGCCCGAAACGCTGCTTTCCGCGCCGGCATCTGCGGCAGAACAAGCAGTGCGTGACATGCGTGAAAAAATCGAAAAATCTGCGGTGGACGTTGGTACAAATTTCGCAGCAGAAGCGCGCAAAATGCATGAGGGCGAAACGCCCGAACGCAGTATCATTGGCCAAGCAAAACCCGAGGAAGCCCGTAGGCTTATTGAGGATGGCGTGCCGGTTATTCCGCTACCTTGGTCAAACCGCCGTACGAATTAGCGGCCTGTTGCCGATGTTTTGCAGGTTTCATTGACAGCACGGCCTCTTATCTATTTTGTGGCCAAAAACCAAAGGTCAGATATGAAACATTTATTTTTGCTCCCTGCTGTTGCACTCATTTCCGCCTGTGGTTTTTTTAGCAAACCCGAACCGGTCACTACACCTGATTCCAGCAATATTCCTGCGTGGGACGGCGCGCATATTTTATGTAGCGAGAATGTCAGCTTTGCGCAGGATGCCACCGAAGCCTTGCCGGAATTTACGCCGGATGACCGGCTGGGGTTTTGCACGCGCTCAATGAAATATCTGGCACTGCATCGTCAATATGGCGATCAAACAACCTATTTTGCGATTGCGGCTGCGACTACTGGATCATTGGCGGCCACCTATGCGCGGCTTGTGCGGCGCGCATATTCCGGCCCGACATGGGAGTTTATGCAAAGTATCAATCTGGCATTGGATGCAAATGTTGATGCGGCGGTGGCTAAGCTGGAGGCAGGCGCAGCCGGTGGCGCGCAATTTACAAATCGTCTCATTGAATCTGAGCAAGCCAATGTGCAAAACATGTTAAATGCCCATCAAACAAGCGATCTTGAGGGATACGCAAATGTCATTAGTGATGTTGGCAACACCCTGAACCCCACCAACCCGATGCTGTTGGCAGCGATTAATCGTAATCCGTTCTTTGCCGCCTATGAAGCATCACTGGCAGAAATCAGGGCCGAAACAGGCGGGGATGTCAATTTTTCATTGCTTTCACACCGCCTGAAAATCAGTGCGGCGCTTGATCAATTGATCAACAATATTGCGCCTTATCCTGTAATTTCTGAATAAATGCGGCAAATAGCGCGCATAGCTTGTTCCTTATGGGCAACGCCTGTAAGAAATGCTGGACTAATTTGGGACAGATATAATGCCACGTCTGGTAATGAAATTCGGCGGAACCTCCGTCGCGGATATTGACCATATCCGCAATGCCGCCCGCAAGGTAAAGGCAGAGGTTGAAAACGGCTATGAGGTCACAGTAGTGGTTTCTGCAATGTCGGGCGAAACCAACAAGCTGGTTGGCTGGGTTGCAGGGGCCGCGCAGGGCGATTCTGCTGGCACGCCGGGGTTTTATGACGCGCGCGAATATGATGCGATTGTGGCATCCGGCGAATTGGTAACATCCGGCCTGATGGCGATTGTGTTGCAAGAAATGGGTGTGAATGCGCGGTCATGGCAAGGCTGGCAAGTGCCGGTTAACACCACGTCAGACCACGGGGCGGCGCGTATTGAAAGCATCCCCACCGAAAATCTCGACAAAAAATTTGCGGAGGGTATGCAGGTGGCAGTGGTCGCCGGATTTCAGGGGCTTGGTGCGGATGGCCGCGTTACCACCCTTGGTCGTGGCGGGTCAGATACAACGGCTGTGGCCTTTGCCGCGGCGCAAAAAGCCGAACGCTGCGATATTTATACCGATGTTGACGGGATTTATACCACCGACCCACGCATCACTGACAAGGCGCGCAAACTATCGAAAATCGCGTTTGAAGAAATGCTGGAAATGGCCTCGTTGGGGGCCAAAGTATTGCAAACCCGCTCGGTTGAGCTGGCGATGCGTAACAAGGTGCGCCTGCGGGTTTTGTCCAGTTTTGAAGAAAATACAGAAAATGCAGGCACGCTTGTCTGCGCTGAGGAGGATATCATGGAATCCAATGTTGTGACCGGCGTGGCCTGTTCGCGCGACGAAGCCAAGCTAACGCTAATTTCGGTGGCTGACCGTCCCGGCGTTGCGGCGGCGATTTTTACGCCTCTGGCGGCGGCGGGGGTTATTGTTGATATGATTGTGCAAAATATTTCAGAGGAAGGCCGCACCGATATGACATTTTCATGTCCCGTGGCTGATGTTCCCCGCGCTGAAAAAGCCTTGATGGATGCGCGCGCCGCAGGCGAGTTTAATTTCCGTGAACTGGACAAAGATACCAATGTTGCCAAGGTTTCCATTATTGGCATTGGCATGCGCTCGCACGCTGGTGTGGCGCAGAAAATGTTTAAAAACCTGGCGGATGACGGGGTGAATATCAAAGTTATTACCACCTCTGAAATCAAAGTTTCTGTTCTGGTTGATCGGAAATATATGGAACTCACCGTCCAGTCGTTGCATGATGCGTTTGAGTTGGAAAAATCAAACTAGGGGCCGCATGACTGACACAAAAGGGGTTGATTCCCGCACCCTGTTAAAAAGACTGCGCGAAAGCCTTGCCGAAGCCGGCGAAGGCCAGGAACGGCTGAACCGTGTGACCAGCCTGATCGCAGAATCAATGGATGTCGAAGTGTGTTCGATTTATCTGCGCCGTGATGAAACCACACTGGAGCTTTGTGCCACCGAAGGATTAAACCCCGAAGCAGTTCACCAAACACGGCTGCGGCTTGGCCAAGGTCTGGTTGGTCGTGTGGCCAAGGATGCCACGCCTGTCAATGAACGTGACGCGCCAAATGCGCGCGGTTTTCGCTATATGGAGGAAACCGGCGAGGAGATATTCAGCTCTTTCCTTGGGGTGCCAATTGAACGGCTTGGCGAAGTGCTTGGCGTTTTGGTTGTGCAAAACGAATCCCCGCGCGATTATTCTGATGACGAGGTTTACGGCCTTGAGGTCGTGGCGATGGTGATCGCCGAAATGACCGAACTCGGCGCTTTTACCGGAGCTGGCGAAATGGCGCTGGCGGCGCAGCACACTTGGCCGTTTTTTGTCAAAGGCATAATCGGCCAAGAAGGCGTGGCCGAAGGCGTGGTTTTGCTGCACGAATCCCATGTGGTGATCGCCAACCCTATTGCCGATGACCCCGATATTGAGGACGAACGCCTGAGTGTGGCGCTGACCGCGCTGGAAGGGGAAATAGACGGATTTCTGGCCAAGGATTTTGGCAATAAAGACAGCGAACGTCATGACGTGATGATTGCCTATCAGCTGTTTGCGCAAGACAAAGGCTGGCGGAGCCGGATGCGGGCGGGCATAGCGTCAGGGCTTGCCGCGGAACTGGCGGTCGAAAAAGAACAATCGCGGGTGCGGTCGCGGTTTGAGCGGGTCAGCGACCCTTATTTGCGTGAACGTCTGCATGATCTGGATGATCTGTCGAACAGGTTATTGCGGATATTGCTGGGCCGGGAGGACGCGTCCGAACGTGGTATTCCTGAAAACGCTATCCTTGTGGCGCGTAATCTAGGCCCCGGGGAATTGCTGGAATACGGGCATAAACTGATTGGTGTTGTCCTGGAGGAAGGCTCGGTTGGATCACACGCCGCCGTGGTCGCGCGTTCATTGGCAATTCCGCTGGTCATTCAGGCCAAGCGTATCACTCGCGAAGCATTGAATGATGATCCGATCTTGGTGGATGGTGATGTTGGCGTGGTGCATCTGCGCCCCGAGGATTCTGTCGCAGCCGCGTTTCGGGAGAAAACCGCGATGCGCGCTCAGGCCAAACAGGAATATTCGGCCCTGCGGAACAAACCCGCCACAACGCTGGACGGCGTGACAATTTCCATGCAAATGAACGCGGGGTTGATGGTTGATCTTCCCAGCCTAGAGCCATCTGGCGCTGATGGTGTTGGGCTGTATCGCACCGAATTGCAGTTCCTTGTGCGGTCAAAAATGCCACGCCGAGAGGAATTATCACGGATTTATACCCGCGTAATGGACGCGGCCAAAGGCAAACCCGTTGTGTTTCGCACCCTTGATATCGGGTCAGACAAAGCCCTGCCTTATATGAAACGGGTTGAAGAACCAAACCCTGCTATGGGCTGGCGCGCCATTCGTATCGGGCTGGATCGGCCGGGGGTTATGCGCATGCAGTTACAAGCGCTCATTCGCGCTGCCAAGGGCCGCCCTTTGCATGTGATGTTTCCGTTTATTGCACAATTCGACGAATTTCGTGAGGCGCGCGACAGATTGCTAACGGAGCTTGCAAAGGAAAAAAAGCAAGGGCATATCATGCCTTCAGATGTTAAAATCGGTGCGATGCTGGAAACCCCTAGCCTTGCGTTTGCACCTGATCAATTCTTTGAAATGGCTGATTTCATTTCCATTGGTGGCAATGATCTAAAACAGTTTTTCTTTGCTGCGGATCGTGAAAACGAACTGGTGCGGCGCAGATATGACACGCTGAACGTTAGTTTTCTGACCTTTATTGAACAAATCGCCGCGCGGTGTGACGCACTGAATACTCCTGTTTCATTTTGTGGCGAGGATGCAGGCCGCCCGGTAGAGGCGTTGGCCTTTGCAGCCATGGGCCTGCGCCATCTTTCAATGCGCCCCGCGTCAGTGGGACCGGTAAAATATTTACTGCGCTCGGTTAATTTGTCTGAAGCACGCGAAGTTATTGATATTGCACGAAAATCAGGAGATCAATCTGTGCGAAATGCGCTGGTTAGCTGGCTGACCGCTCATAATTATGTGTTTCAAGCATAAGGCTTTCATCCAGTTGTTCATATTCGGTCAATTCGATAAAATCCTCATTTGGATCAAGCCGGAATTCTTTTTTTGCGGCAAGCCCCGACGCATCAACCAACATTTTGCGCATCCATTTATGGCCTTCGTCTTTTTCCTTTGAAATGCTCCAACGCAATTCATGTCGTAAACTCGGGATTTTAAACGGGATTTCTGCGGTGTGAAAAGATTTTGAACCGAATTGGGTGTTATATGCAGTGCCAATATAAACCAGGTCTGTGCCGGCCACGATTTGTACAATCGATTCAACCGTTGGCGCAAAGCAAACGACATTTCGTGTGCCAAAACCTTGCTTCATCATTTCAATGTCTATCGGGCTAACGGTATTTCTAACCATATCCAACTGCACAAAACGGCATTTGGCAAAATCTTCTATGGTTGTGGGTGGATCGCGAAAATCCGCATCGTAATGCAGCATTAATTTGAGCCGCGGAGAAACCAACCGCCGGATGCCTTTGGCACCTTGAGGGGAATAAATCCACGCAAAAAAATCAGCATGCCCATGTAATTGTTGATCCACAAGATTAATACTAGTTTCTGTTTCGATTTGCAGTTTGGCGTTTTTGGTTTTAGCAAAAAATACGCTTGGCAGGCTGGCCAGCAAAGCCGGCATTAAAAAACCGTTGGCCAAAATAGTAAAAGTTCGGTTCGTAGTTGCCGGATCAAAAACCTCTGGCTCAACCAGTTTTTTGAGCGCGGTAATCTGGGTCGCAAAAGTATTAACCAATTGTGCCCCCTTTGATGTTGGCATCATTTTCCGGTTAACCCCGACAAAAATCGGGTCTTCAAAAATTTCGCGCAATTTATTAAGCCGATAACTGGCGGTTGGCTGGGAGACACGTACTTCTTGAGCTGCGCGCGAAACGCTGCCGTGACGAGCAATCGCGCGAATAAGCAACATGTCTTGAACAGATACAGGCATGATATCTAAAAATTCCATATTCTGTATTTAAATTATCAAGATTTTAAATGCAATGTTTTTTTGTTAAATAGTTCTTGTATGAACCCGCACAAGAAGCGCCGCCGTGTTTCTTTGTACGCTGCTCATACCGCGTACCTAGTATCTGAGTAATTGAATGGCTGATGGCATGTTGCCGTTGGCCATTTCACTTTTTGGCAACTATTTCAACAAGGTAACATCACGCCGTGGGAACGCCGATTTCGATATTGTCTTCTGGTAAAATACCCCACAGCGCCAAATATGTGTCGCCACGAACCTTGGTGATTCCCTAAGT
>CAZCDC010000091.1:2650-8897 GCA_964497195.1 uncultured Rhodobacterales bacterium | reverse complement strand
GCAATCTGTATCGCTGCGTTCGTCATATTCTGGATTTAACGAGTCCTGACCTTAGGTTAAGGAGAAACCGCCATAAACAGGCACATCCCGTTGGGATGACCAATTTATGGCGGTCATGGCCTCGGCTTCGCCTCGGTGGGCCAAGTGGTTAACTTGCCGAAAGCAGCGAGGTGTTGCCCCCTGACGCGGTTGTGTCAACGCAAATATGACGTTCGATATGGTAACGGCTTGGGGTGGATTTTTCCACAATCAGTGGAATAAGAGGGCCGTCGCGTTCGGCCAGCTGCTGGCGCATTATTTTGACCGCTTGGGTTGGCCCCCAAAATACTGCTGCGTCAAAGCCTTGCAATATTGCCAAATCCGGAGCGCCCAGCCCGTTCACTGGTTGGCACCCCTGCTGAGCAGCTTCTTGCATTTGCGCATCCACCGAAACCCGGTCCGGGCCTAAACACAAAATGACGCCCCGTGGATACGTTGACAAACGATTGCTTTCACCCGTAGGCCCCGGCATTGCGCAAATTTCCAGCACTTGTTTCATTGGCTTTGGCAAGGTGTCAATTGAATTTTGAACCCCCTGAGCCGAAGCGGAAACATCCGTAATATTAACCTGTTCTGGCAATGTAAACCGCGCCAAATAATGTGGTCCACCAGCTTTTGGCCCTGTTCCCGAAAGCCCCTCGCCGCCAAAAGGTTGAGACCCGACCGTGGCACCAATCTGATTTCGATTCACATAAATATTGCCCGCTTTAACCCGATCAACCACTTGTTGAACCCGATCATCAATACGGGTATGCAACCCAAAGGTCAGGCCAAATCCGCTGGCGTTTATCGCATCTACGACGGCATTTATCTGGTTGGGCTTGAAGGTTGCGATATGTAATACTGGCCCAAAAACCTCCTCCTTCAAATCTGCAATACCATTAATGCTGATTGCGGTAGGCGCAATGAAATTGCCGTTTTGGGTTACTTTGGTTTCAAACAAAACCCGCCCGTCAGCCCGAGCTGCTTTAATATGATCGGTAATTTTACGTTGGGCCGCCACGTCAATCACTGGTCCGATATCGGCGTTAAGCTGCCATGGATCACCCAAACGCAGCTCCTCCATTGCCCCAAAAAGCATGGTCTTTATGGTCTCCGCCACGTCTTCCTGCACGTATAACACCCGCAGCGCAGAACACCGCTGGCCTGCGCTTTGAAATGCCGAGGTCACGATATCACGCACAGCCTGTTCTGGCAGCGCAGTGCTGTCAACAATCATTGCATTTAACCCGCCGGTTTCCGCAATCAACGGTGCAAAGGGTGAAAGATTTTTCGCCATAGCACGGTTAATACGTTGGGCTGTGGCAGTAGAGCCGGTAAAACATATACCGTCAATTTGTGGATCGCTAGACAATGCAGCCCCAACCACAGCGCCAAGGCCGGGCAGTAATTGCAACGCTGATGTCGGCACGCCTGAATCATGCAGCAATTGCACCGCGCGAAACGCCACAATCGGCGTGGTTTCGGCGGGTTTGGCAACCACAGCATTGCCCGCAGCCAATGCAGCACTGATTTGGCCACTAAAAATGGCCAACGGGAAATTCCACGGGGATATGCAGGCAATAATGCCCCGCGCAGGTTGCGTTTGGTTTTTGATGTCATCCGCATAATACCGCAAGAAATCCACAGCCTCGCGCAGCTCTCCAACTGCATCGTTTAGGGTTTTTCCAGCCTCGCGGGCCAACAAGGTAAAGAATTCAAAGGCGTTTTCCTCAAACAAATCCGCTGCTTTCAGCAAGGTTTCACAGCGTTTGTCAGCGCTCGCATCCCAAGGCCGCGCAGCATCCAACGCTGTTTTGACATCCGCCTCTGAGGCTTCTTGCACTGTGCCAATCATCTGTCCGTCAGCAGGGTTAAAAATTTCAACTTGTTCGCCATTCTGTGCCTGCCCTGAAATCAACGGCGTTGCCTGCCAGATGGTTTTCTCAAACTTGGCCCGCCCTTTAAGAATTTTCACCACCGTACCGGAATCCGAAATATCCCAGCCAGCTGAATTCCTGCGACCCCCAAAAATGGCGTCAGGCGCGGGGATGGCGGGATTAACCACATCAACCCCCAAACTTTCCAGCGCGGAAAACGGATCCGCCGCCACAATTTCCGGTGTAATCTCTGCATCGACAATCTGGTTCACAAACGAGCTATTTGCTCCGTTTTCCAGCAATCGCCGCACCAGATAAGCCAACAAATCCCGATGCGCCCCAACCGGCGCATAAATGCGACATCGGGCTTTTTCCACCTTATGCACAATATCATACAGCGCCTCACCCATGCCGTGCAGGCGCTGAAATTCAAAGCCGGTTTTATCCCCCGCCATTTCCAGAATCGCGGCAACCGTATGCGCATTATGCGTGGCAAATTGCGGGTAAATCCGCGCCGTCATACCCAGTAATTTACGCGCGCACGCGATATAGGAAACATCCGTCGAAACCTTACGGGTAAACACCGGATAGCCCATCAGGCCCTCAACCTGCGCCAGCTTGATCTCTGTGTCCCAATAAGCGCCTTTGACCAGCCGCACCATAATGCGCCGGTCCAACCGCTGCGCCAGCGCATTCAGCCAGTCAATCACATGGGGCGCGCGCTGGCCGTATGCCTGCACCACCACGCCAAAACCATCCCAGCCCATCAGCGAGGGATCACTTAGCGCGGCCTCGATCACGTCCAGCGACAGGTCCAGCCGCGCGGCTTCCTCTGCGTCAATATTGAACCCCATACCACCAGATTTTGCCAACTGCGCAAGGCTAAGAATGCGCGGCACAAGTTCAGCCAAAACCCGGTCGCGCTGCGCAAATTCATAGCGCGGGTGCAAGGCTGACAATTTTACCGAGATGCCGGGGTTTTTACGGATATCAGTGCTGTTGCATTTACCTGCAATCGCGCTGATCGCGCCGGAATATGAAAGATGATAGCGCCGCGCGTCTGCATCGGTCATCGCCGCCTCGCCCAGCATATCATAGGAATATGTATAGCCGGATTTTTCGGCAATTTTCGCCCCTTTCAGCGCCTCGAAAATATCGCGCCCCAGCACAAATTGCCGCCCCATTTCGCGCATTGCACGCCCGACAGCGCGGCGTATCACTGGCTCGCCGACACGCTTAACCATGCCGCGCAGCAAGCCGGTTATGCCGCGCCCCTCATCCAGAACTTTACCCGTTAGCAATAATGCCCAAGTCGAGGCATTAACCAGAGATGACGTTGATTTCCCCAGATGTTTGCCCCAATTGCTTGGCGCGATTTTATCCTCGATCAAGGCGTCAATTGTTTCAGAATCCGGCACGCGCAACAACGCCTCGGCAAGGCACATTAGCGCGACGCCCTCATCGGTAGAAAGGCCATATTCCTCAAGGAAAACTTCCATAATTCCGGGCTTTGAATGGCTGCGGATGTCGCGCACCAAACCAGCAGCGCGCGCAGAAATATCAGCGCGCGTCACATCACTCAGATCGGCAAGCATCACAAGATTGGTAAGCGCAGCGGCCTCGTTTAGACGGATGGAATTGCGAATGTTTTGACGTATTTTGGGCATGAATGCCTCCTTTTCGCTAGGATACGTTCAAAACATTGGCAAAATTTCTTGATTTTTTCCAATTTGCAGTGATTATCCTCGAAAAACAATGCAAAATCGGAGAATATAATGGAAGCAGATACGCTAGACAGTATTGACCACAACATTCTGCGCTGTCTATCAACTGATGGCCGCATGACCATCACTGAATTATCTACGCTGGTTGGCTTGTCAAAATCGCCCTGCCAGATGCGGGTAAAACGGCTGGAGGAGCGCGGCTATATTCTAGGCTACCGCGCCATGCTGTGCCCCGAAAAACTGGGGCTTGATCATATCGCATTTGTACAAGTCACCCTGTCTGACACCCGCGCCAAAGCGCTGGACGCGTTTAATACCGCTGTGCTAAAAACCCCCGAGGTCGAGCAATGCCACATGATTGCGGGTGGGTTTGACTATTTGTTAAAGGTACGCACCCAGAGTATTGCGGATTATCGCGCCGTGATGGGCGAAAAAATATCCAGCCTGCCGTATGTTACCAGCACGTCAACCTATGTGGTGATGGAGGCGGTAAAAGAGGTGGTTGAGGGTCGGGTTTTGGTTGGCGGTCCTGTTTAGAAAAATATCAGGCGGGTCGCAGAAAAAACAACCGCAATGCGGATCAGCCATTTGAACATTGACAAATTCAGATATCCAACCACTTTTTTGCCTAGAAATGCCCCTGCAAAAATCGCAGGGATAAACCACAGATTCAGTTGCAGGCTATCAGCGGTAATCAGCCCCAAATTGGCTGAAAACGGGATTTTGAACAGGTTAACAATCAGGAAATACCAGCTCCGCGTGCCGATAAAATCTCGTTTGTTTAAACCCATTTGCAGCAGATAAATACCAAATATCGGCCCTGCTGCATTAGCCACCATCGTGGCAATGCCCGCAAAAATTCCGACAAATCCGGTTAATAGCCAACTGCCCAGCCTGTGTTGGCTGGATTTTGGCAGGGCAATTTCCAGCACCAGCATTGCCAGAATAACAATGCCAATCGCTTGTTGAAAAACCCATGCCGGAATCAAATTAACGGTGAAATAACCGATCGCAACGCCAATCGCGGTTAATGGAAACAGCCGCAGCAATATTTTCCACTGGCAATCACGGCGATAATAAATCACCGCAAAAACATCCGCGACAATCAACATGGGCAACAAAACCCCAGGGGATGCTTTGCCCGGAATGGCCAGCGCCATCAGCAATACCGCCAATATGCCAACCCCGCCAACGGAGGTTTTGGTAAACCCCACCAGCAAAGCCGCCATCAGAATATAGGTGTAATCTAAGGTCGTTAAATCCAAATGTTACCCCGTAAGGTGGATGCTCGCACCCACGGCTCTACATGCCCAACGCTTCTTTATACATATCCAGCACTGCTTCTTCCTCGGAAATTTCCTGAGGGTCTTTTTTACGCAAAGCCACGATTTTACGCAGGATTTTGGTGTCATACCCCCGCGATTTTGCTTCTGCCATGACTTCTTTTTGGCTGTCGGCAATATCTTTTTTCTCGATCTCCAGCCGTTCAAACCGCTCAACAAAGCTGCGCAATTCGGCAGAAGTCACGCGGTATGTGCTTGATTCGATATCATCATTTTCAATTACGTCATTCATTTTTTCGCCCCGTTTGCCTGAATTTGAGACACGCACACTAGGCGTTCTGCCCCCCCACGGCAAGACCGTGCTTGCCTAATTCATCCACCTGAAATATCCAGAACCCAACAAAAGGATTTGCGATGCAATATATGATTTATGCAGGTGTGGTGATGGCAGTGCTTGGGCTGATTGGTCTTGGCTATTGCATCAAACTGGCGCGTGATGTGAAACGCGATGCCGATGCAGGCACCGATACAAAAGACCGGATGCAGATGCTTGTCGCGCTAAATACGGCCGCGCTTGGCACCGCGTTTATAGGTTTGGGGTTGGTCACCGTCGGTGTATTGATGTCATGAAGGTTCTGATTGCCACCAGCACCACCGACTTTGACCCAACCGAGGTCGCTATTCCGTGGAAAATCCTGTCGGAGGCAGGAATTGACGTGCAATTTGCCACCGATACCGGCGAAATGGGCGCGGCGGATGGCAACATGCTGCACGGTGATTATTTCGGCCTTGTGGCCAAATTATTGATCGCACGCCAAGACGCGCAGGATGCATATGCGGAGATGCTAGAGGATACGGGTTTTCAAAACCCGATGGATTACGCAGCCATAAAAATGGCGGATTTTGATGGGCTAATCCTGCCCGGTGGTCATGCCGAGGGCATCAAGGTTTATCTTGAATCCGAAATTCTGCGCGGGCATATTGCAGCGTTTTTTGCAGCGGATAAACCCGTTGGTGCGATTGGCCAGGGAGTAATTGCCGTGTGTCGTACGCTGGATGAAGCCACCGGAAAATCAGTACTGTTCGGGCGCAAAACCACTGCGCTGCTTAAGCGTCAGGAATTGACTTCTTATAATATTACCAAACATATCATGCAGGATTATTACCTGACTTATCCAACACCGATTGAGGATGAAGTGCGCGCAACGCTGGAATTCTCTAACGATTTTCTCAAAGGCAAAAACCCGGTTTTTCGCGATAGCCCCAAAAAATTAAAACACGGCTTTACGGTGCGTGATGGCAATTACCTGTCAGCCCGCTGGCCCGGGGATATCTATAATTT
>CAZCDC010000091.1:0-2550 GCA_964497195.1 uncultured Rhodobacterales bacterium | reverse complement strand
GCGGCGGCAATACCAACCAGCCCCATGATTTTTTCAGGCAGGGCACGCGCGACCAGCAAGCTAATCCAACCGCCCATGGAGGACCCAACCAAAACCTGTTTTCCACTGGTTTTTGCAGCAATAACATCCACTGCATCCGCCGCCCATTCTCCGATACAGCCCTCAATAAACGCGCCCGATGATTGTCCATGCCCCGAATAATCAAACCGCAAAAATGACCGCCCCTGCGCCTTGGCCCATGCCTCCAAATGCAGGGCTTTGGTGCCTTGCATATCAGAATGAAACCCGCCCAAAAACACAATGCCTTGCAGCTCGGATGCGCCCTCATACCGATGATACGCAAGCTTTCGGCCCGTGGCTGTCTGGTGATAATCGGGGGTTTGCATGGCTGCTCCTTGTTTTGATAACACCAAAATTTCAGCATTGCACCGGATTGTCAAAGCAAAACCAGCATTGACATAAGCGTTAATGCCGTTACATCAACCCAGACTGTAATCGGGCGTTTCGTAGGCGCCAAAACACAAAAGGAGCCATACCATGGCCGACATTACTATTTCCCTCCCCGATGGTGCTGTGCGCTCTTACGCTGCTGGTGTTACCGGCGCGGAAATCGCCAGCGATATTTCCAAATCTTTGGGAAAAGCCGCCTTTGCCTGTGCAATTGACGGTGTGTTCAGCGATTTATCCATTCCCATCAATGCGGATGCGGAATTCCAGATTTACACCTCCAAGGATGAGGAACAAGCGCTAGAACTCATCCGCCATGACGGCGCCCATATCATGGCGCGCGCGGTGCAGGAACTATGGCCAGACGTGCAAGTCACCATCGGCCCCGTGATTAAAAACGGCTGGTATTATGATTTTGACCGTGATGAACCGTTTCATGACGATGACCTGAAAACCATCGAGAAAAAGATGCGCGAGATCATCAATAAACGCGAACCGGTCACCACCGAAATCTGGGACCGCCCCCGCGCCATCAAATTTTACCAAGATAATAACGAACCCTATAAGGTCGAGCTGATCGAGAGCATCCCCGGCGATGAACCCTTGCGCATGTATTGGCACGGCGACTGGCAAGACCTGTGCCGTGGCCCGCATCTGGCCCATACCGGCCAAGTTCCCGGCGACAGTTTCAAATTGATGTCGGTGGCGGGGGCCTATTGGCGCGGCGACAGCAACCGCAAAATGCTGCAACGCATTTACGGTGTGGCGTTTCGCAACAAGGTAGACCTAAAGGCCCATCTCCACATGCTGGAAGAAGCCGAAAAACGCGACCATCGCCGCCTTGGCAAAGAAATGAACCTGTTTCATCTGCAAGAAGAAGCCCCCGGCATGGTGTTCTGGCACCCCAATGGCTGGCAGCTATACCGCACGTTACAAGACTATATGCGGCGGCGCCAAATTGATGATGGCTATCTGGAAATCAACACCCCGATGGTGGTGGATCGCAAGCTGTGGGAGGCCTCGGGCCATTGGGAAAAATACCGCGAAAACATGTTCACCACCGAAATTGATGATGAACACGCCAATGAAAAACGCACCAACGCCCTAAAGCCGATGAATTGCCCGTGCCATGTGCAGGTCTATAATCAAGGTCTGAAATCGTATCGTGATCTACCGTTGCGTTTGGCTGAATTCGGGTCTTGTCATCGTTATGAAAGCTCGGGTTCGATGCACGGGCTGATGCGGGTGCGGGGCTTTACGCAAGATGACGCGCATATTTTCTGCACCGAAGAACAGATCGCCTCTGAAACCGAGAAATTCATTAAGTTATTAACACGGGTTTATGCTGACCTCGGCTTTGCTGATTTCAGCATCAAATTCTCAACCCGCCCCGAGGTCCGTGCCGGATCAGACGCGGTTTGGGACCGTGCCGAAGCCGCGCTGGAAGCTGCGATCAAGGCACTGGGCCACCCTTATGAAACCGAGCCAGGAGAAGGCGCATTTTACGGGCCAAAGCTGGATTTCAAACTGACCGACGCCATTGGCCGCGAATGGCAGCTAGGCACATTGCAGGCCGATTTTGTGTTACCAGAGCGCCTCGGCGCCACCTATATTGGCGAGGACAGCCACAAACATACCCCGGTAATGCTGCACCGCGCCACGCTCGGCAGTTTTGAGCGGTTTTTGGGCATATTGATTGAAAATTACGCTGGTAAATTCCCGCTCTGGCTGGCCCCGCGTCAGGTGGTTGTGGCAGCGATTGTATCGGATGCGGATGATTGGGTGCTGGAGGTGGTTTCACGGCTAAAGGCCCGTGGTATCCGTGCCGAGGCAGACGTGCGGAACGAGAAAATCAACTACAAAGTCCGCGAACATTCATTGGGCAAAGTGCCGGTTATTCTGGCGGTGGGTATGCGCGAGGTTGAGGAAAAATCGGTCTCGATGCGCCGGCTTGGCTCCAAGGGTTCCGAAGTGCATGACATCGACGCGGTGGTTGAGTTACTGGTAACAGAAGCCACACCGCCGGATTTGCGCGGTTAAGGCGTAGTTTCAGCTTCTTTGTTGCAAAAATACTCGCGCCGCAGGCTGGTCTTTTGCCGAGCG
>CAZCDC010000090.1:0-9139 GCA_964497195.1 uncultured Rhodobacterales bacterium | reverse complement strand
GGTGCGTGGAGACCACGCACCCTACACATAGGGCGGGCTTCAGCCCGCCACCCTTTGCAAAATCGAAATCACCGTATCGCCATATTTGCGCTGGTCCAGCATTACAAACCCCTTTGGCGGCGCAATCGCGCTGTTTTCTTCCCAAATCACCAACGCACCGTCCGCCAGCCATCCCCCTTCAACACAAGATTTTAAGGCCCGCTCGCCCATGCCTTTGCCATAAGGCGGGTCCAAAAACACCAAATCATACGGATCGCCACGATTTTCGCCCATTTTTGTGGCATCGCGCCGATAAAGTTTGGTTTGGCCAATCACCTGTAATGTATCAATATTTTGCCGCACCAGCGCGCGGGATTTTGCGCCGTCATCCACAAATAATGCACGGGCGGCACCTCGGCTTAACGCCTCAAAACCCAAGGCGCCCGTGCCTGCAAACAGGTCCAGCACCCGCGTGCCTTCAATGGCGGGGTAAGCACCATGCGCCAGCAAATTAAACAGGCTTTCGCGCACACGGTCGGTGGTCGGGCGCAGATGTGCTGCTTCGTCGCCTTTGCCAAGGCTCGCCAAAGCTGTGCCTTTGTATTTTCCGCCAATTATCCGCATATCAAGCCTTTAATAATGCCTTTAGATCAGTATCCAAATCAGAAACAGCGCTCGGATCGGGTGATCTACCCGCCTCAATCAGCCGTTTGCCAATCATATAGCTGCGCGGATCATTCATCGCATCCACAGCCAATAACCTGTCACCCTGATAATACCAAAATGAAATCTCGCGCCCCGCGCCCCGCGTGATTATCCGGTTATACCCTGTATTCAGCCCGGCAATTTGCAATTTGGTATCAAACTGGTCCGACCAGAACCACGGTTTTGGAATATATTCCCCATCGTCGCCCAGCATCGCGCTGGCGGCAATTTGGGCTTGATCAATAGCATTACCCACGCTTTCCATGCGGATTTGCTGGCCCTGATGCGGAAAAGATGCGCAATCACCAGCGGCATAAATATCAGGGTCAGATGTCTGACACTGCGCGTTGGTTTTAATGCCGTTTTCAAGGGCAAGCCCTGCGGTTTTGGCCAGCGCAATATCGGGCTGCACACCAATGCCGATAATCACAAAATCAACCATCAATTCGGTCCCGTCACTCAGGCTGGCTGATGCAACCCGCATATCGCCATTCAGCCGTTTTAGCCCGACATCCTCCCGAATATCAACGCCGTGGCTGGTATGCAGCGCGCGAAAATAATCCGAGGTTTGCGGGGCAGCCACCCGTTGCAAAATCCGCTCCGACATCTCGATCAATGTTACATTCAGGCCCATTTTGGCGGCCACCGCTGCGGCCTCCAGCCCGATATAACCGCCACCAATAATCAACACCCGCGCGCCTGCACGAAATTCGGGTTCCATCGCGTCGGTATCGGCAAGGCTGCGCACCCCATAAACCCCCGCCAGATCACCGCCAATTTTAGCAGGTAACCGGTTAGGCAACGCCCCCGTTGTTAGCGCCAGCTTATCATATTCCAGCGTGCCACCATTGCTAAGGCTGATGGATTTAGCCGCACAATCAATCGACATAACCCGTGTATCTGTCAGCAGCTCAATGTCATTATCAGCATAATAATTTTCAGGCCGCAGGAACAGCCGTTCAACCGCCATATCCCCCAGCAGATACGCCTTGGAGAGCGGCGGCCGTTGATAGGGCGGCACAGATTCCGCACCAATCAGGGTAATCGGGCCAACATGACCTTGTTTGCGCAAAGCCTCAACCAGCGAAAACCCGGCCTGCCCAGCACCAATAACAACCATTTTGCTCATGCAGCGGCGTCCATGCGTTTGGCCAGATTTACGTCGCGCATCGTCAGGCCATTGGCGTCATGGGTTATCAAAACAACATCCACGGTGCGATACACATTGGACCATTCCGGGTGATGATCCAGCTTTTCGGCCCAGATCGCCATTTCGGTCATCCATGCAAATGCTTTGCGAAAATTGGCGAATTTATAGGTTTTTTGAAAGGCATCACGCCCTTCAACCATTTCCCAGCCCTTGGCCAATAATGGCGCGATATGCTCGTTGCGTTCGGCTTTGTTAAGTGCGTCCATCATTTTCCCCTTTGCGAAAGGGGCCAAAAGCCCGCATTTCGGCGATATCCTCATCTACGGCCTCGGATTCTGCATCCAAAAACACCTGCACAGCCTTAGCAAAACCATCATCGGCAATCCAGTGCAAGCTGCGCACCGGCACTGGCAAATAGCCGCGCGCCAATTTGTGTTCGCCCTGCGCGCCGGCCTCAACACGGCTTAAACCGCGCGCGATTGCGGCCTCAATCGCTTGATAATAGCATAATTCAAAATGCAAACACGGGTGGTCCTCAGTTGCGCCCCAGTATCGGCCATAAAGCGTTTCCGCGCCGATAAAATTCAAGGCAGCCGCAACGTAATGCCCATCGCGCACAGCCAAAACCAACAGAATGTCATCGCGCAAGGATTCCTGTGCAATGGTAAAAAATTCGCGGGTTAAATACGGCGTGCCCCATTTGCGCGCGCCGGTATCTTGATAAAAATGCCAAAATGCATCCCAATGTTCGGGCTGAATTTGATCGCCCGTTACGCTGATAATCTCGCCACCAAACCCTTGCGCCACACGGCGTTCTTTGCGGATGTTTTTGCGTTTGCGTGACGATAGATCAGACAAAAAACCCTCAAAGGTTTTATACCCGTTATTGACCCAGTGAAATTGCTGGGTGGTGCGCTGCATCAAGCCAAATTTTTCGCCAAATTCAAATTCGCCCTCCGTGCAAAACGTCATATGAAAAGACGAGATTTTGTTTTGCTTGGCAATCTGGATCGCGCCTTGCAGTAATGCCGCGCGCCCAGCATCGGAATGGGTCAAAAGCCGTCGCCCTGTGGCGGGGGTAAAGGGCACGGCGCTTTGCAATTTGGGGTAATATTGCCCGCCAGCCCGCGCATAGGCATCCGCCCAATTGAAATCAAAAATATATTCGCCTTGGGAATTATATTTGGCATAAAGCGGCATTATCCCCAAAATTTCACCCGCTTGGCGCGCCACCAAATGTCGGGGCTGCCAGCCGCTATCACCGCCAACCGATCCGCTTTGCTCCAGCGCCAGCAAAAACCGATGGGTGGTAAACGGATCATGCGGCGGGCCAGATTCAGGGCAGGCGCAGGCATCCCACTCAGCCGCTGACAAATCAGCAACACTTTCCAGAATATTTATCTCGATCTGTTGATCGCTCAGGGCCGATACCCCTCAAATGTGATGTTATCGGCAATCGCGCGGCTGGCTATGCCATCAGCTGCGTTGTGGATTGTCCAACATAAAATAGGCACATTTTGGGCCTTGATTTCAGCAACCCGCGGTGTGTTGAGGCTGATAAACTGATGCGAAATAAAACTGCAACCCGCCGCAGAAAAATCAGGGACTTTGGCCAATTCATCCAAACGTTTTTGAGGCACCATTAGCCAATTTTCCTTGGAAAAACGTGCGGTTACCAAACCACGCGTAACGTTTGGCGCGTATTTTTTCAACGCATAAACCGAATGCGGGTTAAAGCACATCACAGCCACCGGACCAGCATAATTATTCACCAATTCAGCCGTGCGTTTTTCCAAAATTCCCACATCAGGGCCAAGCGCGCCATCTTGGTCTTTTAGCTCAATCAACAGAGGCGCACGGCCATTGATCAACGTCAAAATCTCACCCAGCGTTGGAATAGGCTCACCGTTTTCAAGGCAGATATTTTGCAATTCAGCAGCGGTTTTTTGACGAATTGGGCCGGAAATTCCAGTTAGGCGATTTAAATCATAATCATGAAAAACCATCGCCTCGCCATCGCGCGACATATGTAAATCCAGCTCTATGCCATAGCCCGCATCAATCGCAGCCAGCATTGCCGCGCGCGAATTTTCGGTGATTTTCCCGCCATGCAGGCCACGATGGGCCAAGGGGTTGGTCAGGAAATCCGCATGCAGCTTAGGCAATTTCAAAAATACCTTCGATTTCAACCGCAACGCCAAGTGGCAGGGACGATGTGCCAACCGCTGCGCGTGCGTGGCTGCCGATATCTGCGCCGAACACCTCAACCATCAGGTCTGAACAGCCGTTAATGATCGCAGGATGGTTGGTGAAATCAGGGGTGCAATTCACAAAACCGCCCAGTTTGACAATTTTTGTAACCCGGTCCAGATCACCATCACATGCAGCGCGCAGCTGCGAAATAAGCGCCATGCCACACCGCCGCGCTGCCGCCACGCCGTCTGCATCCGACATGCTTTCGCCCAGCTTGCCCAAAATCAAACCATCCGCGTCAATCGAGATTTGCCCCGAGATATAAACAAGATTTCCGGTTTGGACAAATGGCACATAATTGGCGGCAGGCGCGGAGGCTGCGGGCAGCTCAATACCAAGATCATTCAGCTGCGTATCAATATTTCCAGACATGGTGTTTCCTTTGCAAAAGTTTTGCGCAGGCTAGCGGGGATTCGGGCCAGTGAAAATCAAATAATTGCTATATTCACGAAAAATTTCAGCTCTCGCGAAATGCACGGTTAAAATAATCTGCCAAAGGTTTGATTAGATATTCCAGCGGTGTGCGGGAATCGGTTTTGATAAAACTTTCAACCGGCATTCCGGGCAATAATTCCAGGCCCTCCAGCTTTTCCAGCTCACCCTCTGCGGGCCGCAATTCAGCAGCGTAATAGCTTTGGCCGGTTTGTTCATTCATAAATGCATCCGGTGCGATTTTAACAACCACACCCATTATTTCCGGGGTGGAGCGTTGGTCAAACGATGAAAACCGCAGGCTGGCTTCTTGGCCGATATGGATTTGATCGATGTGAATCGTAGGGATTTGCACAGAAATAATCAGCGGGCTGTCCTGCGGGACAATATACAAAATCGGTTCAGCCGCCTGTACCACTGAGCGTTCGGCATGGAATTGCAGGCCCAAAACCACGCCGGCACGCGGTGCGCGCACGTCCAGCCGTGCCAGCGTTTCGGTTAGGGAAAGCCGGCGTTGGCGCAGTTCAATTTCGCTAAATTGTAAATCATTCAAGGCTGTTATCGCATCTTCGCGTGATTGCGATTTCAAGCGCAGAACCTCGATTTCGGTCTCGGCAATGCGCCCACGATTTTGCGCAACTGTCGCTTGTAACGCCCCCGCCTTGCCAATCAGTTCCGCCACCGCGCGTTGCAATGCAGAAACATTGCCGGCCTGCACCAAACCTTTGTCAAGCAGGCTTTGCTGGTCAACCAATTCCACCTGAAGCAAATCGATTTGCTGTTGTTGTGCATCCAGTTGCGCTTGGGTGCCCTCAATTTGGTTAACGATCTGGATGAGCCGTTCATCCATCTGGGCCAATTCCTCATTCAAGGTTAGCTGGCGAGCCTCAAACAGGCGCATTTGGCTGGGCATTATGTCAGAAAATTCAGCTCGGCTGGCAACGGCGATCAGCTCCGGATCAAAGATGATTTCTGCTGCCGCGTCACGTTCGGCCCGCAGGCGGCTTTGACGGCCAATCAGTTCAAATAACTGCCCCTCTATGATGTCGATTTCCGAACGTATCTGCACATCGTCAAACCGGATCAGAATATCGCCAGCTTTGACCGTATCACCATCATCCACCAGAATTGCGCCAACAACGCCGCCGGTCGGGTGCTGCACAACCTGCCGACTACTCTCGACCTCGATCATGCCGCTGGTGATAATCGCCCCCGAAATCTGGCTGGTGGCTGACCAATAGCCAAGCCCGCCAAACAGCCCGATCAGGGCCACCATGCCAAGGCTGACATACCGCCTTGTGCGCCATTTATTTTTCATGATGCACCCTTTGCGTCAAATCCGCCAACAATTTGGGCGTGGTTCTGCACCTGACCTTTCAGCACTTCGTCACGCGGGCCAAATGCCTTGACCATGCCGTTATCAAGATGCAAAACCAGATCGCATTCGGCAATGCCAGAAGGGCGATGCGCCATGATAATCACAGCCCCGCCCTCAGATTTAATTGCGCGAATCGCGGCATTCAGCGCAATACCGCCATGGCTATCAAGATTGGAATTCGGTTCGTCCAGCACCAGGATTACCGGATCACCAAACATGGCGCGCGCCAGCCCAATGCGTTGTTTTTGCCCGCCAGAAAGCCGCCCGCCAGCGGCGCTGATCTGGGTATCATAACCATCGGGCAGTTTCAAAATCATCTCATGGGCGTCGGCTTTTTTGGCGGCTGCCACCACCATTTCCGCATTTGGTTTGGGGTCCAGCCGCGCGATATTCTCGGCAATGCTGCCCTCAAACAAGGTTACGTCTTGGGGCAAATACCCGATATATTTGCCCAAATCAGCTTGGTCATATTGGTCCAAAGCTGCGCCATCCAACCGTGCTTTGCCCGAAACCGGATGCCATATGCCTGTCAAAACCCGCGCCAAGGTGGATTTGCCCGAGGCGCTCTCGCCGATCACCCCCAAAGCCTGCCCCGGTTCAACCCGAAAAGATACCACACGCAATGTAGCAATTTTTTCGCCGGGCGGCAGCACCGTAACTTGCGATAATTCCAGATAGGCCTTGGGCCGTGGCAATTGTGTGCGCGGGGCCTCGGCTGGGATGGCCCCCAGCAAGCTTGCCAGATTTTTCTGGCCTTGCCGTGCGCGCAAAAGCAATGTCCATTGGGCAATCGCCTGTTCCACCGGGGCCAAGGCGCGGCCCAGCAGGATAGACCCCGCAATCATTGCCCCCGCTGTCAGCTCATTTTGTAACACCAGCCAAGCGCCCAGCGCCAGCATTGCGCTTTGCAGCATAAAGCGCAGGGTTTTCGAAAGCGTGGTAAACACGCCTGTTCGATCCGAGGCCAGAATTTGGGCGTCCAGCGCCGCCGCGCGATTTTCATGCCACCGGTCCAGCGCCTTTTCACCCATGCCAAGGCCGCGAATTACCTCGGCTTGGCTGCGCAATGCCTCGGCTGTGTTATCCGCCTGCGCGCCCAACCCCGCCGCACGGCCCACGGGCTGACGCGTTAGGCGTTGGTTTAACAAGGTGATGATAATCAACAAACCACCGCCAGATACCGCCAGAATGCCCAGCATCGGGTGGAAAATAAAAATCGCCCCCAGAAAAACTGGCGTCCAGGGTAAATCAAAAAACGAAAATAGCGCCTGAGAGCTGAGCAAGCGCTGGATGGAATCCAGATCCTGCAAACCTGTTGCCGGTTTGGCGCGCGCATCGGCGCTGATGGCTTGGCGCATTAAAATATCAAAAACCCGTCGATCCAGATCAGACTGAAACCCTGCGCCAAGCCGCGCCGCAACCCGCCCGCGCGCATAATCCAGCACACCCATAATCGCGTATAACAGCACCACCAGAATAACCAAAGCAGTCAGCGTTTCCACCGACCGGCTGCCCAGCACGCGGTCATAAATTTGCAGCATAAACAACGGGCCGGTCAGCATCAGCAGGTTTACAAACACGCTGAAAACCCCGATTGCCATAATCGAGCTGGTCCATTTGCGCAGCAGCTTTGACATCTCTGCCTTGCCCTGCCGCGCTGTATTTTGCTGATCCATTAACTTCGCTTTCGACAACATTAACCATGTCTGATACTTTAGCGTGTATATCGACATTGGCTGCGACACTACATATTTATTATGTCCGTAACTATATGATTAAAACACGCAGTGCAGGATGGTAATTTTGAGCGGAATTTTTAACATGGTAAAACTGGTATCGGCCTTTGGTATTGCCGGAATTCTGGCCGCTTGCGCAGGTAATGCGCCAGCCCAAGAAGGCCAAATCAATGATCCGTTTGAGGCAACAAACCGCCATATCCACGAATTCAACAAAGTTGTCGACGAGGCCCTGCTTGGCCCTATTTCAGATATATACGGCGCGGTAATTCCCGAAGAACTCCGCTTTATGCTGGATAATGCGGTGGATAATCTCGGCCAGCCCAACGCCTTTGTTAACCATGTTTTACAGGGGGATGGCGATGCAGCAGGCAGCACATTATTGCGCTTTGTGATGAATACCACCATCGGTCTGGCAGGCCTGTTTGACCCTGCCGCCGAAGTTGGCGTTTTTGATGAACCCACCAATTTTGGCGAAACGCTGGCAGTTTGGGGCCTGCCAGAAGGCGCCTATGTTGAGCTGCCCTTATTGGGACCAAGCACCGTGCGCGACGTAGTCGGAATGTTGGTTGATTTTGGCATTGATCCGGTAAATTATCATTTGAGTGAGGAGCAAGCCTATTATCTTTTTGCTGCGCGGGCGCTAAATTTGCTAGGCACACGCCACGAATATGACGACCTCATTCAGGCGCTTTTATACGAATCAGCAGACAGTTACGCGGCCCAGCGCCTGTCTTATTTGCAAAACAAACGCCACGCGCTGGCGGGCGAAACATCTATTGATGATCTGGAGGATCCATATGCCTTTGAGTAAAGTTAACCGCCGAACCTTGCTGCTTGGTGCGGCTGTTTTTGCCTTGCCAATGCCCGCATTTGCCTTAACCGAACCACAAGCAAGGCGGTTTGTGCAAAACATCATTGATGGTTTTCTAGAAACCATCAATTCCGGCGCATCCGATGCTGAAATCTTGCGGCAGTTCCGGGTGGTTTTTGCGTCTTACGCTGATTTTCCGACCATTGCACGGTTGGTGCTTGGCGCGCCTTGGCGAGGGATTTCTTCGACCCAGAAAACCGCTTTTATTGAGGCTTTTACCGATTATCTGTCTGATAAATACGGGCAGCGCTTTGCGGCCTATCGCGGGGCAACCATCAGCATTACCCGCTCGGTGGATGCGGGGCGCAAGGGGATATTGGTGTATTCCAGCGTGGCGCGTGTTGGCCAATCTCCGTTTGATCTGGATTGGCAGGTTTCCGATGGCTCCGGCAAGCCGCAAATGCTGGATATGATCATCGAGGGCATTTCGCTTATATCATCCGAGCGCGAAGAAATTCGCGCACGATTGGCCAGCCATCGCGGCAATGTTGATAGATTGATCGCCGATTTACGCGGCTAATTCGACGGCCCGTTAAACAGTAAATCCAGTATGCTCTGGCTGCGGCGTTCTTGCTCAACCGGTGTATCCACCTGTTCGATCGGGCGCGGTTCGGGCGGGATGATCATGGGCA
>CAZCDC010000089.1:0-9402 GCA_964497195.1 uncultured Rhodobacterales bacterium | reverse complement strand
GCAAGCCTTTCAAAATGTTTAACCGCGCTGTAGCGGAATTGCGCCGGAGTGCAACCTGCCGGAACGTCACCGTTGACGCAAAGGCAATCAACGCTATCATTTGCCGCTCAAACGGGAGAATGAAAATGAAAAAACTAATAGCGGCAGTATTGGTTGCAGCACCTTTAATGGCAACAGCCGGTGAAATCAACGGTACATGGCAAACAGCAACCAGCGACGAAGGTGCATATCTGCATGTGGCAATTGCGCCGTGCGCAAATGATGCAGCGTTGGTTTGTGGCATCATTGTTGGCCAGTTTAATGGCACCGGCGATGACATTACCGGCAAAACAATGATCTGGGATATGCAAGCCCGAGGCGAAGATAACTGGCGCCGTGGCAAAATCTGGGCACCGGATGATGACAAAACCTACCGCGCCAACATGACCTTAAATGGCAATAACCTTGAGGTCGAAGGCTGTGTTGCGGTATTCTGTCGTGGCCAGACATGGACACGCGTCAACTAAAAATTCCTGTGCCGCGCTATTTCTTGAAATTGCGCGGCACAGCATAGGAGCGTAAATGATCAACTGGCTCCTGCCATTGCAATGCGATTACCTTTGAAATTGCTGAAAAACCTGCATTTAGAGTATCGTATAATTGTTCCATTTTCCGGCGAATATCTGCGCTTTAAGTACATCAACCGCCCGACAAATATCTATAGCTGGGATCTATTGGATTAACCCAGCCTATCCAAGCAGGATATTTTCCAGAATTTCGCATTGCCCCGTGCCATCAATCATGGCCAGATCAAACCGGCAATCTGCATTCAGGTTTGCATGTTTTGCAAGATATTGCCGGGCACAATTCATCAGCCGAAGCTGTTGTTTTTGGGTGATTGCCCCTGCGGCCATATCTAAAGTTTTACGGGCTTTGACCTCTACAAAAATGACCAAACCATTCTGGTCGATAATCAGGTCAATTTCCCCATCAGGGGTTTTCCAGCGCCGCTCCAGTTCCGTGCAGCCACGCGAAATATAATGCCGTAGCGCGATGTCTTCTGCGGCCATGCCATTGTGAAACGCCCTGCTGCCGCTACGCACGGCTTAGCTCCACCGCGCGTTTATAAAGCGGTTTTCGGGACAGGTTAAACATTTCCGCCACCTCGGCTGCGGCGTCTTTTACTGACCCGTTTTTCAGGGCGGCGCTAAGGGCCGCATCAATATCCTCATCGGATGCGGTGGTTTTGGCAGGCGGGCCAAGCACCACAACCGCCTCACCTTTGGGCGGGGGGACATCCGCATAATAATCCGCCAATTCGCCCAATGACCCGCGCCGGACTTCCTCAAATTTTTTGGTAAGTTCGCGGCACATGGCAGCGGAGCGATCCTTGCCAAACACCTTAACCATTGCCCCAAAGCACGCCGCCAGTCGTTTGGGATTTTCATAAAATACCAGCGTTGCAGGCACCGCGCGAAATTCGTTAAAAAACGCCAAACGCGCGTTGGATTTTGTCGGCGCAAACCCCGCAAACAAAAACCGGTCTGTTGGCAAGCCTGCCACCGAAAGCGCTGTCAAAACTGCCGATGCGCCCGGCGCGGCGGTTACCGGCAATTCGGCTGCGATGAAATCACGCGCCAGAGCATAGCCGGGATCAGCGATAAGTGGCGTACCGGCATCAGAAACATAGCCAACGGATTTACCCGCGCGCGCCGCGTCCAGCAACCTTGGCCGCATACCTGCGCCGTTATGGTCGTGATACGGCAGCAAGGGCCGCCCATTCAGCTTAACCCCATGAATATCCATTAGTTTTCTGGCTTGTCGGGTGTCTTCGGCTGCCAGAACATCCGCGTTGGCCAAAATATCCAGCGCGCGGATGGTAATATCGGATGCTGTGCCGATAGGTGTGGCCACCAGATAAAGCCCACCCGATAGCGGTGGTGAAATACTGCCCATTGCAAAACTGCCTAACTTTACTTGTTTGAAGCCAAGGTTTACTCTGCCAGAGCTAACGAGTCTATTGATCTCAAACATTTTTTGCGGGGAAACATGTCCTTATTTGATTTTTTACCATCCAAAATTCTAAAGCCATTGGCAATTGCCGCCAGCATGCTGGGCCTTGCGGCCTGTGATCCCGTTGTCATAACGGGTGGTTCATCCCAGGTAGATCCCAATGCGCCGGTTGTTGTGGCGCTGTTTGTGCCGCTTGGCTCTGGCAATTCCGTTACGGATCAATTGGCGCAAAATCTTGTTAATGCTGCCAAAATGGCTGTTGGCGATGTGCGCGGTGCCAATATTGATTTGCGGGTTTATGAAACCGCTGGTGATCCGGCCACAGCCACAGCCGCTGCCGTTCGCGCCATTGATGAGGGCGCGCAAATTATTCTGGGGCCGCTGTTCAGTTCATCCGCGACTGCGGTGGCCGCCGTGGCACGGCCTGCGGGCATTAATGTGCTTAGCTTTTCCAACAATCCAACTGTGGCGGGGGGCAATGTTTTTATCCTCGGCACCACGTTTGAAACCATCGCTGACAGGCTGATTTCCCACACTGTCGGGGCCGGTTTTGGCAATGTCGCGATTGTGCATCAAGAAGGCATTGAGGGCGAACTTGGCCGCGACGCGGTGACTGCGGCTATCACCCGAAACGGGGGCGCAATTGCAACCACTCTGTCCTATCCCTTATCGCTAGAACAAATGAGCGAACAAGCCAGCGCCATTGCAGAAGGTCTGCGCGCAAGTGGTGCAAATGCGGTATTCTTTACAGATTCGCCCCTGCAAGGGCTTGGGTTTATGACTGCATCCCTTGCATCAAACCGGTTCCGCACCAATCGCGATGCGCAATTTATTGGCCTGACCCGCTGGGATACCTCCGACGAGGTGCTTAACACCCCCAGCCTTCAGGGTGGCTGGTTTACCACGCCTGACCCCGCGCTTTTGCTGCAATTCCAAACCCGTTATCAGCTGGCATATGCAACCGAGGCCCACGGCTTGTCAGGCCTTGCCTATGACGGTATCGCCGCGATTGGTGCCATGATTAGCGCTGCAAAAGCTGTGGGCGATGATAATGCATTTTCGATCCAGCGCCTGACCGACCCGAACGGTTTTGCTGGCGTCACCGGCGTTTTCCGTTTCCGCAGTAACGGCACCAATCAGCGTGCATTAGCCATTATGGAGGTCGATGAGGGCGTTGCCACCATGATTTCCTCGGCGCCGCGCAGCTTTGCTGTATCGGGGAGTTAACCATTTTAGATGCACGTGAAAATGAAGTGACATTGGGCGGGCTAATTGGCGCGCCCAATGTCATTTTTGATGGCGAATCCGTGCGCAAAAAGCTGGATAAAACGCTGTTCAGCCTCAAAGACCAAACCGAGATTCGGGCAGGAATAGTGGATACCCTGCTTGATGCCCTGACCGCTGGCCGCCGGACAATTGCTGAGGCATTGGAAATTGATCCTTATCAGGCGCGCAATGCCACGCGCGCCTATGCTTGGCTAACCGACCAAGTGGTGATGCTGGTGATGGAGCTGACCATCGCCAAATTGCACCCTATGCATAACCCCACTGCGTCTGAGCGCCTGTCGCTGGTTACGGTTGGTGGATCAGGCCGCGCAGAAATGGCACCTTTTTCCGATGTCGATTTGCTGTTTTTAACCCCCTATAAACAAACCGCATGGGGCGAGAGCGTGATTGAATCCATGCTTTATACCTTGTGGGATTTGCGCCTGAAAGTTGGCCATGCCACCCGCACCGTGGATGATTGCATCCGGTTGGGCCGCGAAGATTATACCATCCGTACCGCATTGTTGGAAAACCGTTATTTGTGCGGTGACAAAGCGCTGGCGCAAGAACTGGATGACCGCCTGTGGCAAGAATTATTTGCCAAAACCGCCGCAGAATTTATTGAGGCCAAGCTGGAAGAACGCAGCCTTCGCCACGACAAAAATGGGGATGCGCGGTACGTGGTGGAACCCAACGTCAAAGAAGGCAAAGGCGGGTTGCGCGACCTGCAAACCCTGTTCTGGATCGCCAAATATATCAGCCATGTTGATGGCCCCAAAGATCTGGTGGCGGCCGGAATGCTGACCGCAGATGAATGCGAAAAATTCATCGAGGCCGAGACGTTTCTTTGGACAGTGCGGGTGCATCTGCACCTGATAAATAACCGCGCCACCGAAATTCTGACCTTTAATAATCAGGTTGAAATCGCCAAAATCCTGGGTTTTGAAGACAAAAACGGTATGCAGGGCGTGGAGCGTTTCATGCAATTTTATTTTCGCCATGCCACCCATGTAGGGGAATTAACACGGATTTTCCTGACCGATCTTGAGGCCAAACACGTTAAGAACAAACCCAGTATCGGGCGGCGATTATTGAACGCATTCAGCCTGTCGCGTGATGGCACGCCGCGCGGATATACCTTGCAACATGGCCGGTTGAATGTTGATAATCCGGAAACTTTTCTGAGCAATCCGATCAATTTTATGCGGCTGTATGAGGAAGGCCTGCGCTCCAAAATCCTGATCCACCCTGACGCGATGCGCCTGATTGCCGGCAATCTGGACCTGATCGACGATAAATTCCGCAATAACGCCGAAGCAAACCGGATATTTCTTGATTTGCTGCTGTCCCACAACAACCCCGAACGGGCGTTGCGGCGTATGAATGAACTGGGGGTTTTGGGCGCATTTATCCCCGAATTTGGCCGCATTGTCGCAATGATGCAATTCAATATGTACCATTCCTATACGGTGGATGAACACACAATTCAGGTGATCTCCAACCTGTTCAAAATTGAAAAACAGGGGCTGGTTGAGGACCTGCCGGTGGCGTCTGAAATCCTTAAGGCAGGGATCAATCGTCGTGTGCTTTATGTGGCGCTGTTGCTGCATGATATCGGCAAGGGCCGGGTTGAACCCCATGAGGTTATCGGCGCCAAAATCGCACGTGATTTATGCCCGCGTTTTGGGTTGCATCCTGATGAGTGTGAATTGGTGGAATGGCTGGTGCTGAACCATCTGTTAATGTCCGACGTGGCGCAAAAACGCGATATTTCTGATCTGCGCACCGTGCGGGATTTTGCCAAAACCGTCAAAAGCGCCACGCGGTTAAAATTGCTTTTGGTGCTAACGGTTTGCGATATTCGCGGGGTTGGCCCGAATGTGTGGAACAACTGGAAAGCCATGTTGCTGCGCCAGTTATACAGCCTAACGCTGGATGCGCTGACCGAGGGCGCGCAAGCCAAAAGCCAGCCGGAGCGCGAAGCCGCTGCCAAAACCGCCCTGAAAAAAACGCTCAAAGATTGGAAAAAAGACGCGCTTGAGGCCGAATTCGATCGTCATTATGCGCCTTATTGGCTGGGTCTTGATACTAAAACCCACCGTATTTTTGCCCGTTTGGGCCGCAAAGGTGCTGCCAAGGATATCGTGTCAAAAATCCGGCAGGATGATGATCGCGACGCAACACAAGCCTGTTTTGTGATGCATGACCACCCTGGCATTTTTGCCCGCCTCGCGGGGGCTTTGGCGCTGGTGGGGGCCAATGTTGTGGATGCACGGACCTATACCAGCAGTGATGGCTATGCCACGGCGGTGTTCTGGATACAGGATATTGAGGGCAAACCGTTTGAAACCTCAAGGCTGGCGCGGCTGAACAAAATGATCAAACGCACCCTTAAGGGTGAGGTGATTACCCGGGACGCCCTGCGCGTCAAAGGAAAAATCAAGCTGCGCGAAAAAGATTTTAACGTGCCGACCACAATTACTTTTGATAATGAAGGCTCTGAAATCTATACCATAATCGAGGTCGATACTCGCGACCGGCTTGGCCTGTTGCACGATGTCGCGCGCACGTTGACGGTTAACGGCATCACAATTGCGTCAGCTATTATCGCGACTTATGGTGAACAGGCGGTGGATACTTTTTATGTCAAAGACCTGTTCGGGCTAAAATTACATAGCAAGACAAAACGCAAAGCGATTGAGAAGAAACTGCGCGCGGCCATTGCACAGGCCGCCAAATAATGACCCGCCAGATCAAGCTTGTTTCGGGATTTCTAACAGTTGGGCTTTGGACATTCCTTAGCAAAATCCTGGGCTTTATGCGTGATATCATGATCGCCGCTGCGCTGGGGTCTGGCCCTGCCGCACAGGCGTTGCTGGTGGCATTCGCCCTGCCCAATATGTTCCGGCGTTTTTTTGCCGAGGGCGCATTTAACACCGCCTTTGTGCCGATGTTTGCCAAAAAAATCGAATCTGGCGAAGGCGCGGAAGATTTCGCCCGTGAGGCGTTTTCTGCCCTTGCCGGTATCCTGATTATTCTGGTGCTTTTGGCGCAGGTTTTTATGCCGTTTCTGGTCTGGGCAATGGCCAGCGGGTTTGCCGGCGACGAACGGTTTGAGCTGGCGGTTGATTTTGGGCGTATCGCATTTCCCTATATTTTATTCATCTCATTGGCGGCTTTACTTAGCGGTGTTCTGAACGCGATGGGCCGGTTTGCTGTGGCCGCCGCCGCGCCGGTTTTGTTAAATATCATCCTGATTGGCGCTATGTTTACAGCCCAATATTATGATGCAGATGTGGCGCGCGCCATTGTCTGGGCCATGCCGTTTGCCGGGGTGGCGCAAATGCTGCTGGTTTGGTTTGCCGCACGCAAAGCTGGCATAAATATCGTGCCACGCAGGCCGCGGTTATCCCCTGAAATGAAACGTCTTGCCATCATTGCCGCCCCTGCGGCATTGGCAGGCGGGGTTGTTCAGGTCAATCTTTTGGTGGGGCGGCAAGTAGCGTCATATTTTGATGGTGCGGTGGCGTGGTTGTCTTATGCAGACCGATTATATCAACTGCCTTTAGGCGTGGTTGGCATTGCCATTGGCGTGGTGCTGTTGCCTGATCTTTCACGCAAATTACGCAAAGGCGACGTGGAGGGCGGCAGCAACAGCCTGAACCGAGCCGCGGAATTTTCACTGCTTTTAACCCTGCCCGCCGCAACCGCGCTGGTCATTATTCCATTGCCGTTGGTATCGGTTTTATTTGAACGCGGCGCGTTTACTGCCGCAGATGCCACCGCCACCGCAATGGCTGTGGCGATATACGGCGCGGGGTTGCCTGCATTTGTGTTGGCCAAAGTTGTCGCGCCGATCTTTTTTGCCCGCGAAGACACCAAACGCCCGTTTCAATACGCACTGATTTCAATGGTTGTTAACGTGGTTCTGGCAATTGGCCTGTCACCGTGGTTTGGTTATTTGGCCGCAGCGATTGGCACCAGTGTTGCTGCGTGGATCATGCTGGCGCAGCTTATTCTTGGCAGTCGAAAATATGCGGGTATCAAGCTTGATACACGGCTGAAAAATGCAATGCCGCGCATTGTTTTGTCCTGCGTAATCATGGCAGTGCTGCTATTTGGTGCGGCTTATGGCCTTAGCGAATATCTGGCCACGCCCCGCATCAGGTATCTGGCATTGGCTGCGTTGGTTTTAATATCGATGGTGATTTATCTGGGCAGCATTCTGTCCAGCGGTGCGATGAAAGTCGCGGATCTTCGCCGTATGATCAAACGTTAACGTTTGCGCGCAGCTGCGATCCAGCCTTTGATGCGGTCGCGCCCGTCCGGAGCCAGCACAAAAGACAATAAAAACCCTGTAATCAGCCCGGATAAATCCGCGCTCCAGCTATTGCCCAAACCAGAAATCAGGGCAAAAATTGTGCGGATCACCAGCAGCATTACAATCAGGCGAAAGGCTGGCCATATGCTTTTTCCCTCGGCTTTTAGGCGGGTATATTCGATCCAGGTATAGGCAGAGATAAAACCATAAACCGCTGGGTATGTCCCCACCAGCGGAAAGCCGGCATCAGTGAAAATGCCAAAAACCACGGCTCCGGCAAATGAGCAGGTTAAAAATAAAATCAACACAGCAAGGCTGGAAAAACTTTCCGATATGGTTTTGCCCAAAACAACAAAAATTGTCGCCCCGATGGCCGCATGGGGAATGCTAAGATGCAAAAACGGATAGGTAAAAAATGGCCAGATGGTCGCAAGTTCCAGCCTGCGATTTTGCACGATATGTTCAAAAACATTATCATGAAAAGCAATATGACGTATTAAATAATTCCGCCATGTGGCGCTGCTTGGGGTGCCAAATGTTTTGCTCTCAGCGATTTGCAGCACAATTTCCATGCCAACAATCATCAATGTCAGCACAATGACAACAGCCGATATAGGGTTAAATATGGCGGTAGTGTTTGGTTGTTTCTCTGTCATGATGCTTTGCTTTTTTGGCGTGTTTACCTGAGGGTCAGCGCATTTGTCTACCGCGCTGTTTGAACATCAGGCCCAAAGCCCAACCGGCGATAAAACCACCCAGATGGGCCTCCCATGCCAAAAGACCGCCGAGACCAAACCACAACACAACATTCAGCACTACCATGCCGCCTATAAATTGGTAAATCGGCATCAATGATCTGCCCATGCGGCGCAAGGCACGGAATTCCAACAGCTTCCAAAATCCGAAAAATCCAAATACGGCGCCAGACGCCCCCACAACAGGCCCGCCGGCTTGGTTCAACAAAACATATAATACGCCGCCTGCAATCGCCGTTAGGAAAAACAGGATCAACACCCATTTTGACCCGATCACATCTGCCAGCCTTTTGCCGATCGATACCAAGACAACCGTGTTCATTGCCATGTGGATCAGGCTGCCATGCACAAAGGCATGGCTAACCAGCATGGTCAGTTTTTGCCCCGCAAAAACCGCCTCCCAGCCTTCAAAATAATAACCGGGCCAAAGACCACCAAAAACAATCAGTTTCAAGCGAAATTCTGAATCGGGCAACAGGCCCAGTTGGCTGGCTTGTGCCATCAGCTCAACCGCGACAATAATGATCGCCAGATATTTCAGGGATGCTGGCATAGGTTGGAAATTGTCGAGTTGCATAAGGTCTGTCCTGTTGACGCCCTGTTCGGGCCGCGCGATAAGACCACAGATATTCATAATATGAAAGAGATCAAGAGCATGGCTGACACGGCCCATACACATCGCGTTTTTTCCGGGATCAAGCCAAGTGGTGGTTTGACATTGGGGAATTATCTTGGCGCTATCCAACGTTTTGTCGGCATGCAGAATGCCGATTTTGAAACGCTGTATTGCGTTGTGGATATGCATGCGATCACTGTCTGGCAAGACCCTGCTGAGCTGCGATTTGCCACCCGTGAACTGGTGGCGGCATATGTGGCCAGCGGGTTGGATGTGTCAAAATCAATTATCTTTAATCAATCCCAGGTTTCCGCCCATGCGGAGCTTGGCTGGATATTCAACTGTGTGGCGCGGGTTGGCTGGATGAACCGCATGACCCAGTTTAAGGAAAAAGCTGGCAAGAATGCTGAACAAGTCTCGCTGGGGCTTTATGCATATCCATCGCTGATGGC
>CAZCDC010000088.1:0-9407 GCA_964497195.1 uncultured Rhodobacterales bacterium | reverse complement strand
CAAAAAAAAGGCCGAGCAAAGCTCGGCCCAAGTCCAACAGGGAGGTATGAAACAAAGACGAGAAGAACTCGTCTGCTTCGATAAGTGATATAGGGTGGCTATTCGCGCCGTTCAATAGAAATACACGAAAAATTATGCATACCCGCTATCACTTAACTGCATAGCTAAAGCCAAAGTATTGATAATACGTAAATAAAACTATTTATCGCGCATTTGGCGGCGATAGGCGATGACCTCTTCCAGCACAAATTGTTTGAATACTTCGATTCGTTTGGAATGTTTCAGCTCTTCGGGATAGGCGATATAGACCGGAACCGGCGCGCTGCCTTCATCTGGCAACACGTTTACCAATTCTGGAAAATCAGCAATCAGATAATCGGGCAATGCCCCAATACCAAGCGAACTGCGCACCGCCTGCAAAATGCCAAAATAATTATTCACCGTCAAAACCGACTGGCTGGGCGACATGAGATAGGGTGACATCCATGTCGCGCCCGCGCTGACCTGCGGTGCTGTCGAATTCTGACTGATGATCCGGTGATTTTTCATATCGTCGGGTTTTTGCGGGGTGCCGTGTTCGACCAAATATTGCGGGCTGGCATAAAATTTCATGTTCACATCCATCAGCCTACGGCGGATCAGGTCCGCCTGCGAGGGTTCTTTCATGCGAATCGCCACATCAGCCTCGCGCATTGGCAGATCAAGCACCCGTTCTTCCAGCATCAGATCAATTTTCAGATCGGGGTATTTTTCGTATAATTTCCCCATGCGCGGCGCTAGCCACAGGCTGCCGAATCCGGTGGTGGTGGTCACGCGCAATTCGCCAAAAACCTCATCCTCGGAATCGCGAATGCGCGCCGATGCGGCCTCTAGTCGTTTTGACATGGCTTTGGCGGCATCAAACAGCAATTCGCCTTGTTCGGTTAATATCAGCCCGCGCGCATGGCGGTGAAACAGGATAACATTCAGGGATTCTTCCAGCCCGCGAATTTGGCGGCTAACGGCAGATTGGGAAAGGTGCAGAACCTCGCCCGCATGGGTCAGGCTGCCCGCACCGGCTACTGCATGAAAAATGCGTAATTTATCCCAGTCCATATTTTTGCCCTCATTTTCGTCAGGCTACGAAAATCGCGGCATTTTGGCAATGCGTATTACGCTTCGACCTGTAATCCAAAATCCGCCATCGACAAAATAACACCCTCAATTTTTATGCTTATTGCATGGTTACAAAAATATTTGTTGATAGGTCATACATTGTGACCTATCATGGAGTCAGGGAGAACCGCCATGACTCTGCATTCTGTATCACTGAACGACCGCTACGACCTGTCGCAAAAAACCGTTTTATTAAACGGCACACAGGCACTTGTGCGCTTAATGATGATGCAAAAATCCCGCGATATGGCAGCAGGCCATGATACGGCGGGCTATGTTACCGGCTATCGCGGCTCGCCGGTTGGTGCGGTTGATATGCAGATGCAGCGCGCCGAGACCAAGCTCAAACAATCCGATATTCTGTTTCAGCCGGGGCTGAATGAAGATCTTGCGGCGACCGCGATGTGGGGCACGCAACAGGCGGGGCTGCGCGGCGATGGCACCCATGATGGCGTTTTTGGGCTTTGGTATGCCAAAGGCCCGGGGGTGGATCGTTCGGGTGATGTGTTTCGTCATGCAAATATGGCGGGCACAGCGGCTTTAGGCGGGGTTGTCGCGGTAATGGGCGATGATCATACCGGCGAATCCTCCACCACTTTGCACCAATCCGAATTTGCTTTTGTGGACGCGCTAATGCCCATTCTGTCGCCCGCTGGTGTGCAGGAAATGCTGGATTACGGCATTATTGGTTTTGAACTCAGCCGGTATTCTGGCTGTTGGGTGGGGCTAAAGGCGGTCAAAGACACCATCGAGGTTACGCAAGTGGTGGACGGTGATCCGTTTCGCATTAAAACCGTACACCCAACCGATTTCAAAGAGCCGGAGGGGGGTATGAATATCCGCCTTCTGGACGATCGCACCGAACAGGAAGCCCGCATTCAGGATTATAAACGCTTTGCTGCCGAGGCATTTGCGCGGGCCAATAAGCTCGATAAACGCATGATGGGCAAGGCGGGGGCCAAAATTGGCATTGTTTCGGCTGGCAAAAGCTGGCTGGACACCGTGCATGCATTGGAAACGCTGGGCATTGATGCGCAGCAGGCCGAGGCGTTGGGCATTACCACCTATAAAGTTGCGATGGTTTGGCCGCTGGATATGCAATCATTCCGCGAATGGGCCGAGGGGCTGGACGTGATTATTGTGGTTGAGGAAAAGCGCAAATTGCTTGAGGTTCAGATCAAGGAAGCGATTTTTAATGACCGCAACGGGCGCAGGGTTTTGGGCTGGCGCAAGGATAATGGCGAGGAGCTTTTTTCGGTAAAAGGCGCGCTTAATCCGGTTTTGGTGGCGCAAAAATTAGGCGAAGTGCTGACCGAGGAAGGGTTTTCCAACGAAAATCTGACCAAAGCGCGCGCCGCACTGGACAACGCGATTGTCATTGATAATTCCGAGCCGATCTCGGAGCGTATCCCGTATTTTTGTTCGGGTTGCCCCCATAATACCTCAACCAAAGTCCCCGAAGGGTCTCGCGCCTATGCGGGCATTGGCTGTCATTATATGGTGCTGTGGATGGACCGCGAAACCATCGGGTCAACCCAGATGGGCGGCGAGGGTGCCAACTGGGTTGGCGAGGCTCCGTTTTCAAAAACCAACCATGTATTTCAGAACCTCGGCGACGGAACCTATAACCATTCGGGTAGTCTGGCCATTCGGTCCGCAATCGCGGCGGGCACCAATATAACTTTTAAAATATTGTATAATGACGCGGTGGCAATGACCGGAGGTCAGGCCAATGACGGCGGCATGGATGCGCCCCAGATTGCGCGTGAACTTGTGGCGATGGGCGTCAAAAAACTGGTTGGCGTTTATGACGAAAAAGAAGACGTAAATCTATCGGACTACGGGCGCGGCATCACCATGGTAAAGCGTGATAAACTGGATGAAGTGCAAAAGGAAATTCGAGAAATCGAAGGCGTCACCGCAATATTATACATCCAGACCTGCGCCGCCGAAAAACGCCGCCGCCGCAAGCGCGGCTTGTTTCCTGACCCTGACAAACGGGTATTTATCAACCCTGCGGTCTGTGAGGGCTGCGGCGATTGCGGGGTGCAATCAAACTGTGTGTCGATCCTGCCGCTAGAGACAGATTTTGGCCGCAAACGCCAGATTGACCAATCATCCTGCAACAAGGATTTTTCCTGCATAAGCGGTTTTTGCCCCAGCTTTGTAACGCTAGAAGGCGCAGAGGTGAAAAAACCCGCCTTGGCAAAGCTGAATATTCCTGAGCTGCCAAAACCCGTGATTCCGAAAATCAACGGCACCTATAACATTGTTGCCACCGGTGTTGGCGGCACCGGAATTGTAACCGTTGGCGCATTGCTGGCCATGGCGGCACATCTTTCGGGCAAAGGCACCGGCATGATGGAAATGGCGGGGTTGGCGCAAAAAGGCGGGGCCGTATTGGTGCATTGCCGAATATCGGAAAAACCCGAGGATATTTCAGCCGTGCGCGTGGCCTTGGGGGAGGCAGACGCGGTGATCGGCGGCGATCTGGTCACAACATCTGGCCCTAAAACCCTGTCATTGATGCAACGGGGAAAAACCGGCGTTGTGTGTAATTCCCACCAGATTATCACCGGCGAATTTACCAAAAACACCGAATTTTCCCTGCCTGCTGATCAGATGAGCATCGCCCTGACCTCGCGGCTGGGAGAGGATGCATTGGCGATGCTGGACGCCACGGCGCTTGCCGAAAAATACCTCGGCGATGCGATATATTCCAATGTTTTGATGCTGGGGGCCGCATGGCAGGCGGGGCTGGTGCCGCTGTCGCTGGAAGCTTTGCAAAAAGCGGTTGAACTGAATGGTGCGGGGGTTGCGGGTAATCTCAAAGCACTGGAAATTGGTCGTTGGGCGATTGCATTTCCTGAACAAATGGTTGCGCAGAGTGAGGTTTTGGAAGAACAGACACTGGAATCGGTCATTGAAAAACGCGCTGCACATTTGACAAAATTTCAAAATCGTCGATTGGCCAAGAAATATCGTAAGCGGATCGCAAAAATTGAAAATGCCGAAATGGCGATGGCTGTGGCCAAAGGTTATCATAAATTTCTGGCCTATAAGGATGAATACGAGGTGGCGCGCCTGCACCGCGAAACCCTGCAAACCGCCATTGAGGCGCATTTTGACGGGGTGAGAAAAATTAAATTTCATATGGCGCCGCCGCTTTTTTCCAAAAAGGATAGCAATGGTCATTTGGTCAAAAAGGAATTTGGCCCGTGGATGATGAAGGCGTTTGGCATTCTTGCGGCAATGAAACTTTTGCGGGGAACGATACTGGACCCGTTTGGCCACACCGGGGAGCGCAAAATGGAACGCGCCTTGATCAAACAATACGAGCAAGATTTGGAGATGATTTTGGCATCGGACCCATCGAATATTGGCATTGAGCTGATGTCATTGCCCCTGACTATTCGCGGGTTTGGCCATGTAAAACAAGCCTCGGTGGCCAAGGCCGCCAAAACCCGGGAAATGCTGTTGGCGGCGCATCACACGCCTGTGGCTGATACCAGAATTTCGGCTTGAGGCTGGCAAAATGTGAATTGATATGGACCCTGCGCTAGGCGTTGGGTATAGGGGAAGTATCAATTTTAACGCAAGGTTATCACCCATGAGCAGCCACGGTACAGCACGCCCCATGACATCGCGTAAATGCGGGCCGCTTAGCGGTGTGGCGCTGGTACCGGGTGATAAATCCATTTCGCATCGCTCTATGATACTCGGGGCATTGTCGGTTGGGGAAACCCATGTGACAGGCTTGTTGGAGGGCGATGACGTGCTGGATACCGCCAAAGCAATGCAAGCATTTGGCGCGACGATTGAACGGATTGGGACAGGCGAATGGACCATTCAGGGTGTTGGCGTTGGCGGGTTTGCGGAGCCTGACCAAGTGATTGATTGTGGCAATGCCGGCACGGGTGTGCGCCTGATAATGGGGGCTATGGCCACCACGGATATTTCGGCGACATTTACCGGTGATGCCAGCCTGCGGTCGCGCCCGATGGGGCGGGTTACTGAGCCATTGGCGTTGTTTGGTGCCGTGACACACGGACGTTCGGGTGGGCGATTGCCGCTGACGCTAACTGGCGTGGCTGATCCGGTTCCGGTGCGATACCACACGCCAATGCCCTCGGCCCAAGTGAAATCGGCGGTGTTGCTGGCGGGGCTGAATGCGCCCGGTGAAACCGTGGTGATTGAGCAAGAAGCAACCCGCGACCATACCGAACGCATGCTGGCAGGTTTTGGCGCTGAAATCAGCACGGAAATTACCGATGAAGGTCGAGTGATAACCCTGAAAGGTCAGCCGGAATTGACGGGGCAAACCATAATTGTGCCGCGTGATCCTTCCTCGGCGGCGTTTCCGGTTGTGGCGGCTTTGCTGGTTGAGGGATCTAATATTCTGGTGCCCAATATTGGTATGAACCCGACACGGGCGGGGCTGTTTAAGGCGCTAAAACTGATGGGCGCGGATATTACATTTGAAAATGAGCGGCTGGAGGGTGGTGAGCCTGTGGCGGATCTTCGGGTGAAACATGGGCCTTTGCAGGGTATTACGGTTCCGGCTGAGGCGGCGGCCTCGATGATTGATGAATATCCTGTTTTGGCGGTTTTGGCCGCAACGGCGATAGGCAAAACCCATATGCCGGGCATCAAGGAATTGCGGGTCAAGGAATGTGACCGCATTGACGCCATGGTTCAGGGTTTACGGGCGTGTGGCGTAAAGGTTGACGAGACAGATGACAGCATGACCATTCACGGCATGACCAAAATTCCCGGCGGTGCAACCTGCAAAACCCATCTGGATCATCGCATCGCCATGAGCTTTATGTGCCTTGGAATGGTTACTGAAACACCCGTTAAAATTGATGACGCAGCGGCAATTGAAACCAGTTTTCCAGATTTTATCCCATTAATGAAGACATTGGGCGCCAAGTTCACTAAGGTGAACACGTAAATATTTTTGCACGAGGTTATTATGAATATCTTTCTTCGCCTGTTTTGGCCATTGTTTATCCTGACAACCCTGCATTTTCTATATCTCGAGTTTTTTGTATTGTCGGCAATTCGGGCAGAATCCGGCGGTTTTGTGGCGCTTGATCTGAAGGTTATGGGATATTCATTCTTTGATACTTATGCATTCTTTTCCGGAAATGCGGCAACCGGCGGCACCAGTTTTGCTGAGTTCCACGCTACTCATGATATGATTTTTCCTGCGCTTTATGGGGCTACTTTGTCGCTTGCGATGTGGGGGTTGAATTTTGGCTGGTCAAAAACAGTGCGGATTATTTTGTCAATTGCGCCGCTTGCTGCTGCTGTTGTCGATTATTTTGAAAATGCAAAACTGATTGCGATGATTAATATGGACCCGCGCGATATTACCGCACTTCAGGTTGCCAAAGCCAGCGCTCTGACGGAGACTAAATTTATTCTGATCGGCATTTCTTTTGGCATTATTGTTGTCATTCTGGCACGCAATTTCATGGGCAGTGCCCCGCAAAGCAACTGGCGCTGATATGATCCGATCCGGCGGATGCCTGTGTGGCGCAGTTAAATATAGGGTTTCAGGAAAATTGCGACCGGTAATAAACTGCCATTGCCAGCAATGCCGAAAAACATCAGGCCATTTTGTGGCGGCGACATCCGCTTTGCGCGCAGCGGTGGATATTGTTGGCGATGTTACTTGGTTTAAATCCTCAAATTCTGCAAAGCGGGGGTTTTGTGGTGTTTGCGGATCCAACCTGTTTTGGGATGGCGCAGGCAAAAACATCTCGATTTTTGCCGGAACACTGGATGATACAACCGGATTATTTACCAAAGGCCATATCTTTGTGGCTGACAAAGCTGCATATTACGAGATCAATGATGGTTTGCCTTGCGCGGCGCAAGATGACGCTGATCTGACAACAATGGTGGAGTGAAATGAGATTTTTCCTAGGGACGTTGATGTTTGTGTGGACATTTTGCGCACCCGCCCAGGCCCAGACAAATGCTGCGATAAATTGCTATTTGGGTGGAATTGCCCCCACCGAATCCCTGCATGAAACCGTGCTGACCTTTCATAATAATTCCCAAACGGACGTGGATATTTTATGGGTCAGCTATGAGGGCGAGGAAGTGTATTACAACACGCTTGCACCCGGCGACAGTTATGAACAGCCCAGTTATTATGGCCACCCTTGGGTGATTTACCGTGCAGAATCAAATGTTTGCAAAGGTATTGTTATTCCGTTTGCGCCAAATGTTTTGATGATGATCGACTAGGTTATGTTACCGATTGAGCCGATATTGCCGGAATTACTGGTGGCGATGCGCAGCAATGGCATGGCGGTTCTGCAAGCGCCGCCCGGTGCAGGCAAAACCACGCGGGTGCCAGCGTTTCTATTTGAAAATAATTTTTGCAAGACCCGCATTTTAATGCTGGAACCGCGCCGTATGGCGGCGCGCGCGGCGGCTGAACGGTTGGCGCTGGGGTTTGGTGAAATTGCGGGCCAAACGGTTGGGTATCGCATAAAGGGTGAAAGCAAGGTTTCAAAAACCACCCGCATCGAGGTGGTAACCGAGGGTATTTTGACCCGCATGATCCAATCTGACCCTGAATTGTCTGGCGTGGGCTGCGTGATTTTTGATGAATTCCATGAGCGGTCGTTAAACGCTGATCTTGGTTTGGCATTATGCCTTGAAATCCGAGAGGCTCTGCGCCCTGATTTGGCGATTTTGGTGATGTCCGCCACGCTGGATGCTGCGCCGGTGGCGGCATTGATGGATGATGCGCCGGTGATTACCGCAGAGGGGCGCAGTTTTGCTGTGGAAACAAAATGGCTATCGCGACCTTGGATAAAACCGGGGCAACGCGGGCCTCGATTTGAGAACGCCTTGACTGAGCTGGTAATACAGGCGGCAGCGGAAAATGATGGTGGGATTTTGGTGTTTTTACCGGGTGCGGGGGAAATTCGACGGGTGGAAACATTGCTGCGCGGACGTATTTCCAATGCAGAAATTATGCCGCTTTTTGGCGCGATGCCCTTTGCCCAACAACGCCGTGTTTTGCAGCCTTTGAACGGCAAACGCAAAATTGTTTTGGCGACAAGTATTGCTGAAACCTCGCTAACTATTCCCGATATTCGGATTGTGGTTGATGGCGGCAGATCACGGCGCGCTCGGTTTGATGCGGGGGCCGCGATGTCTCGATTGGTAACCGAGCGGGTGACAAAAGCCGAAGCAGTGCAGCGCGCTGGCCGCGCCGGTCGGGTGGCGGCGGGGGTTTGTTATCGGCTTTGGACCAAAGGCGAAGAAGGCGGCTTGCGCAGCTTTCCCCCTGCGGAAATCGAATCGACCGATTTGACAGGGCTGGTTCTGGAGCTGGCATTGTGGGGGACAAACAAGCCGAATGAGTTGGCGTTTTTAACCCAACCGCCAAAAACTGCGTTTACAGCAGCGCAATCTTTGCTGGCGGATCTTGGTGCGTTGAAAAACGGTCAAATTACCGATCATGGCAAAGCACTGGCGGCACTGCCGATGCACCCTCGGTTGGGGCAAATGATTTTGCGTGCCGGGGGCAAACAAGCGGCGTTACTGGCGGCATTGCTAGAAGCCCGAGACCCGTTGCGCGGCGCGCCCGTTGATTTATCGCTGCGTCTGGCGGCGTTGCAGGATTTTGGGAAATACCGTGCGCAACATCCGTTTGATGCGGATAAAAGCCAGCTAGACAGCATTCGGCGTGATGCAAAACGGTTTGAACGTGCGGTGGTGAAACCGGCCAGTATTGGCGTATTGCTGGCTTTGGCCTTTCCTGATCGTATCGGGATGAGCCGTGGCGGTGAATCGGGGCAATTTTTGCTGAGCGGCGGCAAGGGCGCGGTGATTGCCGCAGGTGATCCACTGGCCAACGCGCGGCTGATTGTTGCGGCTGATCTGGATGGGGATATGCGTGAGGCCAAGGTACGGCTGGCGGCAGGAATATCACAAACGGAGTTGCTGGAATGGTTTGGTAACCGGATCGAGACGGTTAATGTGTGTGAATGGTCTAAACGCGAACGCAAAGTGATTACGCGGCAGCAACAACGGCTGGGTGCGTTGGTGTTAGAAGACCGAAACTGGCAAAACGCGCCGTCGGATATGGTTGCACAGGCGATGGTTGTAGGCATTCAGGAAATGGGGTTGATGTGTCTTGACTGGAACAAAGCCGCGCGTCTGATGGTGGCGCGTGTGGAATGGTTGCGCGCGCGCGGCGCTGAAATATCGCGCATGGATCA
>CAZCDC010000087.1:6607-9423 GCA_964497195.1 uncultured Rhodobacterales bacterium | reverse complement strand
ACCTTTACCGCTGCGAACTTGAATTCGGGAATTTTCCCTACGGGATCAAGCGCTGAATTGGTCAGGATATTGGCCGCAGCTTCGACATAGGCAAAGGGCAGAAATACATTGTCACGCGCAATCGCACGATCAGCCCGCGCCATGATTTTGATGCTGCCGCGCCGTGTGGTCAGTTGAATAAGGCCGCCGGGTTCGACCCCCATATCGCGCAGGGTTTTGGGGTGGAGCGAGCAGTTGGCCTCTGGCTCCATCGCGTCCAGAACTTTTGCGCGCCGCGTCATTGAGCCGGTATGCCAATGTTCCAACTGCCGGCCGGTGATCAGCACAAACGGATAATCGCGGTCGGGCGTTTCGGCTGGCAGGGTTATTTTCGCGGGGGCAAAACGCGCACGGCCATTTTCACGCGGGAAACCGTCAGTAAACACAATAGCCTGTCCGGGGTCTGTGGGCGATAGGCTGGGATAGGTCACGGCTTCGCGTTCCAGACGCTCCCATGTGATGTTATCAAATGATTTCATCGTGAGCTTCATTTCAGCGAATATCTCACGCGGGTGTGTATAATCCCAAGCCAGCCCAAGCCGTTGCGCAAGTTGTGTGGTGATCAGCCAATCGGCGCGGGCCTCGCCGGGGGGGGGCACGGCCGGGCGGCCCATTTGCACTTGGCGGTTGGTATTGGTGACTGTGCCGGTTTTTTCTGCCCATGCAGCAGCAGGCAAGATAACATCCGCATAATTTGCGGTTTCGGTCAGGAAAATATCCTGCACAACAAGATGTTCCAGTTTTGCAAGTGCGGCGCGGGCATGGGTAACGTCAGGGTCAGACATGGCAGGGTTTTCCCCCAGGATGTACATGCCTTGAATTTTATCATCATGAATAGCCTCGATGATTTCCACCACCGTCAGGCCTTTTTGGCTGCCAAAATCTGCACTGCCCCAGATTTTGTTAAAATTGGCGCGAATACTGTCATCGCCCACCGGCTGATAATCTGGCAAAAACATCGGGATCATGCCCGCATCAGACGCGCCTTGCACGTTGTTCTGGCCACGCAGCGGATGCAAACCCGCACCCGGTTTGCCGATATTGCCTGTCATGAGCGCCAAGGAAATCAGTGCGCGGGCATCATCAGTACCATGCACATGTTGCGAAACCCCCATGCCCCAGAAAATAATCGCGGCATCCGCCGCCGCGAATTCACGCGCAACAACCCGCAGGCGTTCAGCAGAAATGCCACAAATTCCAGCCATATCCTCGGGGGAGTAATCCTCCAGATGTTGTTTCATCGCCTGCCAGTTTTCGGTGTGGTTGGCGATATATTCTTTATCCTCCAACCCTTCATCTATAATGGTATGCATAATGGCATTCAGCATCGAAACATCCGCACCGGGGCGGAATTTTAGCACATGGTTGGCGTGGTGGCCCATGCCCACCGAGCGCGGGTCCATCACAATCAGATTGCCGCCGCGTTTGGTGAATTGTTTGAAATAGGTTGCAGCAACCGGATGGTTTTCCACCGCGTTTGACCCGATGATGATGGCACAATCGGCGTTTTTAATTTCGTTAAATGTGGCGGTTACCGCCCCCGAGCCAATGTTTTCCATCAATGCCGCAACCGAGCTGGCATGGCAAAGCCGGGTGCAGTGATCAACATTATTATGGCCAAAACCAGCCCGAATCAATTTTTGAAACAGATACGCTTCCTCGTTGGAACATTTGGCAGAGCCAAAACCGGCAACAGATTGGCCGCCTTTTTCATCGCGCAGCCGCGCAAATCCACCGGCGGCGGCGTCCAGCGCCTCGTCCCATGTTGCTTCGCGAAAATGGGTAAACGGATTTCCCGGGTCAACATTCAGGCCTTTGGGTGCGTTTTCCAGCCGGATTAGCGGTTTGGTCAGGCGATGCGGGTGGCGCACGTAATCCATGCCAAACCGGCCTTTGACACAAAGCCGGTTTTCATTGGCGGGGCCATCCAGCCCGTCGACCCACGCGATTTTGTCGTCCTTGACCTTGATCGAGACCTGACAGCCGACGCCGCAATACGGACAAACCGATTTAACTTCACGGTCATAATCTTTGCTATCGCCCTGTTCATCAGCATCCAATGCAGTTGCCGGCATCAATGCGCCGGTTGGGCAGGCCTGCACACATTCGCCGCACGCCACACAAGTCGATGCGCCCATCGGATCACGGATATCAAAGGTGATTTGCGCCGAACGCCCGCGCCCTGACATGCCAATAACATCATTAACCTGCACTTCGCGGCAGGCTCGTACACACAGGTTGCAATGAATACAGGCATCCAGATTAACCCGCATCGCCACATGGCTGCTATCCAATAGTGGAATTTTTTCGCAGGCTGGAAAGCGGCTGTCCGACACACCAACCGCATCAGCCATATCCCAGAAATGCGCAGATTTATCATGGGCCATATCGCGCGAAGGCTGATCTGTGACCAACATTTCCACCACCATTTTGCGCGCAGATTTTGCCCGCGCGGATTGGGATTTGACCACCATACCCTCAACAGGTTCGCGCACACAGCTAGCGGCCAGCACCCGCTCGCCGTTGATCTCAACCATGCAGGCACGGCAATTACCGTCGCTGCGATAGCCCGGTTTGTCGGAATGGCAAAGATGCGGAATATCGGTGCCATTGCGCGCCGCCACATCCCAAATGCTTTCGCCGGGGCTTGCGGTTACATCAATGCCATCAAGGCTAAATTTAATACTGTCAGACATGCATTTCCGCCCGTGGCAAGTTTTCCAGCATTCTAGCCCTAAATGCCTGCGACAATCTAACCCCTAAACGACAAATTATCC
>CAZCDC010000087.1:0-6507 GCA_964497195.1 uncultured Rhodobacterales bacterium | reverse complement strand
CGCTGTCAGAGAATTGTCAAACTTTATACTGCAAATTGCCCAAAGCAGAATAAGGAGATTCGGTTTGGCGGAATCAGAAACAATTGAGTCACTAAAGCAGCAACTGGCCGACAAAGACCAGTTTCTGGCAACCATCAGCCATGAAATTCGCTCTCCGATGAACGGGGTGTTTGGCATGGCGGATGCGTTGTTGCGCACCGATCTAAACAAGGTGCAGAAACGGTATTTAACGGTGTTGATGGATGCGTGCGAATCCATGCTCAGCATTGCCAACCAAGTATTGGATATTTCCAAAACCAAAAGCGGTCAGGCGCAGCTTACGCCGGTTGATTTTGATCTGAATGATTTTATGGCACTACAAGTCGCCAGCTTTGCCAACCGCGCGGAAATGCGGGGTATTGATCTCGATCTTGAGGTCAATTTTAGCGCTGATCCACGCATTCATTTTGATAAATTCCGCCTTGGGCAAGTGATGACCAATCTCATTTCCAACGCTTTACGGTATACGGACGAAGGGCGCATTGTGGTGCGGGGCATGTTGGAACCGATGGCCAATGATAACCTGAATCTGATTCTCTCGGTCGAAGACACCGGCATCGGGATGAGCAAAGAAGCCAGCAAAGGCATTTTTGAAGCCTTTTCTTCTGCCAACCCTGTTGAATCAGCGGCGCGCGGTGGCACTGGTCTTGGCCTGACCGTGGTGCGGGATCTGGTTGATTTAATGCAAGGCGATATCACGGTTGATTCGGTCCTTGGCCAAGGCACGGTTTTTTCTGTGTCCTTGGTTGTAACAGCCAGCCAAACAGAGATCCACAATCCGCGCCCGATGCGCAAGGCAATGCCGGCAAACCTGAATGTTTTACTGGCTGAGGATAACGATTCCAATGCGTTCGTTTTTCAAGTAATGCTGGAGGAAACCGGCATTAACATCACCCATGTCCGTAACGGCAAAGACGCCGTTGACCAAGCCTTGGAAACCCGTTTTGACATGATATTCATGGATATCCAGATGCCGATTATGAACGGCATTGATGCCACCGCAAATATTCGGGCCAATGAACAAGTGGCGCGGCTGAACAAAACATCGATCATCGCGTTATCAGCGGATGTTTTTGTCACCCAGAACCCGAAATTTCAGGCAGCAGGGTTCAGCGACAGCCTGTCCAAGCCCATGCGTCAAAGCGAATTACTGGACGTGTTGTCTACCTTTGACAAAGGTATTAATTTTGATTGATCTTGCGTAAATTCTACGCCAACCTGAGGAAAACCCCTTAGCATGGACATATCTCATGGATCATATCACCAATCACCTTTCCACCCCTGAATTGCAGGCCAAAGATGCGGCACATCATATGCATCCATTCTCGGATATGGGGGCCTTGAACGCCAAAGGATCACGGGTAATTACCCGCGCCAACGGTGTGATGCTGACCGACAGTGATGGTGTTGAAATACTGGATGCAATGGCTGGTTTATGGTGTGTAAATATCGGCTATGGCCGCCATGAATTGGCGGATGTTGCCAGCCGCCAAATGCGAGAATTACCCTATTATAATACATTTTTCGGAACCACCCACCCGCAGGTGATTAATCTGGCCGAACGCATCGCGCAACTTAGCCCCGGTGATTTGAACCGGACATTTTTTGCCTGTTCAGGGTCTGAGGCCAACGACACGAATATCCGCTTGGTACGGCATTATTGGGCCTCGCTTGGCAAACCAAACAAAAAAACCATCATCGGCCGCAATAACGGTTATCACGGCTCGGCTATGGGGTCCGCCAGCCTTGGCGGTATGGCCGCAATGCACGCGCAAGGTGGCCTGCCAATCGCAGATATAACCCATATCGACCAGCCATATTGGTACGCTGAGGGAGGGGATATGTCGCCCGAAGAATTCGGCCTCAAAACCGCGCAGGCGCTTGAAATTGAAATTGACCGCCTTGGCATTGATAATATTGCTGCATTTATCGCCGAACCGGTGCAAGGCGCAGGCGGCGTGATTATCCCGCCCAGCACCTATTGGCCGGAAATCCAGCGTATTTGCGACGCTTACGAAATCCTGCTGATCGCTGACGAAGTCATCTGCGGATTTGGCCGCACCGGCAACTGGTTTGGCGCTGAAACCTTTGGCATTCGTCCCGATATCATGACCATCGCCAAGGGATTATCATCAGGATACCAGCCCATCGGCGGCTCGGTTCTGAGTGAGAAAATCGCCAGCGTATTCGCTAAAACCGCCGGAGATTTCAACCACGGTTATACCTATTCCGGCCACCCTGTTGCTGCTGCCGTAGCACTGGAAAACCTGCGCATTCTGGAGGAGGAAAAAATCGTTGACCAAGTGCGCGATGAAACCGGCCCCTATCTTGGCAAATTGTGGCATCAACTGGCCGATCATCCGCTGGTTGGCGAAGCCCGCCATATCGGCATGATGGCCGCAATTGAGCTAACCCCCGATGCGTCGGCACGCGCAGCGTTCAAAGATTCAGGCGCCGTTGGCCTGATTTGCCGCGACCATTGTTTTGCAAACGGTTTAATCATGCGCCATGTCGGCGATAAAATGATCATCTCTCCGCCACTGGTTATCACAAAATCCGAAATTGACCAGCTAATGGAATTGGCTGTGAAATCGCTGGATCAGACCTTGTCTGATGCCAAAGCCGTGGGTCTGATGGCTACCGCATAACCCTGCTTGGTGGGGGTTAACCCTCACCATTACACCAACGCTTGCGCCGCAAAAGACTTCATCGCCTCAATCGTTGTTTCCAAAACCGATTGCGCGAATGACCGCGGCACGCCAATCAAAAACCCGTTTTCGCGTGGAATAATCATTGCAGGCACATGCGCAAAATCACTTCGCGCAACCCAGCCAACCGACAATGCATCAAAATCCAACGGACAAAGCCGCGCCAAAACCGGTATCGCACCTGCACCGGACAATTGCATAAACGCCCAGCCATCTGACTGATCCGACATCGCAGCCAACCCAGTTAGCGCCTGAATCATCGCGTCTGGCTCTGGCAAAAATGCCAACCACTGGCCCTGTGCAAACCAAACCAGTTCGATGTTTTTGCCCTGCACAATCGTACCGGTTTTTGGCAACGTAATTCCAGCAACAGATTTCAGCGCGCTCGCCACCCCCATCATCTGCCCCTTCAGCGGAGAAATTGCGAATATCGCGCCCATCCCAACCGTTTCCAAGCGCGCCGCACCCAGAGATACCGGCAAATCACAGCCCTCAAACGGCGCGCTTTCTTTTAGCACAAAATCAGCCACGCAATCGCCCTCCATCTGGGTCAAAAAATACCGGAGACACAATCTCGCACAGGGTATCAATGTCTTGCGTCAGATCCACCGCGCGCACTTGTTGGCCGATTTTTGCATGGCCGTTTGTGACAAATCCCAAGGCAATAACATATCCAAGTGTTGGTGAAAAACATGATGAACTTACATGCCCCAAAATATTATCCGCCACCGCGTCTGCACCAACATCCACTGTTACCGCACCCTGAATAATGGCCTTTACCGTTCCCACAGGTTTTAGCCCAACCATTTGTTGGCGATTACTTACCAGCCCGACGCGCCCTGACATTTCCCGCCCGATACAATCCTTGGTGGCCATCATGCGCCCCAAGCCCAGATCCTCGGCTGTCATCCGGCCATCAATTTCAGCATGGGTCAAAAATCCCTTTTCGATGCGCAAAACATTTAATGCCTCCAGCCCGTAAGCCCCGCCGCCCATCTCGATAGCCCGCGCCACCAAAACCGCCATCAGGTTCGCGCCATAGCGCGCCGGAACCGCAATTTCATAGGCATGTTCACCAGAAAACGAAATTCGGAACAGCCGCGCAGAAATGCCACCCAAACCAACGCTGCCACAGCTCATATAAGGCATAACATCGTTATCAACCGGCACGTCCAGCAGCCCGTTTAGCAAGTCGCGCGCGCGCGGCCCTGCCACTGCAAACTGCGCCCATTGCTCGGTAACCGAGACAAAATGCACATCCAGTTCCGGCCACAGACATTGGCTGCAAAATTCCATATGCGCCATGACCTGCCCCGCCGCGCCGGTGGTGGTGGTAACCAGATAATGCGTATCACCCAGCCGCGCCACCGTGCCGTCATCCATCACCAGCCCGTCCTCGCGCAGCATCGCGCCGTAACGCACTTTGCCAGTTTTCAGGGTCGACATTCGGTTCACATAAAGCAAATCCAGAAATGCCGCCGCATCCGGTCCCTGCATGTCGATTTTACCCAAACTGGTCACATCACAAATGCCGACTGTTGCGCGCACCATGCGCACTTCTCGATCACAGGAATGCCGCCAGCGGGTCTCATCATCACGTTTGAACAACGAGGGCCGCAGCCACAGCCCCGCCTCCACCCAATCGGCGCCAGTTTTGTGCGCAAAACTGTCCGAGGTCAGGCGGCGTTTTGGCAAAAAATGCGGGCCAACATTACGCCCCGCCAAGGCCCCCATTTGCACGGGCGAAAACGGTGGGCGAAACATTGTTGTGCCGGTTTGCGGAATGGTTTGGCCTGTCAGTTCCGCCATTACCGCCAGCGCACCCATGTTGGATGTTTTTCCCTGATCGGTGGCCATGCCCAGCGTGGTATAGCGTTTCATGTGTTCAACCGAGCGAAAATTCTCGCGGTGCGCTTGCTTTATATCCTTGACCGTCACATCGTTTTGAAAATCGAGCCATGCACGGGCTTTGCCCTCAATATGCATTGGCGCGGGGTTTTCAAAGGATGTATTCTCGGCCTTTGGCAAGGTCAGCCGTTTGGCAGTAATGCCCAAAGCCGCCAGCACAGCTTTGGCAGCTTCATGACCAGATTTTAGCGCGCCGTGCGTGGAAAATTCACCCATAGTTGCGCCCGCGTAATGCATATCGGGAATGGCGCCCTTGGCTGGCACAAACGCCAAAATATCAATCCGCCAAACCGGTTTTTTGCCCATATGGCTGGAAAGATGCACACAAGGGTTCCAGCCGCCACCCACCGCCAGACAATCAGCAGAAATCTGCGTAATTGTCCCGTCTTCGCGCTGCACCGATACCGATTTAAGGCCCAAATACCCTTTGGTTCCCACCACCTTTGATCCGGTCATTACCGGACAATCCAGATGAGGCGTAATATCTTTGCGTGTGTCAATCAGGGCCGCCACCTCAACCCCTGCCGCGATCAAATCACGCGCGGTTTGAATGCCCTCGTCATTATTGGAAAATACCGCCACGCGCGCTCCGGGCGACACGCCAAAACGGTGCAGATAAGTGCGCACCGCGCTGCAAAGCATCACACCCGGGCGGTCATTATTTGGAAAGGCAATCGGGCGTTCATGGGCGCCTGCCGCCAGAATGCATTGTTTGGTCACAATCCGCCAAAATGTCTGTTGTGGTGCGCCGTTTGAGCGCGCCACATGGTCCGACACCCGTTGCAACGCGCCATAGGTGCCGCCGTCATAAGCACCCGTCACAGTCGTGCGGGTCATCACCGTGACGTTTTTCATGGCACGGAGCTTTTTGACCGTTGCCGCCGCCCATACCGCGCCGGACTTACCGGCAATCTCGGTATTTTCGCAGTTCAGACGCCCGCCCGCCAGAAAATCTTCCTCGGCCAACACAACTTTTGCGCCGGCTTTTCCAGCCGCCATTGCCGCCATCAAACCCGCAGGGCCAGAACCAATGACCAGCACATCACAATGTAACCATGCTTTGTCATATGTTGCGGGGTCGGCTTTGCCGGAAAGGCGGCCCAAGCCCGCAGCGCGACGGATGAATGGCTCATAGATTTTCAGCCAGAATTTGCGCGGCCACATGAAGGTTTTGTAATAAAATCCGGCGCTCAGGAACGGCGACAATAGGTTTGTGAAAGACATCACGTCAAAATTCAGGTTTGGCCAGCGATTTTGGCTGCGGGTTTCCAGCCCCGCGTAAATTTCCTGCATGGTTGCCCGCGTATTTGGTAATTGCGCGGCCCCGTGGCCGATTTCCAGCAGCGCGTTTGGCTCCTCGGAACCTGCCGTAAAAACCCCGCGCGGGCGATGATATTTAAAGCTGCGCCCCATCAGACGCACGTCATTGGCCAGCAATGCTGATGCCACTGTGTCGCCGGGATGCGCGCAATAGGTTTTACCGTCAAACGTAAACGGCACCGAGGTGGCGCGGTCAACCAAACCGCCTTTGGCCAGGCGGCTCATGATGTGGCCTCGCTGGCCAATTTGACCATCAGTATTTCGTGGGTGCTGACATTGCGCACCACATGCAGCCATGCGGAACAACCGCTGGAATGTTGCCATAATTCCGCGTTTTCGCCGCTTGGGTTTTCACGGATATAAACGTAATCGTAAAACGCATCTGCGCCGGCATCACCACTTGGCCGCTCTAGCAGTTTGGCGGAGCCAAGATAGGTATATTCGCGCAAATCACGCGCGCCGCAATGGGGGCAGGAAATTCTCATATCAGCCTCAATGCAATTTGGGGGAAGCACCAACGCCGCCCTCGTCA
>CAZCDC010000086.1:0-9484 GCA_964497195.1 uncultured Rhodobacterales bacterium | reverse complement strand
CCCAGCAGCACCATTTTCTATCTCACGGCGCACGGCGCCTCTGATGGGGCGGGCTGACCGCCCGAAGCGCTGACGAAATTTAATTGCCGTTAAACACAATAGAGGAGCTGTATGCCCCCCAGTTGCGCGACGCAACACCATTCCATTCACTGCCCACATAGCTTTCTAAACCGATAATCCGCAGTACATTTACGGTGCCCGCACCGTCCTCTAAATATCCCGCATGGCGCGCCGCACTGCAAATATCGCTATCGGCTGTATATGGGCCGCTGCCCCACACGCTGCCAGCAGCGCCTGTGCTGGCACCACATGCGCATGTTAGGCTATCAACGCCATTTGGAAGGTTGGAACAGGCCTCCAAAAATGTACCGGCCACTGCTAACTCAACATTGAAACTACGGCCATACGCCCCCCAATCACGGGTTGTCACGCCATTTGCTTCAGAACCGGTATAACCGTCCTGCCCGCCTTGCTGCGTGGCATAAATCGCGCCACCAAACAGGGACAATACGCCCGAATGTTGTGCAGCAACGCAAATATTGCTGTCAGCCGTATATGGCCCGCTGCCCCAAACAGACCCGCTGGCATAACCTGCATCGCAAGAGCATAAATAACCGTCCTGTCCCGAAGGAAACCGCTCGCATTGTGGTGCTGCCGCCAATTCCGCCGCCGAAAAACTGGCTTGGGAAAATGCTGGTGTGCCAAATAGTGCAATCACCAGACTGGCGAATTTAAGAAAGCTTTTGAAATTAAAAATGGCCATGATCAATCCTATGTAAAAACCCATAGTATGCCTCAGATCAGCGATTTTCAAAACTCCTTTATTCCCCACCCATGCGACCGGTTTTTATGTCATAATCCACCGCCACGCGGTAATGCGGATCATCCTCCATATCGACCATCAATTGCCCGGCTTTGCTTAGCAAACGATGACAATCCGGCGTTAAATGCCGCAATCGCAGCCGTTTTCCAGCTTTTTCGTATGTTTCCGCCACCGCATCAATGGCCTGCAATGCCGAATGGTCCACCACCCGCGATCCCATAAAATCTAGAATAACTGTATCTGGGTCATCTTCGGGGTTAAACAGCTCTTTGAAGCTGCCCGCCGAACCAAAGAAAAGCGGGCCGTCAATCTCATAAACCCGCGCGCCGATCTCGGTTTCGGATGGCCGAACAGTGGCGCGAATACGCGAGGCCGCATTCCACGAATATACCAGCGCAGAAACAATCACCCCGACAACCACCGCAACCGCCAGATCTTCAGCAACCGTTACCACCGTTACCAACACAATCACCAGCGCATCCGACAATGGCACACGGCGCAAAATGCGAAAGCTCTGCCAGGCAAATGTGCCAATCACCACCATAAACATCACCCCGACCAAAGCCGCCAGCGGGATCAATTCAATCAGGCTGCTGGCAAACAAAATAAATGCCAGCAAAAACAACGCGGCCGAAATACCCGAAAGCCGATGCCGCCCGCCCGATTTCACATTGATCATCGATTGTCCGATCATCGCACAACCGCCCATGCCACCAAAAAATCCGGTCGCGACATTGGCCGCACCCTGCGCCAGCGTTTCCTTTGAGGCCCCGCCCCGTTTGCCGGTAATCGTGCCAACAAGATTAAGGGTCAGCAAGCTTTCAATCAGGCCAATCGCCGCCAGAATAAACGCATAAGGGAAAATAATTTTTAGGGTCTCAAGCGTAAAAGGCACATCTGGAATGGCAAAAACCGGCAAGCCACCCTCAAGCGATGCAAGGTCTCCGACCCGGGGAACCGGCAGATCAAACCCGATCACAATTCCAGCAACAACCCCGATCGCCAGCAAGGGTGCCGGCACAAATTTGGTAATTTTAGGAGCGACCCAGATCAAGCCCATCGTGCCAGCAACCAGCCCCAGCGTCATCCACAAGGTAACGCCGCTCATCCATTCATCGTGAATTTTGAATTGTTCCATCTGGGCCAGAAAAATCACAATCGCCAAGCCATTCACAAAACCCAGCATCACCGGATGCGGCACCATACGAATAAATTTCGCCAGTCGAAACACCCCTGCCAGCAATTGAATAATGCCCATTAAAACAACGGTCGCAAACAGATATTGCACCCCGTGTTGGGCTACCAAAGCCACCATCACAACCGCCAAAGCGCCGGTCGCACCGGAAATCATGCCCGGTCGCCCGCCAAATACGGCGGTAATCAGCCCCACCATAAACGCTGCATAAAGCCCCACCAGCGGGTCAACACCGGCCACAAAAGCAAAGGCCACCGCCTCGGGCACAAGCGCCAAAGCAACAGTCAATCCGGCCAGAACCTCAATACGTATCTGCCCCACGCCCAGCCCACCATTTCCCCCGTCAGGGTCAGAAAACCGCAGGCGTTTGGCAAAATCCGAAAGCGTAGTAGGTTTGGTCACAATAATATCCTGAGCAAAATGAACCGGTGCAATACACCAACGTGTAAAGAATAGAAAGATGACAAATATTCGCTAAAAACTGGCTAACAGCTCCGGCAAATTCTCAACAGGCAAAATCAACAGCATCGTGCCGCTATTATAACTGATTTCCACCGCAGATTTACTGGCAGAATTTGACACCCCGATATGCCCATCGCTGCTAAGTTCACAGCCGTTCAGCGGCCATCTAAGCCCCTTGGATTCCGCGCCGGAAACCGCGCCAAACGGAAACAGTGACACACGTGTATTCAACGGCAATTCGAGGGTAATTTCTTTTGGGCAAAGCATGATAACATCTTGCGACCCAATCAATATTATCCGCCGCTGCGCGTATTTGGCCAAAACATTCAGCGCCGCCAGTTCATGGTCCAGCCTCCCACCCAAAAAACCGACACAAAGATATAACGGCGCTTCAGAGGCATAAACACATTTCTCAAAATCGGTGGTTTCCTGCTCCGCGATCTCGGTGATTTTGCCATCATTACGCAGCAGCCCTGCTGCGCTAACGGAATCCATATCCCCAAGCACCGCATAAACATCCAGCCCCAGCGCATCAGCCGTATCCGCCCCGCTATCGGCTGCAATGGTTTTACTGGCAAAACGCTGCACCAGCGCCACATCATCCGGGCTAACCGGCCCGCCGCCAATCAAAATCACCGGTTCAAAAAAACTGAGAACCTTGCTCATTCTTCCGGTTTTGCATCGGGGTCAGCCTTGCCAACACCCAAGAATACAGACTTGAGTGGCAAAATCCAGATCACACCCAAAACGATATAGATCAGTAATTCAACCAGCACATTGGGCCGCGCTTCAAACAGGCTCAACAGCCACCACGCAAACCCGATATAGGCAGGCATGCCCACCAACAAAACAAATAATGACCAACGACGCCGCGCTTTAAAAGATAATGCCATATCAAACCCTTCTTTGTTGCAAAAATACTCCGGGGGGCAAGCGACGTCATGTCGCGAGGGGGGCAGCGCCCCCAATGCCAAAGAGTGAGGCTCCTAATCCGCAAACGGATCCGTCACCAAAATCGTATCTTCGCGCTCGGGAGAGGTCGACAGCATCGCCACCGGACAATCAATCAGCTCCTCAACCCGCCGCACATATTTAATCGCAGCAGCCGGCAAATCGTTCCACGAACGCGCGCCCTCTGTGCTTTCGGACCAGCCCGGCATTTCTTCATAAACCGGTGTGCACCGCGCCTGCTCATCCGCCGCTGTGGGCAAATAATCCAGCCGCTTGCCGTCCAATTCATACGCCACGCAAATTTTCAAGGTCTCGAATCCATCCAGCACATCCAGTTTGGTAAACGCAATGCCAGACACGCCCGATGTTGCACAAGTCTGGCGCACCAACACCGCATCAAACCAGCCACAACGGCGTTTTCGCCCTGTATTGGTGCCAAATTCACGGCCCCGTTCACCCAAACGCTGGCCGTCCGCATCATTCAGCTCCGCCGTAAATGGCCCCTCGCCAACCCGCGTTGTGTATGCTTTGACAATCCCCAAAACAAAATCAATCGCGGTAGGGCCAAGCCCAACACCCGTTGCCGCCTGCCCCGCAATCACATTGCTGGAGGTCACAAACGGATAAGTGCCAAAATCAATATCCAGCAATGCCCCTTGCGCGCCCTCAAACAATATCCGTTTACCCGCACGGCGTTTCTCGTTCAAAACTTTCCAAACCGGCGCCGCGTATTTCAAAATCTTTGGCGCAACTTCATTTAGCTTGGCCAGCAAGGCCGCGCGGTCAATAGGTTCCATGCCCAACCCGCGCCGCAACGCATCATGATGCATCAAGGCACGATCAACCCGCAATTCCAATGTCTTGGCATCCGCCAAATCAGCCACCCGAATAGCGCGCCGCCCGACTTTATCCTCATAGGCCGGGCCAATGCCCCGCCCGGTTGTGCCAATTTTAGCAATCGAGTTCTGGTTTTCCCGCGCCCGGTCCAGCTCTCCGTGGATGGGCAGGATAAGCGGCGCGTTCTCGGCAATCATCAGGTTTTCGGGGTTGATATCAACGCCCTGCTCGCGGATACGGTCAATTTCCTCCAGCAAATGCCAAGGGTCAAGCACAACACCATTGCCAATCACCGACAATTTACCACCGCGCACAACGCCCGATGGTAGTGCGGCCAGCTTAAAAACCTCACCGTTAATAACCAGCGTATGCCCGGCATTATGCCCGCCCTGAAACCGTGCAATCACATCGGCGCGTTCAGAAAGCCAATCGACAATCTTACCCTTGCCCTCGTCGCCCCACTGTGCCCCGACAACTACTACATTGGCCATTTCATGCCCTTTGGTTAGGAAGTTACGCGAGGGGTATATCGGCTGATTCCCCAAAGGGAAAGCCAAAACACCCGAACCCATCAGTGTCGTATCCGTGTCTGGCAAAAACGCCCTTGTGTCGCCTTGCTGTCGTGGCCAAAATACCCATGCGCGCCTAGCACAACAGGGCAATGCAATTCAGACAAAGGGTTTTTCCATGATACTGCGAAAAATGCGGCTAGACCGCGGATGGTCACAAGAGCAGCTTTCCGAGCTATCCGGGGTTAGCACCCGCACCATTCAGCGCATTGAAAATGGTAAAAAAGCCAGCCTTGAATCTCTGAAATGCCTTGCAGCGGTTTTTGAAACCGAAATCCCCCATCTGCAACAGGAGCAAGAAATGACCAATCAACCTTTAACAAATGAAGACCGCGAAGCCCTCTCAAAAGTAAAAGAATGGATGCAATACGACAAAAGCGGCTACATCATAGACCCGTCACAAAGCCCCGAGGAGCGCGACGCGCTGGAATATGTCCGCGAGATCAAAGGTTTTTATAGCCATTTTATAACCTATGGCGCGGTGATGGGTTTGTTACTGGCTATCAATCTATTCGTCAGCCCTGAATATTTATGGGTCATGTGGCCAGCGCTTGGCTGGGGTATTGGCATCATTGCACATGGGCTTGGTGTTTTTGAAATATTCTCGTTTTTCGGGCCGGAATGGGAGAAAAAGCAAATCAAAAAACGCCTGCGCAAGTAGGGTGGGGGTATCCCATTCCAGCTTTACAGCTTATTATGCGATCCATCACAAAGCGGGGCTTTACCGGATTGTTTACACCCGCAGAAAAACACATTGCCGGATTTCTCGGCAGTGTATTTCACCGGCAAAAACCCGGTATCCTTATGGGATCCATCACAAAACGGCTGTTTTTTAGATTGCCCACAGGCGCACCAGAAATAGTTCTTACCCTCAACAACTTCGGTTTTATACGGTGATTTTTGGGCTATTACTGGTGTGTTAGTCATTTTTGTTTCCTTTGATGGTTGCCGCGAACATCGCTAAATTTGACGTCCACGGCAAGTCAACAAATTGTCACTGCCTAAAACGCCAACGCTTTGGCCTGCGTAACCTGCGGCAAACGCGCGATAATGGTCAAGGTGGCATCGTCAATTTTTGCATCCACCCCCACCAGCGCAATCGCCTCGCCGTCTTTGGTTTCACGCCCTAAAGCAAAGGTCGCGATATTCACCCCAAGCGCCCCCAAAGTCGTGCCAAGCGCGCCAATATAACCCGGCAAATCGGCGTTGGTAGTATACAACATAAACGGCTGCGGCTCGGCCTCCATATTGATACCTTTGATCTGAATAAACCGAGGCTTTCCATCCGCATAAACCGTGCCGGCAACCGAGCGGGTTTGTTTTTCAGTTTTAACCGACAGCCGCATATAAGACCCGAACGCGCCTTGTTTATCCTTGCGAATCTCGGTGATTTGCACACCGCGCTGGCGCGCCACAATCGGAGCCGAAACCATGTTTACGCCGCCCTCGCCCACCAGCGGAATAAGCAGGCTGGCCGTCAGCGCAGAAACCAGAGGTTTCAAATTCAGCGCGCCAACATCACCCACAAATTCAATCTCGATCTCGGTGATAGGGCTTTCGGTTACCTGCCCGGCAAACCCGCCCAGCATCTCTGCAAGGTCAATCCACGGTTTCAAAATCGGGGCTTCCTCGGCGGTAACGCTTGGTGCATTCAGCGCATTGGAAATCGCGCCATCCATCAAATAAGCCGACATTTGTTCAGCCACTTGCAAGGCCACATTTTCCTGCGCCTCAGATGTGGCCGCGCCCAAATGCGGCGTGCAAACCACGTTTGGCAACCCAAATAGCGGGTTTTCCTTAGCCGGTTCATCCGCATAAACATCAAACGCAGCACCCGCCAGCGCACCAGATTTAATCGCCTCGGCCACTGCGTTTTCATCCACCAAACCGCCACGCGCACAATTGATAATCCGCGCGCCCTTTTTGATTTTGGCAATCTTCTCAGCGCTTAGAATATTGGCGGTTTTGTCGGTTTTTGGCAGGTGTAGCGAAATAAAATCAGCCCGCACCAGCAAATCATCCAGTTCCTCAATTTTGGTCACGCCAATGGTTTTGGCGCGCTCATGTGATAAAAACGGATCATAGGCAATGACCTTCATTTTAAGGCCAATCGCGCGAGCAGCAACCACAGAGCCAATATTGCCAGAGCCAATCAACCCCAGCGTTTTGCCGGTAATTTCCGACCCCATAAATTTGGATTTCTCCCACTTTCCAGCCTGCGTGCTGGCATCCGCTGCCGGAATTTGCCGCGCCACCGCAAACATCATGGCAATCGCGTGTTCGGCCGTGGTGATCGAGTTGCCAAACGGCGTGTTCATCACCACAATCCCCTTGGCACTGGCGGCCGGAATATCGACATTATCAACGCCAATACCAGCCCGTCCGATCACCTTCAAATTATCCGCCGCTGCGATGATTTCCGCTGTGGCTTTGGTGGCCGAGCGAATGGCAAGCCCATCATATTGACCAATGATTTTCAGCAATTTTGCCGGGTCTTTGCCAAGATCAGGCATAAAATCCACCTCAACCCCGGCCTCTTTGAAAATATCCACAGCCGCAGTGCTGAGCTTATCGGAAATAAGTACTTTAGGCATCTTAAGCCTCCTTCAAATTTGTTTTTGCGCTCAAGAAAGCCCAGTCAAGCCAAGGGGTTAGCGCGGTTATATCAGCAGTATCCACCGTAGCCCCGCACCATATTCGCAGCCCCGCAGGGGCATCGCGATAGCCGCCAATATCATAAGCCGCCCCCGCATCATCCAGCAATTTCACCATGGTTTTGACAAATGCGTTTTGGGCCGCATTGTCCATTGCCCCAATCACCGGATCAGTAAATTTCAAACATACCGAGGTATTGGAGCGCTCCGCCGCGACCGGCACAAGGTTTTCCACCCAGTCACTGCCATCCACCCAATCCTGCAAAGCCGCAAAATTAGCATCGGCGCGGCGGCGGGTTTCTGATAATCCACCGATTTTTTCCATCCAAACAAGGCTATCTTGTGCATCGGCAATCGCCAGCATCGAAGGCGTATTTATGGTCGCACCCGAAAAAATCCCCTCGATCAATTTACCACCTTTGGTGAGGCGAAAAATTTTCGGCAAAGGTCGGTTGGGCACATAGCTTTCCAGCCGTTCCACCGCGCGAGGACTAAGGATAAGCACCCCATGCGCGCCCTCCCCTCCCATGGCTTTTTGCCATGAAAATGTGGTCACATCCAGTTTTTCCCAAGGCAATTCTTGCGCAAATGCCGCCGAGGTAGCATCGCAAATGGTCAGGCCGGTGCGACCCGCGCTGATCCAATCACCATTTGGCACCCGCGCCCCCGATGTGGTGCCGTTCCAGGTAAAAACCACGTCAGCACCGGGCCGCACAGCCGCCAGATCAGGCAGGCTGCCGTAATCCGCCTTCAAAACATTCACATCATCAAGTTTTAGCTGTTTTTGAATATCAGTTGCCCAGCCAGCGCCAAAACTTTCCCAAACCAGCACATCAACGGGGCGAGGCCCAAGCAAAGACCAAAGCGCCATTTCAACCGCGCCAGTATCGGAACCGGGCACAATGCCCACACGATAATCTTTGGGCACATTCAAAATTGCCGCCATACGATCTATCACAGATTTTATCTGGGCTTTTGGCCCAGCGGCGCGATGCGAACGGCCTAGATGGGCGCGGCACGCAACGCTTTCAAAATTCCAACCGGGGCGTTTTGGGCATGGTCCCGAACTAAATTCGGGGCGCGCAGGCTTAACCTGCGGCGTTAAAGGGAAGCTCATAGATGGCTCCTACATCAGGACGATATTTTTGAGCCGACCATCGCTCGTCCTTATTCCGACAACCTGCCCACGGGGGGCATAACCGAATGCAAACAAGATTCGCAAGCATAAATGTCGTGAAAGGCTCGAGAAATGTCGTTTTTTGTTTCCGATAGGAAACTTTTGCCCTCATGCAGAATTATTTTGGCCCTTTAGCCGCCGCGCCGGAATACCGCCCCATGTTTCATAGGCTCCAATTTGCGTATCCTTCGTCACCAATGACATGGCGTTTACCATGGCGCCTTCGCCAATTGTCACGCCCGGCATAATCGTTGACTTGGCCCCAATCATTGCCCCTGCCCCAACACGGATTTTGCCAATAAACAATCGGCTATCGGCGGTCACGGCATGGGGCGTCAGCATCGCGTCCTCGCCAATATGGGCATTTGCCCCAATCGAAATTAAATGAGGGTCAAGCAATTGCCCTGAAATAGGAATAATTCCACCCCCGACATCCGCCCCCATAAGTTTATAAAACCCTTTGCGAAATGGAATTGGCAGCAGAATTTTATCATAAAACAGATTAAGATGTGTAATGCATAAAAACCCGTAAAGGTTCCAGCTAAAACACATTATAGGGTCATTTTCATATGAAAACTCGCCTTCTTCAAGAGGTAAAACCACGCGCAGAATTTTTAGCGCAACCAACGTAAAACCGGTTTGAAGTATAAAAAATGCAACAAAGCATAAAAAGCTGTCCAACGAAAATTGTCGGTAAAGCCACCATGTGCCTAACCCGGAAAGCCCGATGATTGCACCGGAAACCAAAGGGGTGAAAACCATATCACGCCAAGACATAAACCGATTTTCAGATGCAGACATTGTTGATCCATTCAA
>CAZCDC010000085.1:0-9841 GCA_964497195.1 uncultured Rhodobacterales bacterium | reverse complement strand
AAAAGGTTTTGTTCTCGGCAATCATACTCAGAAAATGCGCATGGGCCGCGCGGGTATAGGTCGCATCGGGTTGCATGTTTAAGGCGCCATATACCATGGCGAATCGATCAAGCCATTCTGTATCATTTGAGGTAATAAGCCCTATGCGCTCCAGCTCTCTGCCGCGCAAGGCATCCATGTTCGCGTTGGATTGCATCACCGTTTCAATGGCCTCCGTGGGGTCAAATGCCAGCACCATGTTGCTCACGCCGGAAACCAGATGGGTATAGGCCGACAGCCAAGCCACATCGGCGGTATCAAACTGGACCTTAATATTCTCAGGCATTGCAGGCATGTCGCGCATTTGACGGCCAGTCATTACCGACCCTGCGCCAATTTCCATGATGCCTTCACCGGGGTCGCGGGTGTTGTTCGTATTCACATCAAACCAAAGATCGTTGAGGTTAACGCGCAAGGAAACATCACCGTTGACGACTGCCAAGGCCTGTCGACTGGCCTCCATTTCTGCCAATAACCCGTCAAATAAACGGGTGATCAGGTCAGGCGTAAATGGCAGCGCATTTGGGTTTGGCGCGACTGGCAGGCGCAAAACCGGCAGGTCAAAACCGTCCAGCGTAGCGTTGTGCTGCCAGCGCAATTGCAGGGTTTGCTCTATGCCGCGCAGAAAGTGCACCGCGCCAAGGGCAAAGTTTTGATCACCGGTTTTGTCAGAAATATCTGTCAACCGAGCCTGAGCCTGTGACAGGGTTTCGCTGGCAATAAACGGGTTTGTCTGGGCCTGCGAAATACTGGCAGTAAGTAGGAAAGGAATTATTAAACGAAGTTTCATCTGGCTTCTCCAATTTATGAACTATGTTCATGAACTATGTTCTAATTTTTGAATTACAAGCCTAACCAAACATTAAGTGCAATGCAAAGCCGAGCGAAGCGAGGCCATAACCCAAACGTCTCGTGGTTCATTGCGAAGCAATGATGCCCGGGGCGGAGGGTGGTTTGTTCAACGTTGTAGACAAAATCAAAATAGCAACCGTGGCCCGCGACCGGTTTTGCGCTACGCACAAAAAAGGCCACGACCTGACGGTCATGGCCTCGCTGCGCTCGGCAGGTGAGTATTTTTGAAACAAAGAAGATATTAAGCGAGAGACCCGTCAATCGCGATACATGCGTCAACCAGCCCTTGCACAGCATCAACCGATTTGTCGAACATCGCTTGTTCTTCGGTATTCAGCTTGATCTCAACGATTTTCTCAATGCCGCCAGCACCAATAATAGTTGGCACACCAACATAGGTGTTTTTCAAACCATAGGCATCTTCAACATGGGCCGCACAAGGCAGCAGGCGTTTTTGGTCGTTCAGGAAGGCTTCGGCCATTTGAATTGCCGATGCGGCCGGTGCGTAAAATGCTGACCCTGTTTTCAGCAAGCCAACAATCTCAGCGCCGCCATCACGGGTACGTTGGATGATCGCATCCAGTTTTTCCTGTGTGGTCCAGCCCATGTCGATCAAATCAGGCAGTGGAATGCCTGCTACGGTCGAATAACGCGCCAAAGGCACCATGGTATCGCCATGCCCACCCAGCACAAATGCGGTGACGTCTTTTACCGAGACCTCGAATTCATCCGCCAGAAAATGCCGGAAGCGCGCCGAATCCAAAATTCCAGCCATGCCGCAAACCATATGTTTTGGCAGGCCCGAAAATTCTTGTAGCGCCCAAACCATGGCATCAAGCGGGTTAGTGATGCAGATCACAAACGCATTTGGCGCATGGGCGGCAATGCCCTCGCCAACGGATTTCATGACTTTCAGGTTAATGCCCAGCAAATCATCGCGGCTCATGCCCGGTTTGCGGGCCACACCTGCGGTGACGATACACACATCAGCGCCAGCAATGGCGGAATAATCATTTGCGCCTGACATGGCAGCGTCATACCGGTCAACCGGAGCGGATTCGGCGATGTCCAAGGCTTTGCCTTGCGGGATGCCCTCAGCAATATCAAACAGAACCACATCACCGAGTTCTTTCATTGCCGCAAGATGGGCGAGCGTGCCGCCGATTTGTCCAGCGCCGATCAGGGCTATTTTTGCGCGTGCCATTGGAAATTCTCCTAATTGGTCAAAATTCACCTAAGGCCCTATTCCTATTTTCGATTCCCTGCAAGCGCAGGATTTTATTGCATGTGCGAATTTACAGGTTATGTTGTTGCAGTGCAACAAATTCAGAAAGCCGCAACTATGGCCCATCCTTATCGTTCAGTTCTTTACTTGCCCGGCGCGCGCAAACGCGTGTTGGAAAAGGCAAAAACCCTTCCCGCTGATGCCTTGATCATGGATCTTGAGGATGCGGTTTCACCCGAAGACAAAGTAATGGCGCGGGATTTGGTCTGCAAAATGGTGCGCGCTGGTGGCTTTGGCCCTCGCAAAATATTGATCCGCGTTAACGGGCTGGATAGCCAGTGGGGCAAGGATGATCTGGCCGCGGCTGTGGCGGTGGAGCCTGACGGGATTTTGATCCCCAAAGTTAATTCAGCCGTAGAATTGGCGAAAATATCTGCACAATTGCGTGGGAAAACCAAGCTTTGGGCAATGATGGAAACCCCGCTTGGCATCCTGAATGCCGCTGATATTGCCCAAACCCCGAAATTGGAGGGGTTCGTGATGGGCACAAATGATTTGATCAAAGACCTGTTCGCCACCCAAACCCCGAATCGCATGGCGGTAATGACAAGCCTGTCTATTTGTCTGCTGGCCGCGCGGGCGCAGGGTCTGGTTTGTGTTGATGGTGTTTATAATGCCTTTAAAGACGATGCAGGTTTGGAAACGGAATGTATTCAGGGCCAACAAATGGGTTTTGATGGCAAAACCCTCATTCATCCTGCGCAGTTGGAGATTGCCAACCGGATATTCGCCCCAAATGCCGCTGATCTGGCCCTCGCGGTACGATATATAGAAGCATTTGAATCCGCCAGCGGTGTGGCTGTGGTCGATGGTAAAATCGTCGAAAATTTACATATTGAAAATGCCCAGCGTTTGCTGGCAAAATCAGCCCAGATAAAAAACCTTGAGGGACAGTAAATGACACTTCTTTATACTGGCATGGCAATCTGGTGGTTGGCGCATTTTATGAAACGGTTGACGCCGGGTTTGCGCACAGGCCTAAACGCCAGAATCGGCGATGGAGCGGCGCGCGGCGTTATGTCGGCTTTGATCCTGTTATCAGTGGCGCTGATGGTGCTGGGCTTTCGCGCTGCGCCTGTGGATATCGTTTACGATACGCCAAGCTGGGGCAAACACCTGAATAATTTGATGATGCTGATCGCCATTGCCTTGCTGGGTATGGGCAGCGCCAAGGGGCCGGCGGGCACTTGGCTGCGCCATCCGATGTTGTGGGGTGCGGTTGTTTGGTCGGCCGCACATCTATTGGTGAATGGCGATATGGCCTCGATCGTTTTGTTTGGCGGTATTGCCGCATGGGCGCTGATTTCAATGATGTTGATAAATATTGGTGACGGAAAATGGCAAAAACCGACCCCCGGTCCGTGTAAAGCCGACATCAAATGGCTGGTGATTTCTGCCGTTGTCTTCAGCGTGATTTCCGGCCTGCATATCTGGATCGGCCCCTCGCCGTTTGGAGCCTGACATGCAAGCCTATCGACTATTAACCGAGGATGACACATCGGATTTTTGCCACAAAGTATCCGAGGCCCTGTCAAAGGGCTGGGTGCTTCACGGCTCCCCGTCCATAACATTTGACCCAAAACGCCAGGTGGTGCGCTGTGCGCAGGCAGTGGTCAGAGAATATGACGGGCCATATTCCCGTGACACGAAACTGGGGCAGCTGTGAAAACCTCGCGCGGCAATTTCTTTGAGGATTTCAGCGTTGGGCAGGTATTCACCCACGCCACGCCCCGCACAATTTCGGGTGGCGAAAGGGCGTTGTATCAAGCACTTTACCCCAGCCGGTTTGCACTTTATTCATCTGATGAATTCGCGCGTCAATGCGGCCTAAACCAAAGCCCGCTTGAGGATCTAATTGTTTTTCATCTGGTGCTTGGCAAAACTGTACCGGATATTTCACTGAATGCTGTGGCCAATCTTGGCTATGCAGAATGCCGTTTCCTTCGTCCGGTTTATACAGGGGACACCCTGCGCGCAGTTTCCGAAATCATCGGGGTAAAGCAAAATTCAAATGGTAAATCCGGCGTGGTTTGGCTGCGCACAAAGGGCCTGAATCAACGAGATGAAACCGTACTGGATTATGTGCGCTGGGTGATGGTGCGCAAATCTGATTTGGATAGGCCCGCGCCAATTACGGTTATACCAGAACTGGCTGCGGCAATCACCAACCCAACCGCGCCCGCGAACCTGAATTTTGCCAATTATGACTTTGCTCTGGCGGGCGCTCCTCATCATGCAGCGGATTACCAAATTGGTGAAAAGATCGACCATATTGACGGCATAACCCTGTCGGAATCCGAACATATGATGGCGACGCGGCTTTGGCAAAACACCGCCAAAGTGCATTTTGACACAACTCAACGCCCCGATGGGCGCCGGCTTATTTATGGCGGGCATATCATTTCGATGGCCCGCGCGCTCAGCTTTAACGGGTTGGCGAACGCCCAAATGATTGTGGCAATCAATGCCGGCAGCCATGCCAATCCTGCTTTTGCGGATGATACAATTTGGGCGTGGTCCGAAATACTGGACAAAACCGAAATTGACGGGTTTGGCATGTTGCGCCTGCGGCTTGTTGCAACAAATAAATATGATCCAGATATGAATCTGCGGAATACTGAACAAAAATATATGTCGCATATCCTGCTGGATTTGGATTATTGGGTGTTAATACCAGTTTAACAGGAATTTGTATTTTGCGTGAAATTATTTGTCCGGGTCACCAGAAATCCGGAACGACCTCCATGGCTGACTGAAAATGACGCCATTGAGGACACGCCATGCGCCCATTTCCACAAAGAATTTGAGCAGTATTCCCGGGCGCAAAATTCATTCTTACCCGCCGCGACACAGGCAAATGGCAACGAAGAAGCCGTGCGGCGTGTCTATGAAGATAAAAACAACGAAATCATCGACTATTTCAAAGATCGCCCTGATGACTTTATGATATTAGACCTCGAAAAAGGTGATGGCTGGTTTGAATTGGTGAATTTCCTTGGCAAAGATTTCCTGAAACCCTTTCCGCACGCCAACAAAATGCGAACAGGCTGGAAATCCAAAACGTTACGCCGCCTACGTAAAAAAATTGCGCGCTTGGCGCTAATCGTGATAATTGCAATTTTACTGATTGCATGGGCCTATAGTTGAAAAGGGATTTTTATGCCAAAGATTATTTGCATTGGTTTTCAAAAAACCGGAACAACATCGCTCGCGGCGGCGCTATCGGGCTTGGGTATAAATGTCGGCGACGTGCATGGAAAAGTATATAACGGCGTCAACTGGAAGGCCGGGGATGTCGACAAACAGGTGTTGGACATAACGCTGGCTGAACTTGAACAGCTCGAAGCAATCCAGGATTCGCCCTGTGTATTTCTTCACCAAGAACTGGATGCGGCTTTCCCCGGGTCAAAATTTATTTTGACCATTCGCAACACAGATAGCTGGCTTGAAAGCTATAGAAAATTCTTCAAGGATAAATGCAATCCCTTCCAGCGCTGGATGTATAAAATTGATCAATTTTCAGGGAATGAAGACCATTTTCGCAAGGTCTATAATGACAAAAACGCGGAAATAATTGACTATTTCAAAGACCGCCCAAATGATTTTTTGATCTTGGATATGGCAAAAGGTGATGGCTGGCTAGAACTGGTGCCTTTCCTGGGACAGGATTTCCTAAAGCCTTTTCCTCATGTTAACAAAATGGGTGTATTGAACGCTAAGCGCAAAAAACTGCAGCGCAGAAATGTGATCACACGATTTTTTTATGTGATCACAATTATTGTTTTGTTGGTAATTTGGGCATACCAGTGAGCGCAATGTCGCAGTTTTGCTTGCCCTAAGCCGTTGTTCCGGTAAGGTTGGGCTGGAAAACCTTGCCCAAGGAGAGAATAATGGCTGATGTAAACCGTGGTGATCGACCTCTTTCACCGCATTTATCAATTTACCGCCCCCTTTATACCATGATTCTGTCTATCACCCACCGGATTACCGGCGTTGGCCTGACCCTTGGGTTGATAATGGTAACATGGTGGTTTCTGGCCGCAGCTATTGGAGAGGATTATTTCGATTTTGCCAATGCAATGCTGACCTCCGTGGTTGGCGGCTTGATTTTGATTGCCTCGCTTTGGGCGTTGATGTTCCATCTGTGCAACGGTATTCGGCATTTATTCTGGGATGCAGGTTACGGGTTTGATTTGCAAACCGCTTGGCGCTCGGGGCTAGCGGTAATTGCCGCGTCACTCATCCTTACGGTGTTGGTGTTGATAATTTCGATGGGGGGGCGCTGATGCCTTATCAAACAGATCGACAGCGGGTTGAGGGGCTTGGCTCTGCCAAAGATGGCACCCATGAATGGATCGGCCAGCGCATAACGGCGGTTGCGCTCATCCCTCTAACAATTCTTTTTGTGCTGCCTTTTGCCTATAATCTAGGCGCGGATTTTGATGATATTCGTCAGGCCTACAGCCATCCAATCAACGCCATTGTCGGTATTTTATTCTTTATTACCATCACCTTTCATTTGCGCCATGGCCTGCAAGAGGTCATCGTCGATTACGTGCATGGCAAAAAAATGCTGGTCTTTTCATTGCTGGCCAACACAATGTTTACGACTGTTTTGGGCGTCACTGGCGTATTCTCGATAGCTAAAATCGCCTTTGGCGGCTGAGCAAGGAAATTATTATGGCTGCATATGAAATTACCGACCACTATTATGATGTGGTTGTTGTTGGCGCTGGCGGCGCGGGTCTGCGTGCCACACTTGGCATGGCCGAGCAGGGCCTGAAAACCGCCTGTGTCACCAAGGTTTTCCCGACCCGTTCGCACACGGTTGCGGCCCAAGGCGGCATTGCTGCCAGCCTTGCCAATATGGGGCCGGATAACTGGAAATGGCACATGTATGATACGGTCAAAGGCTCCGATTGGCTGGGCGATATGGATGCGATGGAATATCTGGTGCGCGAAGCCCCCAAGGCGGTTTATGAGCTGGAACATTACGGCGTTCCCTTCAGCCGCACCGAGGAGGGCAAGATTTACCAGCGCCCCTTTGGCGGCCACACCACCGAATTTGGCGAAGGTCCCCCCGTGCAGCGCACCTGCGCTGCGGCGGACCGCACCGGCCACGCTATGCTGCATACGCTGTATGGCCAAAGCCTTAAAAACAATGCAGAATTCTTTATCGAATATTTCGCACTTGATCTTTTGCACGGACCTGATGGTGAAATCCAAGGCTTGCTTGCATGGAAGCTGGACGATGGCACATTACACCGTTTCAACGCCAAAATGACCGTACTGGCAACGGGCGGTTATGGTCGCGCATTTTTCAGCGCAACGTCCGCCCATACCTGCACCGGCGATGGCGGCGGCATGGTGGCGCGCCAAGGCCTGCCCCTGCAAGACATGGAGTTTGTGCAATTCCATCCCACCGGAATTTATGGTGCCGGCATGTTGATCACCGAGGGCGCGCGCGGCGAAGGCGGTTACCTGACCAATAGTGAGGGCGAGCGTTATATGGAGCGTTACGCGCCAACTTACAAAGACCTCGCATCACGCGATGTGGTGTCGCGTTGTTCGACCATTGAAATCCGCGAAGGCCGCGGGGTTGGTCCCAACAAAGACCATGTATATCTGAATTTGCAGCATCTTCCGGCGGAGGCCTTGGCTGAGCGTTTGCCCGGTATTTCTGAATCTGCCAAGGTGTTTGCCGGGGTTGATGTCACCAAAGAACCCATTCCGGTATTGCCAACCGTGCATTATAATATGGGCGGTATTCCGACCAATTATTGGGGTGAGGTGTTGAACCCCACGGCGGATGACCATGACCGCATCCAACCCGGTCTGATGTCCGTTGGCGAGGCGGGCTGTGCCTCGGTTCACGGGGCGAATCGCCTTGGCTCAAATTCCCTGATTGATTTGGTGGTCTTTGGCCGTGCGGCGGCGATTAAGGCTGGAACGATTGTCGATGCTGACAGCGCGCACGCGCCGATCAACCAAGCCTCGACGGATCAGGCGCTGGATCGTTTTGATCGCATTCGCCATATGCATGGTAGCATTGGCACAGCCGAACTCCGCCTGAAAATGCAGAAAACCATGCAGGATGATGCGGCGGTGTTTCGCACATCTGAAAGCCTCTCCGAGGGCTGTAGGCGCATGGATAAAGTTGCTGCAATGATGGATGATCTATCGGTCACCGATAAATCCCTGATCTGGAACACAGATTTGATGGAAACGCTGGAGCTGGCAAATCTGATGCCAAATGCGCTGGCAACAATTGTATCTGCCGAGGCCCGCAAGGAAAGCCGTGGCGCTCACGCCCATGAGGATTTCCCCGATCGCGATGATAAAAACTGGCGCAAACATACGCTGGCAACAGTGGGGGATGACTGGAAAGTTAAACTGACGTATCGTGATGTCCACTTGAAGCCGCTGACCGCAGAAAAGGATGGCGGCATCGAGATGAAAAAGCTCGCGCCCAAAAAGCGGGTTTATTAGGAGGGTATTATGAAAAGAATTTATTTAGTTTTAGGGGCTACGCTGGCAATTGCCGCCTGCACGCCAACATTGCAAACCATGACACGGGCTGATGCTATAAATATGTGCCAAGCACAAGCCGTTGACGCCGCACAGGTTGTTTCTGGCAACACATCGGTTGGTATAAATTCACAAACAGGGCCGTCCTTTGGCGCTGGAATACGCATTAATCTAACACCGCGTCCGCAGGCGCAAACGTTTGAGGCATGTATGAGCAAGCTAACGGCCAATGGCCAGATTATGGAGGGATGAAAATGAAAAACTGGCATTTCCAACTTACACAACGGTTCCAAAATGATGAGGCGGTCAGATACAATTATATTTTTTCAGGATAAAGCTGATACAGCCACCGATCTTCAAGGGGATGCCGGTGTCAGGGTTCGGATCAGAGAAATTCCGGTACCAGCAATATTTCTATCTACTATTTATAATTAGGTGGACATGATCCGCCGGTTGTTTACGATACTTTCATAAACAACTTTACTACTAATGATAAAACTACCGGAGAAGAGCATTGAAAAGGTTTACATCAGCGGTTCTTGCAAGCGCTATTTTAGTTTCAGCATGTGGTCAGCCGGAACCTATCAATCCACCACAAACTGCCCAAGAATGTGCCAGCTATGCTGAAGCCCGTGCAGCAAGAGCCCTTTCTGGAGGGGTGAATTCTGGAGTAGGGATCGGCGGCGCAATATTCTTGGCGGTTGCTGCTGTAGTTATCGCTGGCACTGCCAGGGCTAGTATTGAGAGTAATTGTCTCGAAAGCATTGGGCTTACAAGTCAGGATGCGGTTAGTGTCCAGCAATATAGAAATACTTCGATTGGCGGCACATCAAGTGGACGCGTCACTGCTGCAAGGGGCCTAAGCCTTACTGCCGACGAACAGCGGATTTGGGCGACTCTTGATGATGAGCAAAAAGCGCGCGCAATTTTGTTTATTCAAAATGGCAGCACACTGATTTCCTCGCTGGGATCACAATAATTTAGGCACTGACCTTCGGGCCAGCACACACCGCCATAAGGGATATGGACCAATGGTTGAACTCACGCTTCCAAAGAACTCCCGCATGAAGGTTGGCAAAATCTGGCCCAAGCCAGATGGCGCTACCAATGTGCGGGCCTTCAAAATCTATCGCTATG
>CAZCDC010000084.1:0-9925 GCA_964497195.1 uncultured Rhodobacterales bacterium | reverse complement strand
AATGTGGGGCGGATCAATAATTGGGTTTGGCAGCTATCATTACAAATACGCCAGTGGCCGCGAGGGCGATGCCCCCCGCGTCGGGTTTTCGCCGCGCAAGGCCAATATTGCGGTTTATACCCTGCTTGACGATTTTGGCGATATTCTGGCGAGGCTGGGCAAACATAAAACCAGTAAAGCCTGTCTTTACGTTAACAAACTGGCGGATATAAATCTGGCTGTGCTGGAGGAGCTGGTTAAAGCGAATATGAAAACCATGGCAGAGCGTTACCCGTAGGGTGCGTGGTTTCCACGCACCGTTACTGCAATTGCCGCGTAGCCTCTGCCAATACTATCCCCGCCGACATCGCCACATTCAAAGACCGCCCGCCGCCGGGCATCGGGATCAGCACCGCCGCATCGGCAGCGTTATGAACGTCATCCGGCACGCCGGCACTTTCTCGGCCTGTCATCAATACATCCCCTGCCTGAAACTGAAAATCCCAAAAAGGTATGGCAGCTTTGGTCGACAAAAGAATCAACCGCCCCTGTTGTTGCTCCTGAAACGAATCCCATGAATTATGGCGGGTGATATCGGCAATATCGGCGTAATCCATGGCCGAACGCTTCAACGCTTTGACCGAAAACGGAAATCCGCAGGGTTCAATTACATCAAGCGGCACCCCGAAACAGGCTGTCAGGCGAATCATCGCACCCAAATTCAGGGCAATATCGGGTTGAAACGCGGCTAAACGCAGATTATTTGACATTTTTCGACTTTCTTAAGAGGCTGCGGCGCAAAGTCCGCTGGACCCGATGCCCTGACAAGTGTATTCGGGCGAGGCAATACCTGCAATGTGCAGGATTAATTCTATTCCAGCCCGAACAAATCGGGCAGAAACGAAGGGGGACGTATCTTGTCTCACGCAGAAGACCCAGGCTCACGCCGCGACTTTTTGTATTTCGCAACCGCATCAACTGCGGCTGTTGCAACTGGCGCCGCCGTTTGGCCGTTGGTTAATCAAATGAACCCAAGTGCGGATGTTCAGGCATTGGCGTCGATTGACGTTGATACAGCCGGCGTCGATGTTGGCACACAACTTACGGTCAAATGGCTGGGCAAGCCGGTATTTATCCGCCGCCGCACCCAAGACGAAATTGACGAAGCGCGCGCGGTTGATGGCGCTGATTTGCCCGACAACACATCGCAAAACGCCAATGTCCCGGCTGACAAAGACGGGTCCGATGAAAATCGCACACTTGATGAGGCTGGCGAATGGCTGGTGATGATCGGTGTTTGCACCCATCTGGGCTGTGTGCCTTTGGGTGATGGCGCTGGCTTGTTTGGTGGGTGGTTCTGCCCTTGCCACGGTTCGCATTACGACACCGCTGGACGTATCCGCAAGGGTCCGGCCCCGCTTAACCTTCCTGTTCCGGTCGCGTCCTTCACGTCCGAAACAATTATCAAACTAGGCTAGGGAGAACATCATGGGTGGTATCCCACACGATAAATACGAGCCAAAATCCAAACCGGAAAAATGGCTTCATAAACGTCTGCCGATCATTGGTCTGTTATATGACACGATAATGATTCCGACACCGAAAAACCTGAACTGGATGTGGATCTGGGGCATTGTGCTGGTTTTTACGCTGGTGTTGCAAATTGTTACCGGCGTTATTCTAGCCATGCATTACACCCCGCATGTTGATATGGCTTTTGAGTCCGTCGAACATATCATGCGTAATGTGAATGGTGGCTGGGCCTTGCGGTATCTTCATCAGAATGGCGCGTCCTTGTTCTTTATTGCTGTATATCTGCATATTTTTCGCGGGTTGTATTACGGTTCATACAAAGCCCCGCGTGAAATTACGTGGATCATTGGTATGCTGATTTATCTGGCAATGATGGCTACTGGTTTCCTCGGTTATGTTTTACCTTGGGGTCAAATGTCATTCTGGGGCGCTACGGTTATTACCGGCCTGTTTGGCGCGATTCCGGGCATTGGCGAAAGTATCCAGACATGGCTGCTTGGCGGACCTGCGGTTGGAAACCCAACCCTGAACCGTTTCTTTAGCCTGCATTATTTGCTACCATTTGTAATTGTGGCGCTGGTGGCGCTGCATATCTGGGCATTCCATACCACGGGTAATAGCAATCCGGCAGGTGTTGAGGTTCGCAAATCGTCAAAGGAAGAAGTAGAGAAAGACACATTGCCGTTCTGGCCATATTTTGTGATCAAAGACCTGTTTGGTCTGTTGGTTGTGCTGGTGGTCTTTGCGGCTGTGGTTGGCTTTATGCCCAATTACCTTGGCCACCCGGATAACTATATTCCAGCGGATGCTTTGGTGACGCCGGCGCATATTGTGCCGGAATGGTATTACTTGCCATTTTACGCAATTTTACGTGCCTTTGACGATAATGTCTGGGCAGTCATTCTTGCAAGCACGCTGACAGGCGGAATTGTTACCGCCAAGTTCTTTGGTGTCATTGCAATGTTTGGTGCGATTTTTGTTATGGCTTTGGTGCCATGGCTGGACACAAGTAAGGTCAAATCGGGTCGATATCGCCCTGCATTCCGGTTCTTTTTCTGGCTGCTGGCGTTTGACTTTATGTTCCTGATGTGGCTTGGCGCGATGCCGGCCAAAGAGCCATACGCGACCCTATCGCTAATCGGGTCAGCATATTGGTTTGGCTATTTCTTGATCATCCTGCCGTTGCTTGGTGTGTTTGAACGCCCCAAAGCACCACCCGAAACCATTGAGGCTGATTTTGACAGTCACTATCCTCCGAAATCAGCGGAGTAAGGAATTATGAAAATGTTTACGAAAACACTTCTTTCCGCCGTTGTTGCGATGGGTATTGCCACGGGTGCTTTTGCGGCAGGTGGCGCACAAGTCTATGACGAAGCGTTCAGCTTTGAAGGTCCGTTTGGACGTTATGACGAGCACCAATTGCAACGCGGGTTGCAGGTGTTTACCGAAACCTGCGCAAGCTGCCATGGTCTGGAATATCTGGCGTATCGTAACCTTGCAGATGAGGGCGGCCTTGGCTGGTCTGAGGATCAGATGAAGGCTTATACGGCCCAATTCGAGGTCTTTGATGTGGAAAAAGACGAATTCCGCACCGCCCGTCCTACCGATCATTTCCCGATGAGCGGTTTTGACGGCGCACCGGATTTGACCCTAATGGCCAAAGCACGCGCCGGTTTTAGCGGGCCAAATGGTTTGGGCATCAATCAGCTGATTAAGGGCATTGGCGGACCAGAATATATCGTGGCAATCCTGAAGGGGTTTGAAGAAGCGCCCGAATGCACGCCAGATGATTTTGACGGCACATATAACAGTGCGTTTGGCCCGGGCGGATACCCGGATGAATGTCTGGATGAGCATGATTACCGCACGGTGCCGGGCTCATGGATGTCAATGCCACAAGTGCTTTTTGGCGAAGATGTTGACTATGCTGATGGTCATGCCAATGACCTTCACAGCGAAGCCATGGATGTTGCGGCATTTCTAATGTGGACAGCTGAGCCAAAAATGATGCAGCGCAAAAATTCGGCTTCTGTCTGGGTTGGTTTCCTGATTTTGTTGACGGTTTTGATGTATCTGACCAACAAAAAAATCTGGGCTAAGGCCAAACGCAAAGACTAGTTCCTTACTGGATAATTTGAAAAGGGCGCGGTGTATTTCCGCGCCCTTTTTGTTTGGAATTGAGGTGGCTCTCCCGCGCTTCGCTTGGGCCACGCCTCGCTTCGCTCGGCAAAAGTGTCTGGCTTAGGGCCAGCTATGGCGCCCGTTGTGGCTTTGTGCCCAGATAATCAGCCAGTGCTTTTGGCGGGTTTTGCAAAAGAATTTGTGTTGGCTTGGCCTGTGACACGATACCATCGGCTACAAGAACTGTGTCTGTAGCGATCCGCATTGCATCATTGGGGTTATGGGTGACCAGCAGCAAAGTTGTATTTTGGCTGCTGCGAATTTCCGCAACCAGATCCAGCATTTCGTGGCGCAGGGCAGGGCCTAGTGCCGCAAAGGGTTCGTCTAATAACAGTACCGGGCGTTGGCGCAAAAGTGCACGTGCGAGGGCAACCCGTTGGCGTTGACCACCAGACAAGGCGCCGGGATAGTCATCGTTACGCCCCTGAAGCCCGACGCGTTCAAGCGCTTGGGTGACATTGTCTTTTTGATCGGGCGATAGTTTAAGGTTTGGATTGATGCCAAGCGCGGTATTTTGAAAAACTGTCAAATGCGGGAACAGATTGTTTTCCTGAAATAACATGCTAAGCGGGCGCTGGCTGGCTGGCATGTCAGTGATGTCTTGATCGCCAATTGTAATGCTGCCTTGATCAGGTTGAATAAACCCGGCAATCAACAACAACAAGGTGGATTTTCCACCACCTGACGGGCCGATGATTGCCGTGGTTTGGTTGCTGGCGATAGAAATATCCGCGCTCAGTGAAAATGCGCCTTGTTGCAAATGCAGGTTTTTAAATGTGATTGCCATGCCGGCCTCCTTTGTCAAACAGCCAGAACAAGGCAAAACTGCTGGCCACCAGAATAAGCGCAACGCCAGCCGCGGCCTGGGTTTGGTAGCTGCCCATCAGGCGATACATCAACAACGGCAAAGTAGCAAAATCAGGCGGGGCAAATAAGGTAACCACGCCGAGGTCTCCCATTGATAGCGCTGCGGCAATGCCAGTAGCAAAACCGGTTTCAGCGCGAATTTGCGGCCATGTCAGGATTTTGAATCTGGCCCAGCCTTGCAGGCCCAAACTCTCACCCAGTTGGCCATAGTTTTGCTGAACTCGTAAAATGGCAGGCAGGATAATTCGCAAAATAAGCGGCAGTGTCAGCGCTGCATTAACTAATATTGTGATTGGCAGGGCCAAGGCAAACGGGCTGAAAAACGGGTTAATCAAGATGAACAGCCCTGTGCCAATTACAAATGGCGATGCGGCCAGACTGATAAAGCTAAACATTTCAACCCATTGTCCGCGTTTACCCGCAACACTAATGAAAAGCGCCAAAACCATGCTAAGGGTCAAGGCAAGGAGCGCGGAGCCAAGGGCAATGCTGATGCTGATAAGCAAGGCTTGAAAAACACCGTTTGGCAGGCCTTTACTCATCCCGGCAACGCCGCGCAAAACAATGGCCAATAGGGGTGTTGTGACAAAAACCACCGCTAGGCTGATGACAATCTTATCGATAAAAACTGACAGGTTTGCGGTTTCCCAGCGTTGCCGCACTTGCATTAATCCGCCGCCAAACCCTGATATGCGTGTGAACTTTGAGGCAAGTAACGCCGCTGAAATACATAAGGTAAATTGTACCAACGCCAATTTTGCGGCGCCGGACAGATCAAATTCGAACCGCAAAGCCTGATAAATCGCCAGTTCAATTGTTGTTGATTTAGGGCCGTCGCCCAAAGCCAAAACAACTGCAAAGCTGGTCAGGCACAGTAAGAATATTACCAAAAGCGCAAAGGGTACGACCCCGCGCAAGAGCGGCATTTCAATCAGGCGAAAAGTTGCGCGCGGGCTCATCCCGAGCTGCGCGGCAAGGCGGAAATGTTCATTTGGCACAGCATCCCAAGCCTGCAAAATCATCCGAACTGCCAGCGGGAAATTGAAAAATACATGCGCCAGTAATATGCCGGACAGGCCGTAAATATCCAATGGTCCCATGCCAAAAAATGCCAGAAAATTACTGATTACGCCGCCACGACCCCAGATGGCCAACAACGCAAATACGGCAACAATGGAGGGCAACAGGAATGGCGCACCCATAACAGCCAACACAAACCCGCGCCCCCAAAACTGCCGCCGCGCCAAGGCCCGCGCCACGGGGATGGCTAACGCCACGCTGATAAACGCTGACAACGCTGCTTGAAAAACCGTAAATCGAATAACTGACCAGCCATATCCGGAAATGCCACCGCTGGTTTCAGCACGCGCAAACAGCGCCGCCACAGGCAGCAAAACCAGCAGTGCAACGATTAAGATCGCGGCACTGCCAGCAAGGATCAGGCCCTTGTTTATTGGCTGAGCGCGTTTAGCCATTCGTCCATTGCCGCCGCGCGGTGATCTTTGGTTAACGGGGGCAACATAACAGGATCAGGGGTGATCATTGCTGAAAAGCCAGTCGGCAGGGTTGCGTTGGTGACGGGATACATCCAATTGGTTTCGGGGATGATGGACTGAAAAGCCTCGGATGTCATAAATGCCAAAAACATGTCTGCCAGTTCATTCTGGTCGGTATGTTTTGTTTTGGCGGCAACTTCGATTTGCATGAAATGCCCCTCTGAAAATTGGGCCGCAGATTTGGTTGGGTCGTCTTCGGCAATCAGATGATAGGCCGGAGAAGTGGTGTAGGATAACACCATGTCGGCCTCACCTTCTAAAAACATGCCATAAGCTTCTGACCAGCCTTTGGTGACGGTTACGATATTATCTGACAGGCCTTCCCAGATGGTTCCGGCATCGTTGCCATACGCAGCTTTGACCCAGAATAGCAGCCCCAAACCGGGGGTGCTAGAACGCGGGTCCTGAATAACAATGCTTAAATCCGACGCGGCCAATTCTTCGAAACTGGTGGGGATATCCGTAAGTTTGGTGTTGTCGTAAACAAATGCCAAATAGCCCCAATCATAGGGCAAGAAAGTATCATCAGTCCATGCAACCGGCAGGGCCAGCCCGTCTGGTATGCCGTTATGCGGCGCAAAAATACCAGTGGCACGGGCGGGTTCCATCAGGCTGTTATCCAGCCCCAAAACAATGTCGGCGTTTGAGCGTTCGCCCTCAAGCCAGACCCGCGCCAACAGGGCCGCGCCATCGCCTGCGGCTACAAAATTCAGGGTGCAATCACAGATTTCCTCAAACGCGGTTTTAATGGCAGGGCCAGGCCCCCAATCGGTGACAAAGCTGTCATAGGTGTAAACTGTCAGGGTGTTTGTCTGTGCCCAACTGGCCCCCGCGAGGGTCAAAAGGGCCGCAGTTGTCAGGATTTTCATTATATTTCTCCATTTGACTGCGGCGTATGTCAGATGAAGGGGGTAAACCCGATGCACCTTCCCTACGCCGGCATGATCCGGTTCAGGTTCTACGGGTTTGCGATATGCGTCTCAGGCCTTGCGGCCTCCCCGAGGTGGGTTCTGGATATAAGGTGAATATGCAAAAAGCAACATGGTTGTATAAATTTTTGCTGGCCGATAAAATTTTCACGCAAAGCGATGAAAATAGGCTATAAATTCAAGACAACTTTTAGGAAATTTTTATGAGCCAACAAAAGAAATCCCGCCGCAGTGTTTTGACCGGGGTTTTAGCGGCTTTTGCCAGCATTTTTGCTTTTACCAAAGCCAGCGCAGCTCGTCTGACCCCAGAGGCAATGGAGGGGCCATTTTACCCGATCAGATCCATGCGTTTTGCTGATATTGACAATGATCTGGTGAAAATTTCGGGTTTGGTGCGTGAAGCAGGTGGCGAAACCTTTATCCTAAAAGGGCGTGTATTGGCGCGCGACGGATCGGTAAGGCCAGGCTTGCGGGTTGAAATTTGGCAAACCGATATGAATGGTAAATACCTGCATCCGGGCGATGACCGAAACGTGCCGGCTGATGCTGGCTTTCAGGGGTTTGGCCATGATATAACGCGTAGCGACGGGAGCTATTGGTTCCGCACAATTATTCCGGCGCAATACCCCGGCCGGACACCTCATATTCACGTCAAAGTTTTTAACAACAGACGCGAAATACTGACCACGCAATTTTACATCAAAGGCAATGCCAGTAACCGCAGTGATTTTCTATATCAAGAGATGTCAGCCAGACAAAAACAAGCGGTTTTGATGGATATTAGCAACGGGTCCGATGGGCTTGATGCGGTGGTGGATATTACGGTGTGACCGGAAATATGCGCTTGCAGAATTTTCTGATTAAAAAAGGGTTTTTCCTGCGCCAACCTTAGGGTATTGAAACGCCAAGGGAGATTTCCATGTCTATGAATTCATTTGGCCATCTATTTCGTGTGACAACCTGGGGCGAGAGCCACGGGATAGCGATTGGCGCTACTGTTGATGGCTGTCCGCCAAATGTGCCTGTGGATGCCGCAATGCTGCAACACTGGCTGGATATGCGAAAACCCGGGCAAAATAAATATACAACGCAGCGGCAGGAGCCGGACAGCGTTGAGATTTTGTCGGGTGTTTATCAGGGGAAAACCACCGGAACGCCGGTGCAGTTGATGATTAAAAACGTCGATCAACGGTCCAAGGATTATGGCGATATCGCTGAAAAATTCCGCCCCGGTCATGCGGATTATTCGTATTTTCTGAAATATGGCAATCGTGATCCGCGTGGTGGAGGCCGCTCAAGCGCGCGCGAAACCGCAGCGCGTGTTGCCGCCGGAGGGCTGGCGCGCGCCGCCATCGACAGCGTGTTTGGCGGGGTTCGGATCAGGGGGTATATGGTGCAGATGGGACCACATAAAATTGATCGCTCAGCGATGGATATGGACCAGATTAACCAAAATCCGTTTTGGACGCCCGATGCAAAAGCGGCCGAGGAATGGGCGATCTATCTGGATGATTTGCGCAAATCCGGCAATTCCGTGGGGGCGATTATTGAGGTGGTGGCAAGCGGTGTTCCCGCGGGCCTTGGCGCGCCGGTTTATGCCAAGCTGGACACAGATATTGCCACGGCGATGATGTCGATCAACGCGGTCAAAGCCGTAGAAATCGGGGCTGGCATGTCAGCCGCCATGCTGACTGGCGAACAAAATGCTGATGAAATGATCATGGGCGCGAATGGGCCGGAATTTACCAGCAACCATGCGGGCGGCATTTTGGGCGGCATCAGCACGGGGCAGGATATTGTCTGTCGTTTTGCGGTTAAACCTACCTCCAGCATTTTGAAAACCCGGCGCACCATCACCAAAACGGGCAAAGAGGTCGAGATTATTACCAAGGGCCGCCACGACCCTTGTGTGGGCATTCGTGCCGTGCCGGTGGGCGAGGCAATGATGGCCTGTGTCATATTGGACCATCTGCTGCTGCATCGCGGGCAAATCGGCATTAATCAAGGTAAAATCGGAGAGTAAATATGGAATGGTATGTTGCACTTGGCATGAATGTGTTGACTGCGTTGGTGATTTTGGTCGGGGCGCTGTGGCTTTCTGTATTGGTCAAAAAACGCATTGTCTGGCTGGGTCTGAAATATGAGGAGCTGGACGACACGCTGTTTATTTTCCTTGCCAGTCTAGCCCGTTATGCAATTTTGGCAGTGGCGTTTATCTTTGTTCTGGCGCGCTTTGGCATTCAGACCACATCATTGATTGCCCTGATGGGTGCGGCTGGTCTGGCGATTGGGCTGGCCTTGCAGGGTACTTTGTCGAACCTTGCGGCGGGGGTTATGTTGCTGGGTTTCCGGCCCTTTAAGATGGGTGATTATGTTGATGTTGGCGGTCATTCGGGCACGGTTAAATTAATTGGCCTTTTTACCACCGAACTTGCCAGCTCTGACAATGTTCAAATCACCATTCCTAACGGCGATATTTGGTCCTCTAGTATTGTGAATTATTCGTTTTACGACACGCGCCGCAGTGACCTGATTATTGGGGTTTCCTATGATGCTGATTTGAAAAAAGCCGAGGCGGTATTGTTAAAAATCATCGCAGCCGATGACCGCGCCATGAGCGACCCCGCGCCGTTTGTAAAAGTCACTAATTTGGGCGACAGCTCGGTCGATTTTTCGATGAAAGTTTGGGCGACAAAAGATGATTACTGGGATATGCGCCATGCGATGATCCGCGAAATCAAGGTCCAGTTTGACAAGGCAGGAATTGATATTCCGTATCCGACTGTTACGCAAATTCAGGTTGGGGCAAAGGCGCCGGTTAAGGTACTAGCAAAAAATATTGCGGCAAAGAAGGCTGTGACGAAAAAAGCATAATGCAAT
>CAZCDC010000083.1:0-9934 GCA_964497195.1 uncultured Rhodobacterales bacterium | reverse complement strand
TTTGGTTAAGTACTCTTGCACAAGGGTTTACAAAAAAATTGCGCCCGGGTTCATAATGCCGTTTGGGTCCAATGCAGTTTTAATTGCACGCATTGCACGTAGTTTTCCGGTGTCGCCGTATTTTTCTAAATCCGCAGATTTCAGGCGACCTATGCCGTGTTCTGCACTAAAGCTACCGCCAAATTCAGCCACAAGATCATAGATCGTCCGGCTGATTTTCGGCCTTAAATGTACGAATTCATCCCGTGCGCAGCCACTTGGTGGGAACACGTTATAATGTAAATTTCCATCGCCCAGATGGCCAAAACAATTGATCCGGAATTGCGGGTCAATCACGGATTTTGCAGCGGTAATAAAGGCAGGAACCTTGCCAACCGGCACTGAAATATCATGTGAGGAAATCGACCCCACCCGTTTATTTGCCGCCGGAATGGTTTCCCGAATTTGCCACAATGCTTGGCGTTGCGCAATATTTTGTGACAGTACCGCATCAATAACCAGCCCTGTTTCCATCGCCGTCGTCAAGGCGTTTTCCATTGCTTCGGTCAGCCCGTCTACACCGCCACAATCCATCAATACCATCCATTGATGCCGCTCTGAAAACGGCTCAATGAATGGCATTCCAGTTTCTGTTAAAAAATCCAGCCCCATGCGGTCAATCAGTTCAAAGGCCGAAATAACCCCACCCAACTGCTCAGACATCATCATCAAAAGTTCCAGCGCGGCTGTTGGCGTTGGCACTGCCAGCATGGCCGCAATCTGTTCTTTTGGCTGCGGAAATATTCGCAAAACTGCCTGCGTAATCACACCCAAGCTGCCCTCGGATCCGATCATAAGGTTGCGAATATCGTATCCGGTATTGTCTTTGCGAAGGGATTTCAACCCGCCAACAATGGTGCCATCCGCCAAAACCGCCTCAAGCCCAAGGCATAAATCCCGTGTGTTTCCGTATCGTAAAACATTCACGCCGCCCGCATTTGTCGCCAAATTTCCGCCAATACGGCACGATCCCTCTGATGCTAGTGACAGCGGAAACAACCGCCCGGCATTGACGGCTGCCGCTTGAACATCCGCCAGAATGGCCCCGGCATCAACAGTAATTGTGCTGTCAGAAACCGATACATTATGTACATTATTCATCCGCTCCAGCGATAAAATTATCGGCAGCGCACCGGTTTGTAAAACTTGCCCACCAGCCAAGCCGGTATTCCCGGCCAAGGGCACGACCCCCACGCGGGCTGTATTACACGCCGTCAATATTGTCGAAACTTCTGCGGTGTTTTGCGGTCGTAACACTGCTGCTGCTTTGCCTTTGAATACGCCCCGAGGCTCACTCAAATCTGCTGGCTGCGGTGGGCGCAAACACCCTTTTGAAAGCTGGTTTTCCAGCTTGTCTAAAAATTCCGGTGTAGCATCGTTTAACATCTCACCCTATCCGGCATCGGTTTGGCCGCGCCTGTCACGCCGCAGATTTGCATATAAAACATGGTTGCGCCAGCGCCCGGAAATTTGCAAATAGCTTTGCGCGACACCTTCATATTTGAATCCTGCCTGCTCCAGCAAGGCACGCGAGGGTTTATTTTCCGGCAGACACGCGGCCTCTATCCGGCTTAGATCCAGCGTGGAAAACCCGTAATGCACCACTGCATCCAGCGCTTCGCGCATATATCCTTGCCGTGCGAATTCAGGCCCGATCCAGTATCCAACTGTCGCAGCCATTGCCGCGCCTTTTCGGATATTATCCAGTGTCAGTGCCCCCAAAAGCTGCCCGTCAGTCTGTCTGGTAATCAAAAACGGAATGGCGGTTCCCGCTTTGGTAGATATTTCCGCCCAATAAACCCTGTTTTGAAAACTGCGCTGGGTGGCATAATCTGCACTGCGCACCGGCTCCCACGGGGTTAAAAACGCATCACCCTCGCGGCGAATTTTCTGCCATGCCGCAAAATCATTTCTGCGCGGCAATCGCAGGATTAACCGCTCAGATTTCAACAAAAACTGAGAGCGCCGCGCAAACATCAGGCTGACAATTTTTCAGTTAGCTCCGCCAGCAGGGGCGCGTCATCAACCGGCCCATAAAGCGCCATCGCGGATTTATCGCTTTGGCAAATTCCGGTGGCAAAATCGCGCACGCCAGCCACATTCACCGCATCCAGCTTGGCCACAGTTTCTTCCAGCGTTGGTACTTTGCCCCAAATTGTCATCGCCCGGGCCATGCGTTCGGCCCGTGCCGAGGGGCTTTCCAGCCCCATCAACATGCCGGCCTTCATTTGAACCCGCGCGCGCTCCACCTCGATCGCTGACATATCCTCAGCGGACCGGCGAATTTCGGCAATCGTCAGCCCCGCAAGTTCAGCGATTTGATCCCCGGATGTACCGGAATAAATATTAATCATCCCCGTATCAACGCTGGGTGAAATACTGGCAAAAATCGAATAACACAGCCCACGTTTTTCACGAACTTCTTGAAACAACCGAGACGACATGCCGCCACCCATAGCCAAGGCATATATCTGCGCGGTATAAATATCCTTGCTTGAATAATCCGGCGCCTCAAAGGCCAGTGTAAAATGAGCCTGTTCAAGGTCTTTGACCTCGCGCCGCTCTCCACCTACAAAATTGGCTGCATGGACGGCTACAGGTTTGCCCTGCGGCATATCACCAAACAGCGCCTCCGCTTGCTTTACAATCATGTCATGATCAACCCCGCCTGCCGCTGACAGAATAAGGTTTTCCGGCCCATAATGTTGGCCAACAAAACTCGCCAAATCATTGCGACTAAACCGGTTAACCAACTCTGTCGGTCCTAAAATGGTGCGGCCCATAGGTTGATTCGGATATGCGACCTCTTGGAGCCAATCAAAAACCACGTCGTCGGGCGTGTCCAGGCTTTGGCCAATTTCCTGAATAATGACGCCGCGCTCAACCTCTATCTCACGTTGCTCAAACGTGGAGTTCCGCAGAATATCCCCCAATACATCCAGCGCCAGCGGCACATCATTTTGCAGCACCCTTGCATAATACGCGGTGGTTTCACGGCTGGTATAGGCATTCAAAAACCCGCCAACATTCTCAATGCTTTCCGCAATTTCCAAGGCGCTGCGCCGTTTTGTGCCCTTAAACGCCATATGCTCCAGAAAATGCGCAATGCCGTTTTGCGAGGCCATTTCATTACGCGCCCCCGCATTAACCCAAACGCCGATACTAGCAGATTGCAGCCCCGGCATGTTTTCCGTCAAAATGCGAAAACCGTTGGAAAGCGTGTGTGTTTGAATGCTCAAATCCGTGATCTTTCCAGAATTACGGCTTTTAGCGCAGCCAGATCATTGGCCACCCGCGTTACCCGCTCTTCGCGCTCAAATAAATCGGCCATATGAGGTGGCAATGCTGGCCGTATTCCCGTTGCAGCCTCAACCGCATCCGGGAATTTGGCGGCATGCGCAGTCGCGAGAGCCACCATCGGTGTGGCAACATCCCCCCGTTGACCTCGAGCCACTTTTGTTGCCACTGCCGAATGCGGGCACAACAATTCGCCCGTGTCAGCCAGCATCTGCTTGATCTCTGCTGCGGTCTCAGCTTCGTCACAACTGCCGGAATCAAATTCGCTACGCAACTTATCCAGCGCGCCCTGCGACAGGTTAAACCCGCCATTGCCAAGCTCATCCATCAATTGCGCCACGGCTGATCCTTCGCGATCATAAAGATCAAACAACAACCGTTCAAAGTTTGAACTGACCTGAATATCCATGGATGGGCTGATGCTGGGTGTCACACCTTTTTTGTCATGCGCGCCGTTCTGCAACGTGCGGTGCAAAATATCGTTCTGGTTGGTGGCAATCACCAACCGGTCAATCGGCAGCCCCATACGTTTGGCCACATAAGCCGCAAAAATATCGCCAAAATTCCCCGTAGGAACCGTGAATGAAACCTTACGATGCGGCGCGCCCAGCGACACAGCCGAGGTGAAAAAGTAAACCACTTGCGCCATAACCCGCGCCCAGTTGATTGAATTAACCCCCGCCAGTTTCACAGCATCGCGGAATTCAAAATCATTGAACATGTCTTTGAGCCGTGCCTGACAATCGTCAAAATCCCCGTCCATGGCCAACGCATGTACGTTGCTTTCGGATGGCGTTGTCATTTGGCGGCGCTGTACTTCAGAAACCCGCCCATGCGGATAAAGGATGATCACATCCACCGAATCCAGCCCTCGGAAGGCTTCAATTGCCGCAGAACCGGTATCGCCCGAGGTCGCGCCAACAATGGTAACCCGCTTGCCGGAACGGCTTAAGGAGGCCTCAAACATCTGGCCAATCAGCTGCATCGCCACATCTTTGAATGCCAATGTCGGGCCATGATGCAATTCCAGCAGGTAATCATTGGGGCCGGTCTGCGTTAAGGGAACCCGTGCTACATGGTGAAAGCTGGCATAGGCCCGTTTCAAAATTCCACGGAATTCATCATCGGAAAACGTATCGCCAATAAACGGTTTGATCACCCTAAACGCGGTTTCTTCATAGGAAAGCCCCATCAAAGCCGCGATTTCGTCCTGTGACATTTGCGGCCATTCAGCCGGAACATAAAGCCCGCCATCCCGCGCCAGCCCGCTCAGCATTGCGTCCTCAAAGTTCAACTCAGGCGATTGCCCACGTGTTGATACATATTTCATAGCTACACCGTCCGTCGTTTGATTCGCCATAGCAGATACAGTGTCATGAACCCCCAGACAATGGCAAAGCCATACCATGTCAAAACATATTCCAGATGATTGTTTGGCGTATTCAGCCCCACAGAAACGGGCTTCGGTCCGTTGGCAAAATCTGTCTGGTTTAGCACCAGAAAAATCTCCTCGGTTTGCAAGGCTTGCGCCAGCGGTCCCACCTCCCGCGAAAACCAGATGTTTTTGTCAATATCGGCATCCGGCGAATATTTATCGGTATCAGCCGCCCACAGAAGATTACCAAAAAGGGTGCCGTGTTCCAGCAGCCGTTCAGCATTTTTCAAACGGGTTGGCACAATGCCACGGTCGATCAGAATACGACGGCCATCTGTGGTCACAAAGGGTGAAATAATACGATATCCGGCGCCCGTGCCGGGATCGGATGAAAGCACATGAATTTCGCCAGCTTCCATTATGCCGCTAACTTTGACAGACAGGAATCTATCTTGTTCCGGATTCAAAGCCGCTGGCAATTCAACAGGCTCCGCGTTTAACCGTTGCTCGATATTGGCCAGCATTTGGGTTTTCCATTGCAGACGCTGCAATTGCCAATTGCCCAGCATCACCAGAATGGTTACGCCAATCACACCCAGTAAAATCGGAAAGATCATTCGTTTAGTCATCATGTTTCCCAAACAAAAACGCGGGCCAATTTGACCCGCGTTTTATCAGATATTTAGACGGATCAACCGGACCAGACATAAATCGTCACGAATAGAAACAGCCAAACGACGTCTACAAAATGCCAATACCATGCCGCAGCTTCAAAACCGATATGGGATTTTTGGGTGAAATGGCCGCGCCGTGCCCGCAAATAACAGACCAGCAAAAAGATCGTACCAACCAATACATGAAACCCGTGGAACCCTGTGGTCATGAAGAACACACCGCCATAGATGTTGCCAGAGAACCCAAATGCTGCGTGGGTGTATTCGTAAATCTGGAATGCGGTGAACAAAGCGCCCAACAGAATGGCGATGATCAAGCCGGTTTTCATATCTTCCCGGTTGTTTTCATGGGCGATCGCGTGATGCGCCCATGTTGCCGCCGCGCCCGAACACAGCAAGATCAACGTATTGATCAGTGGTAAATGCCAGGGGTCAAATGTTTCAATTCCTGCGGGGGGCCACTGGGTAGCTGTCAGGATAATACCGTCGATTTGGTCCATCGGATAAAGCGCCGACTTAAAGAAAATCCAGAACCACGCAACAAAAAACATTACCTCGGAGGCAATGAACATGATTACGCCATAACGCAATCCGATTTGCACAACAGGAGTGTGATCGCCAACATGGCTTTCTTTGATCACGTCAGCCCACCAGACATACATGGTATAAAGTACACCAGCCAAGCCAACCAACATGACCCAAGGCCAATCGGTCTGGAAATACATCACCGAACCAATAAACAGAATAAACGCTGAGAGCGAAGCCATCAGAGGCCATGCGCTTGGCTCTAAAATATGATAATCGTGATTCTTTTCATGTGCCATTGTCTTGGTCCCTTATTTTGGTCAATTGACCGCAGTATTCTGGTTGTCATTGGCCGGATCTGCAAGAACTACTTCTTGCTCCGGCATGTCGGTTTCGTAAAAAGTATAAGAAAGCGTGATCGAGCTTACCCGCTTGCCGTCCAGATCGTTAACAATTTCTGGATCAACGAAAAAGGTTACAGGCATTTGAACACGTTCGCCGGGCTGCAAGATCTGATATTCAAAGCAAAAACAATCAATCTTGGCAAAGAAATTGCCGGCTGAGAACGGCGCGACGCCGTAGGACGCCATGCCGGCAATGGCACGGTCTGTCGGATTATAAGCCTCGTAATAAGCCATGCCAACCTCTCCGATGCGGATTTCCATAACCCGTTGCAGCGGCTTGAATTCCCATGCCATGCCGTCACCTGTGCTGGCGGCGAACCGGATTATCATGGTCTGGTCAAGAATAAGATCACTAGAGGTTTCAGCGGTGGTTGTGGTGCCGCCATAGCCGGTTACCCGACAAAACCAGTCATAAAACGGTACTGACGCATAGGCCATCACTCCCATGAAAACCACAAGGCTAACGAGGCGTACCGCTATTTTGCTGTTGGCTTGCTCGCTCATTCGCTTACCACCACAGGGGAGTAATTTGGCGCGGTTGTATCAATGTTTTGTGGCTTGCTCAGCTTTACTACCGATACCGCAAATACCAGCACAACAAAACCACCGAGCAACAGGCCAACAGCCCTATTGCGGCCTTTGCGACGAGTGTGGATTTCATGTTCAACGCGAATGCTCATAGCAATACCAAAAATGTTGGGGCCAGGTCAAAGCTGCGCAAAGCGGCCTCAACCAGCAGGATAACAAAAGACAGGAACAGATAGAATATCGAGAACCCAAAGAGCTGTTTTTCAGAGCGGAATTTATCCGCCAGCATGTCGGCTTCAGAGCGTTTGAAAACCCGCACCGCGCTGATCAGGAAAATTACATTCAGCACCGCCGCCACAGCAAAATAAACCAGCCCGCCAATTTGGGTAAACGCAATAGCCATCGCCACCGCGATCAACAAAAACGTATAACCCAGAATATTGTTTTGCGTCACGCGCGTGCCGTGCGTCACCGGCAACATCGGAATTTTGGCGGCCTTGTAATCATCGTTGCGCCACAGGGCCAAAGCCCAGAAATGCGGCGGTGTCCAGATCAGGATAAAGGCAAACATCAGTATTGCCTCAAGGCCGATACCCCCCGTAGCGACAACCCAGCCGATCATCGGCGGAAATGCCCCCGCTGCGCCACCAATAACAATGTTCTGCGGGGTGGAGCGTTTTAGCCACATGGAATAAACCACCGCATAGAAAAAGATCGTGAATGCCAGCAAACCTGCCGCCAAGATATTGGCAAACAGGCCCAGCATCATCACCGACAGGAACGAAAGGGTCAGGCCAATTGCCAAGGCCTCACCGGGCTGCACCCGGCCAGATGGAATGGGCCGCCCAGCTGTGCGTTTCATCACGGCATCAATATCACGGTCCCACCACATATTCAGCGCGCCAGACGCACCAGCGCCCACGGCAATACAAAGAATGGAGGCAAACGCAATTACCGGATGCACGCCGCTTGGCGCTACAAACATGCCAACAGCTGCGGTGAATATCACCAGCCGCATGACACGAGGCTTGAGCAATTCGACATAATCGCTGAATTGCGCCTCGTTTGTGTTATCCCAAACCGCGTCAGACATCTTAGTTAGACACCATCTCAACAGCTTCTATGCCGCCGAATTCCTCAATCGCGCCAGCCAGCCACAGCTCATAGTTTTCCTGTGACACAACTTTGACAACAATCGGCATATAACTGTGTAAAACGCCGCATAGCTCTGAACATTGGCCAAAATAAACACCCTCTTCTTCAGCGTGGAACCATGTTTCGTTCAAACGGCCTGAGATTGCATCGATTTTAAACCCAAATGATGGCACCGTGAACGCGTGGTTCACGTTTGATCCCTCAACCTGAACACGGATAACTTTGTTTACCGGAACAACCAAAGCATTGGTGGCGGCCAGCAGGAACTCATCTGGCTGAAAACCGGCATTAATCAATTTGGTCGCCATGAATTCATCATTGATATACGGCGTTACAAATTCATCATTGGGGTCATTGGACACGTCTATCGTGGCGTCTGAGCCAATCATATAGCTGTCCATCTCAAATTCATTTTCAGGATAGCTATAGGTCCAGTACCACTGATTTCCGACAACTTTGACCGTCAGATCGCTGGGGGGTGTTTCGAGTTCTTTGAACAAAAGCGGCAACGAGAACGACCCGATCACAATCAGAATGATAATCGGCACTACTGTCCAGATGACCTCGATCAAGGAATGATGCGTAAAAGTCGCCGGCGTTTTGTTGCGCTTGCTATTATAGCGAATAGCAATCCAGATCAGTAAAACAGTTACCAAAACTGTGATGACTGTGATCACAATCAGCACCATCCAGTCCAGCCATTGCTGGTCACGGGCCAATTCTGTCACGGCAGGTTGAAAACCCATACCGCCCGGTATTGGCTTGCCAATAGATTCGAGGCCCGCCAATGGGTCTTGGGCAAATGCAGCGCCTGCCATTGTCATAGTGCCGATACTAGCAGCTAACCCACTGAAAACCTTGTTCAATCGCATTTTTTAGTCCCCTGTTCGTAACAGTTTCTTTGTCTATTTCTTGATGCATTAGCGCAAATTTGCGACGCACCGGTTGTCTCTTAGGCCCGAAAGACCATATTGTGAGCATAAGTACAAGATATCCGTTTGCGGCATTCAGCCGCTTATGTATTATTTTTTGATGAATTTTTGACAGGAAACCCTGCATGAGCGATCAACAATCCGCATTTTGCCCTTTTGAAGACAATTTTTCGCTGGAAACAGCTCTGACCCATCTGCGCCACGCAACAGATGGTGGCGATGATGGTGAACTGTTTCTGGAACGGCGGCGGTCCGAGGTTTTGACCTTTGACGATGGCCGCTTGAAAAATGCGAGTTATGACGCTGGTGAGGGTTTTGGCCTGCGGGCTATCAACGGTGAAACCGCCGCTTATGCCCATTCCACCGAAATGACAGAAACTAGCCTGAAACGCGCCAGTGAAACCGCGCGTCTGGCTATTGGGGCGGGTGGCGGCACCATGGCAGATGCACCAACCGCCACCAACCAGCGGCTTTATACCGATAATGACCCAATCGCGGATGCGGCTTTTTCGGTTAAAATCGAAACCCTACGGGATATTGACGCTTTTGCCCGTGATCTTGACAGCCGTGTTGTGCAGGTTTCTGCCACCCTTGCCGCCAGTCTGCAAGAGGTCGAAATTTTGCGCCCCGAGGGCACGCATTTGCGCGATGTGCGACCCATGACGCAGCTTTATGTCTCGGTGATTGTCGAACAGAACGGACGGCGCGAATCTGGCGGGCATGGCTCTGGCGGGCGCTCAACCCTGACATTGCTGCTGGATGCCAATCATTGGAAATCCGCCACCCGCGAGGCCCTGCGGATTGCATTGGTAAACCTTGAGGCCGAACCCGCCCCCGCAGGTATGATGGATGTGGCGCTTGGCAATGGCTGGCCCGGAATTTTGCTGCACGAGGCCATCGGCCACGGGCTGGAGGGCGATTTCAACCGCAAGAAAACCAGCGCATTTGCAGGCCTGATGGGCCAACGTATCGCTGCACCCGGTGTTACAGTCGTGGACGATGGAA
>CAZCDC010000082.1:0-10382 GCA_964497195.1 uncultured Rhodobacterales bacterium | reverse complement strand
AAAGCGCGCCTGCTTGGCAATGCAGCAGAGGCCATCACAGAATTCGGGTTTGAGGGCAACGCAACTGGTCATTTGCAGGCCGTTGAAAATACGGATAAAATTCATAATGCTGTGGTTTGCACCCTGTGTTCTTGTTATCCGTTTTCTATTCTCGGCATGTCTCCGACCTGGTATAAATCCGCCGCTTACCGGTCACGGATTGTGCGTGAACCACGCAAAGTTTTAGCAGAATTCGGGGTGGAATTATCAAAAGACATCGCCGTAAAAATATGGGATAGCACCGCCGAATTACGCTATATCGTAATCCCGCAACAGCCCGCAGGCACAGACAGTATGTCCCAAGACCAACTGGCGGCTTTGGTAACACGGAATTCGATGATCGGCACCGAACGGAAATTGGCGCTCTGATGGATGGCATTCATGATATGGGTGGCAAACAGGGGTATGGCCCTGTGGATGTCAATGAACCTGACGCGCCGTTTCACCATGATTGGGAGGGCCGGATGTGGGCGATTTCTCGCAATTGCCGTGCGGATGACTGGACAATTGACTGGTGGCGCCATGTGCGCGAACGCATTGATCCGGTGGATTATTTGATGCGTCCGTATTTTGACAGCTGGATGCAGACATCAGCGGCTGCGTTTATTTTGTCGGGTGTGTTTACGCTGGATGAAATGATCAGCGGGCATACCAAAACCAAAGGCGCAGCCGCTGAAAAACAGGACAAAGCTGCGGCGATTGTGGCCAATCGTGCCTCATGCCGGAATTTCGAATCCCCTGCCAAGGCCCCTGCCCTATTTCAAATTGGTGACGCGGTTAAAACCGTTGAATTTTCCAGCAGCCATCACAGCCGCTTGCCGCAATATGCACGGGCAAAATCGGGTATTATCCATGCCTATCGCGGCGCGCATTTATTTGCGGATGCGGGGGCCAAAGGCCTTCATGAGGGTCAGCATCTTTATACCGTTGGGTTCTCGGCGCGTGAATTATGGGGGCCGGAAGCCGCACCGAATGACGTGGTTTATCTGGATTTGTGGGAGAGCTATTTTGAACAATCCTGACATTATTATGCCGTTCCAGCGCGATGACAAAACTATATTTGATGAACCATGGCACGCACAAGTTTTGGCGGTTGCGGACGGATTGCTGCAATCAGGGCAGTTTTCACCCGACCAATGGGCAACCGCATTAGGCGCCGCGCGCAAATCAGCAGAATTGCGTAACGACCCGGACATTGCTGAAACCTATTATCAATGTGCATTATCAGCACTCGAAACACTGCTGGCACAAAGATCAAAAATCAGCATTCAGGCCATTTCACAACGCAGCGAGGCCTGGGCGCAGGCGTATCTTAAGACACCCCATGGCCAACCGGTTTTATTGCCTTCTGCGGCCGACTAAATACACACATGACAGTTGATTAAATCAAAATCTGGCGCGCAACCTCTTTAAAAGCAACAATTAATCCCTATATATTAACCAACGGAGGACAAATGATAGAAATACTTTTGCAGCCACAGGCATATCTTTTTACAATTTCACTCGCCATTGTTTTAGGCCTTTTCATTCTCGAAATAATTTCCTTAATTCTCGGCGGCAGTATTATGGCCATCGGCAGCGACACAGCTGACATTGATGTCGATCTGGATATCGATTTTGATCTGGATATTGACTTGGACGCGGGTGCAGATGTTGGTATCGCCGTCCCGCCGACAGGGTTTTTGCGTTGGATCGGCATAGCCGATGTTCCGTTTCTGATCTGGCTGGTGTCATTCCTGACCCTTTTTGGCCTCATCGGATTAATTTTACTCTCCATCGTTGCCTCGCTCACAGGCTGGATAATGCCGGGCCTTTTGGCGGGTGTTATCGCTTTTTTCCCTACTGTTCGTGCCACCAAATTTATCGCCAATACCATTGCCACCATCATGCCAAAAACCGAAAGCTCGGCCATGTCAAAACGGTTTTTGGGTGGGCATCACGGGGTGATTTCCCAAGGCATTGCCAAACGTGGAAAACCGGCCGAGGCCAAGATCAAAGACCGTCATGGCAACACACATTATTTGCGGGTCGAGCCGCTGGACGACAAGGACGAGATCCCGCAAGGGGCCTCTGTCCACGTTATTCGCAAACGCAGCGGCATGTTTTATGTCGTTAATATTTCTTAGGCGCATTCGCGCATTTTCACCCTTTCAAGGAGACCTAAATGGACATTCAATCCATCCTAACTATTGCGGGCACAATTGTTGGCCTGCTCATTTTTATCAGCCTGATCATGGCACGGCTTTACCGGCGTGCCACGCGCGAAGTCAGCCTTGTTAAAACCGGGTCTGGTGGCAAAAAGGTCATCATGGATGGCGGCACTATTGCCATCCCGTTTTTGCACGAGATTTCACATGTAAATATGAAAACCCTGCGGCTGGAGGTCCAGCGCGATGGCGAGGGATCACTGATTACCAAAGACCGGATGCGGGTTGATGTGGGCGTGGAATTTTATGTCTCGGTCAACGCCACCGAAGACGGAATTTCGCGCGCGGCGCAAACCCTTGGGGATCGCACGTTTGAGGTCGAAAAACTGCGCGAGATGATCGAGGGCAAGCTGATTGACGGTTTGCGCGCCGTTGCCGCACAAATGACCATGGACGAGCTGCACGAAAACCGGTCGGAATTTGTGCAAGAAGTGCAAAACGCTATTTCCGAAGATTTGCTGAAAAACGGGTTGGAGCTGGAGGCGGTTTCGCTGACAGCCTTGGATCAAACGCCGTTTGACACATTGGATGAAAACAACGCGTTTAACGCAGTTGGTATGCGCAAACTGGCTGAGGTTATCGCGAAATCTCGCAAGGAACGTGCTGAAATCACCGCTGATGCAGACGTGTCTGTGCGCCGCTCTGAAATGGAAGCCGAACGCAAGAAATACCAGATTGAGCGTGATCAACGCGAAGCCGAAATTGCCAAAAACAAGGAAATCGAAATCCTGCAAGCTGACCAGATTGCTGAAATTGCCCGTAATCAGGAAAGCGCTGACCAGATTGCACAGCAAGCACGCATTGAAAAAGAGCGCGCTGTGCGGGCCTCGGAAATTGAACGCGAGCGCATGATCCGCGATGCTGAGATCACCAAAGAACGTGAGATTGAGGTCGCAGATCAGGAACGCAAAATCATCATTGCGAAAAAATCCGAAGAAGAAAGCGACGCGCGCGCATCGGCTGACATTGCCCGCGCTGAGGCCAAAAAGGCTGAGGAAGCGGTGGAAACCGTGCGCAGTGTTGCGGTGGCAGATCGTACCAAACAAATCGCGTTGATCGAAGCCACACGAGAGGCCGAAACCATGGCCACCGGCGTGCGTGTCAAAGCCGAGGCTGAAAAAGACGCCGCCGCTGACCGCGCGGCGGCCGTGTTGGAAGAAGCCAAAGCCGACGCAAGTGCGATCACCATCCGCGCCGAAGCCAAAAAAGCCGACATGCTGGCCGAAGCCGAGGGCCTGCAAGCCATCACCGATTCAGAAAACGCGCTTAGCCCAGAAATGGTGGCAATGAAGGTTGACCTTGCGCGACTTGCTGCCATGCCAGATATCATCGCCGAAATGGTCAAACCGGCTGAAAAGATCGAGTCGATCAAAATTCATCAGGTTACCGGGCTGGGAATGGGTGGCAATTCTGGCGGTGGTTCGGGTGCTGGGCAGGCGCCGGTAAATCAGGCGCTGGATTCGATTATGGGCATGGCGTTGCAAATGCCCGCGATGAAAAAACTGGGTGAGGAGCTGGGGATTTCGCTGGAAGGCGGGCTGACAGGCCTGACCGACGGGGCGCTGGATGTTACGCCACCAAAAACACCTGCTGCTCCGGCTGACGAACCGGCAAAATAATTTCAAAGCCGCCTCAATCGGGGCGGCTTTTACACATCTGGTTGCGCCCTGAACCGCGCGGCATTTTGTTGAATTTTGGCCATGGCGCCTAAGATCATTTCTTTTTCTTCAAGCGTCATTCCATCAAACAATTCTGCTTCGCGGGCTTTGACCAGCGGCACAAGAATTGCCAAAACACGACATCCCTCAGCCGTCAGGCGCACCGCGGCACGACGTTTATCGCTGCCGTCAATATCCCGCCGCACATAGCCCAGCTTTTGCAGGCCTTTGATTGCGCGGCTGACATTGACCTTGCCAAGGCTGGAGCGCGCGACCAGTTCGCTGGCTGAAAACATATCCGGCCCCAGCACTGCCATGACACGCCATTCCGAAACCGTCAGGCCAAAACGCGACGAATATATCTGCGCAAGCGAGTCGCTAACCGCACGATAAAAGACGCGCACCTGATAGGGAAAGAAATTTTGCAGATCAATATCGGTCATATTTTGATGTTAGTTTCATCTGAAAATAATTTCAATAGCCCAGTTTATTGATGAATTTTTTTGATATTACCGCACCTAGCTTGACTTAGTTTCATTTGTAATTAATAATTTACCTATACCCTAAACCGGAGAATCCCCCGTGAAAAGCTGGATCAAAAGCGCTAATAATCCGGATTGCCAGTTCCCGATCCAAAACCTGCCCTACGGCGTATTTGACCGTGGCGATGGTGATGATCCGGTTTGTGGCGTGGCGATTGGTGATATGATCCTTGATCTCTCAAGGCTGGAAATGGCAGGCCTGCTGGAAAGCGGCACGGATGAAACTGTATTTAACCTGCCGTTTCTAAACGGGTTTATGGAAATGGGACCGGACGCTTGGGCAGGGTTGCGCCAGTTTCTAACTGATATTTTGCGCAAAGATGGCGTTAATATCTTGTCGGACAATCAAGAATTACAAGATGCCGCACTGTTCCCGCAGGCTGATGCTGTCATGCATATGCCGTTTTTAGTGGCTGAATACACCGATTTTTATGCCGGAAAACAACACGCCATCAATGTCGGGACAATGTTTCGCGGGGCTGAAAATGCCCTGCCCCCAAACTGGCTGCACATTCCGATTGGCTATAACGGTAGGGCCTCAAGCGTTGTGGTTTCAGGTACAGACATCCATCGCCCGAGGGGGCAGCTAAAACCGACGAATGCTGAAATGCCGCATTTCGGCGCGTCAAAACGTATGGATCTGGAGCTGGAGCTGGGCGCGGTAATTGGCGTGCCTACCGAGATGGGCCAACAGATCACAACAGCGCAGGCTGATGAAATGATCTTTGGTTTTGTGCTGCTGAATGACTGGTCATCGCGCGATATTCAAGGCTGGGAATACCAGCCGCTCGGCCCTTTTCAAGGCAAGGCTTTTGGCACATCCATCAGCCCTTGGGTGGTGCCAACAGCGGCGCTGGAGCCGTTCCGCTGCAAGGCTGTGGAGCGCGACGAGCCGCTCCTCCCTTATCTGTCGGAAAAGAAGCCGGGCTTGTTTGATATCCAGCTGGAAATCACGATGCAGCCCGAGGGCGCAGCGCATGCCACCACCATTTGCCGCACAAATTACAACCGCATGTATTATTCCGCCGCACAGCAGCTCACGCACCATGCCAGCTCTGGCTGTCCGATGAATTGCGGTGATCTTCTCGGGTCCGGCACTATTTCCGGCCCCGAAAAATCCGAATTTGGATCCTTGTTGGAAATATGTTGGGGCGGGGAAAAACCCTTTACGCTCGACACAGGCGAGACCCGCACCTTCATTGAGGATAATGACCGGCTAACCTTGCGTGGCTGGGCGCAAGGTGATGAATATAAAATAGGATTTGGTGATTGCACGGGGCGCATTCTGCCCGCCATGCAAGAACCTGACTGGACAGAATAGGAAATTAAAATGGCAAAAGCATTCGCATCACAAGGCGACATGGCAGACAAAAAGATCAGCTTTACGCAAGTTGGCCACGATCTTTGGGCCTTTACGGCAGAGGGAGACCCCAATACCGGTGTGATTATTGGCGATGAATCGGTGATGATTATTGATGCCCAAGCCACGCCGCGTATGGCCGAAATGGTGGTTGAGAAAATCCGCACGGTTACGGATAAACCGATCAGCCACGTTGTTCTGTCCCATTATCATGCGGTTCGCGTATTGGGCGCCAGCGCCTATGGTGCCAGTGAAATCATCATGTCAGACAAGGCCCGCGCCATGGTTGTTGAGCGCGGCCAAGAAGATTGGGACAGCGAATTTCAACGCTTTCCGCGCCTGTTTCAGGGCCATGAAAGCATCCCCGGCCTCACGTGGCCAACCACCACATTCAGCGATGAAATGACGGTGTATCTGGGCCAGCGCAAAGTTGTGCTGAAACATTTGGGCCGCGCCCACACGGCTGGTGATATCGTCGCATGGGTGCCTGATGATGGTGTGATGTTTACCGGCGATATCGTCGAATACCACTCAGCCTGCTATTGCGGCGACGGGCATTTTGCGGATTGGGGCGCCACGCTGGATGCCATCAAGGCATACGCCCCCCGCGCCATTGCGCCGGGCCGTGGAGATGCGCTGATCGGTACAGAAATGGTCAATGCCGCCATTGAAAACACCCGCGATTTTGTTGCCAGCACCTATGCGCCCGCTCTTCAGGTGGCGGCACGTGGCGGCACATTAAAAGAAACATGGGACGCGGTTCGCGCCGCTTGCGACGAAAAATTCGGCGATTACGCGATTTATGAACATTGCCTGCCTTTCAACGTGGCTCGTGCCTTTGACGAGGCTCGCGGCATCGACAATCCTCGCATCTGGACAGCGGCGCGTGACCTTGAAATGTGGGCGGATTTGCAGGGATAAAATGGGCAAGATATTTGAAACGCTATTGTACAAATACCAACGCTGCGCAGACCAAGAGGCCGGGCCGAATGCGCGCCATCCTGTTGTAATAATCGGCGCGGGCCCTGCTGGGCTGGCGGCGGGAATTGATCTTGTGCAACAAGGTATTCCGGTGGTCATTGTTGACGATAATGACAAGGTTTCATCCGGATCTCGCGCCATTTGTTTTGCCAAACGCCCGCTGGAAATCCTTGACCGTTTGGGCTGTGGCGCCGCGATGGTTGATAAAGGCGTGGTCTGGAATAAAGGCAAAGTATTCTTTGACGAGCGCGAGATTTATAATTTTGACCTGCAATCCGAAGGCGGCCAAAACCGCCCTGCTTTCATAAACCTGCCACAATATGACCTTGAAGAATACATGGTCCGAAGGGTGTTTGAATTGCAGGCTGCTGGTGCACCTATTGAAATTCGTGGCAAAAACAAGGTTACCGCGATTGGCACGCATCCAACCCACGTAACACTGGAAATCGACACACCCGAAGGGTCGTATAACCTTGACGCTGACTGGGTTATCGCCTGTGACGGTGCCAATTCTGCGGCGCGCCAGAGGCTGGGCCTCGATTTTGTCGGCCGTGTATTTGAAGACAATTTCCTGATTGCTGACGTGATTATGGAGGCTGATTTTCCCACCGAGCGCTGGTTTTGGTTTGACCCTCCATTTAATCGTGGCCAATCAGCCTTGCTGCACAAACAGCCCGATAATGTCTGGCGGATAGATCTACAACTGGGCTGGGACATCGACAAAGATGTTGAAAAACGCCCCGAAAATGTCATCCCCCGGCTGAAACAAATGCTGGGCGAGGATGCCAAATTTGAGCTGGAATGGATCTCTATTTACACATTCCAATGCCGGCGTATGGAAAATTTCCGCCACGGGCGTGTATTGTTTGCCGGCGATAGCGCCCATCAGGTTTCGCCTTTTGGCGCGCGCGGGGCAAATTCCGGCCTGCAAGACACCGATAATCTGGCATGGAAGCTGCGCATGGTGCTTAACGGCGACGCGCCCGAATCCCTGATGGACAGCTATAACGAGGAACGGATTATTGGTGCGGATGAAAATATCTTGAACTCCACCCGTTCGACCGATTTCATCACCCCAAAATCGGAGATAAGCAAAGTGTTCCGCGATGCGGTTCTGAATTTGGCCGAAAGATACGAATTCGCCCGTCCACTGGTGAACTCTGGTCGCCTGTCCGTGCCCTGCATCTATGATGGTTCCTCATTAAACGGGCCGGATGACAGCAAACTGCCAAGCCTCACGCGCCCCGGCGCTTCGGCAATTGATGCCCCTGTTAAGGGTGGCTGGTTGCTGGGGCTGCTCGGAAATCAATTTCAGCTTTTGGCCATTGGCATGGATATAGACGCGCCGGACGGGTTGGAAACTGTTGCATTATCCAGCACAGAATCCACCGAATTCACCGCACGATATCTTGGTGATCAACCCGCCGCAATCTACCTGATGCGCCCGGATCAACATATCGCGGCACGCTGGACCAAATTTGACAAAGCGGCTGTCAGTGCTGCCTTAAAAACCGCAAAAGGGATGAAATAATGCTCGTCATCAAGCCAAATATCCCCGATGCAGATGGATTTTACGCTGAGCTTCTGGCCCTGCATGACGGCAAGACCAAAGCCCAAAGCGATGCTTTAAACGCCCGGATTATTCTGATCCTAGCCAACCATATCGGCAACCACACGGTGCTAAGCGCCGCGCTAAATGCCGCCAAACTTAAAGGAGAATGAACATGAAAATTGAACAAATCCATCATGTTGCATATCGCTGCAAAGATGCAAAAGTTACAGTTGAGTGGTATGGGAAAATGCTCAACATGGATTTTATTCTGGCGATTGCTGAGGACAAAGTACCCTCAACCGGCGCGCCTGATCCCTATATGCATGTGTTTCTGGATGCAGGCATGGGCAATGTTCTGGCGTTTTTTGAATTGCCAACCCAACCCGAAATGGGGCGTGATCTGAACACGCCAATATGGGTGCAGCATTTGGCATTTAAGGTCAAGGATCGCGCAGAACTGATTGAATACAAAGACCATCTGGAGGCCCAAGGGCTTGATGTTCTGGGTGTGACGGACCACGCGATTTTCCACTCGATCTATTTCTTTGATCCCAACGGCCATCGTATTGAACTAGCCTGCCCCGACCCTGATGAAGACGCAATGCTGGCAAAACTGGACGCGGTAAAATGGGATATGCTTGAGGAATGGTCAAAAACCAAAAAAGCCCCGAAACACGCTGACTGGATGCATGAAACCGCCCTGAAGGGCACGTAAAAACTGCGCGGGTTAACCCCGCGCAGAAATTCAGGTTTTTGCCAAACTGTCCCGTGAGACATTGGACTGCAAAGCGTTTGGTAAGGGCAGCAACACGCCACCGTCACGCAGCCGCTCAACGCGGATGGCGGCGTTTGTTGCAACCTCCCGATCAACCGGGCGCGCGGGCGCAACACCCATGGTTTGCAACACGGATTTTGGATCAAAGTTCGCATAATCCGCCCGCGAAAGCTGGCTAAGATAATCGGCCATAATCCGGGTGACAATGGGGGCTGCTGCGCTGGTGCCATTAAGCGCGGCGCTGGTGTCGCTGGTCAGGCCTGTCGTGCGAATATTGGGCAAAACACGCGAAGTTTCCGCGATTGCCATAACATGGGGTGCTTGGCCATTGCCGGTAATATCCGCTGCGGAATACAGCGCAGAAAAAGGCTGATCCCATCGATATGCGCCAACGCTAATCGCGTCCATTTCTGGCCCATCGCCTTTTTTGATACGGCCATTCTTACGCCGCAACATGGAATTTGTCGCCAGCCCGGAAATGGCCCCATTGCGTGCAATAATGCTGCTGCGCGTGGCTGGGTCATCAACCGCAATATCGCCTAAAGGGTCAAACGAGGTAGCATCATAACTGTTATTTTGCAGATGATCATCATCAAAATACGCTTGGCGGCCATTGCTGGAAAACCCTGAAACGGCGTCATCGCGTAATATCCATCCGTGCATTGCCGCGTTATTATTATCTGCCAAAACAGAGATATTCCAAAGGCCAGCCGCAGCCACACAATGGCGGGATTTGGTTGGGGCAAAAGCAATAACAATCCGCCAAAACAACGCGTTAACATCATCCGATGGCCGCATTGGCGCATCGAGTGTTACCCGACAGATCACCAAATCGGGGTGGTCCATCAAAATATGCGCATCAAAATCTGCGATATTTTGCGCATCAAGCCCCGTGAAATTCAGCTGGCCCACCACGCCGCTTGGCGACACGATATTGATCTTGGCCGCACTCGCCGATTGAGACAGCCAGATTTCCAGAAAACTGGGTGTACCATCCTCCGGCTGAAGCCGCATCGGTAAATCAAAACTGCCCGCATCATGACTTTGGGCGTGCAGCCCCAAAATATTTTCATTCCCCGCAGAAATAACCCGCACCACTGGCGGCACGCCAGCTTTGCCAAAGGTTGCGCGCATATCTTTGCGATATTTTATCGCCAATGCCCGCAATGCCCGTTCCAGAAACTGCTGACCGTTACGCGACCCACCTGTCAGGCCAAAACTGATATTCAGCACAACCGGAACAGGTGTCAGATACTTGGCAGAAATAG
>CAZCDC010000081.1:8451-10691 GCA_964497195.1 uncultured Rhodobacterales bacterium | reverse complement strand
CACTGGCAGGGGCTAAGAGGCTCGAACTCTTGACCTACGGTTTTGGAGACCGTCGCTCTACCAACTGAGCTAAACCCCTCTACCTGTGCGGTGAGGGTCGATAACGCGAATTTTGCCGTGATGCAAGGGCGGTCTGGGGGAATTTGGTCAATTTGCCCTCTAAATTTATAGCCTTTTGCTGAACGGATTGCGGGTTGAATATTTTGCAGGCTTATAGAACCTCATTTCAATTAGATGAAAAGAGAAGAAAGACAGGAGCAAGCTTCCAATGAGCATAATCACAAATTTTTCTCCCTGCGAAAAATGACTGATTAATATCAACATCGGAAAATGCCACAAATACGCGCCATAAGATAAATTCCCGGTCCAGTATACCAATCGGCTTGTTATACTCGGCCCTTTTTTCTGATCGGAATTAATCACAGCAAGTATAATTGATGCGCTAATAAGTTCAGCCAAGATTGTTATCGCGGCAGTTACGGCTCCCATACACCAGGTTTCGGAGAATATTATCACAAAATAGACCATCAACCCAATAGCAGCAAACCAGCGTGGTATTTGGGCGGACATACGCGGTGCGAAGGCAACAAGAATACCTAAAAACAACCCGGAAGAACGAAAAACAGGCGAAAAAGCCAGTGGGCCGCAGCCAACATCCCAAAAAATACCCAAAAATTTTGACGCAGTTGTTGCCATAAACAGTATTGCCGCCCACGCAAAAAACAAATTGTGTCGGCCACGAATGGCCCAAAATGTAATGGCAATCAGCACATAAAACTGAAACTCGGTTGCCAGGCTCCAGGTTGGCCCCAGAACCAGAGGTGTGCCAAAGGTGGATTTTGTCAGATTTGCAGTAAATGTAATTGCCGGCAAAAATTCGGAAGCTGGATCAGCCCCGAAAAACAGAACAATGAGGATAGAATAGCTGAGCGAGACAAAAGCAAGCAAAGGCCAAATGCGCCAGAACCTGCGGTTGATGAAACGCCAGAAGGAATATTTTTCAAACTCCGTACCCAGCAATATTTTGGCCATTAGAAACCCGCTAATGACAAAGAATATATCAACGCCAGCATACCCCCCCGGCAACAGCTTTGAATGAAACCCTATGACCAATATCATCGCAAATGCGCGCAACCCATTTATGCCGTTAAAAAACTGCGCGCGATTTGGGGGGGCGAGCGTAGGCGCATTTATAGGCACGCGTGGCTCCATCATCTAATCAAATACAGCGCTAATAAAATTGCTGGCGTTCAGCGCCCAGTTATCGGGTTTTCCGGCGGCATTTTGCGCGATATCTGCCCGTTGCTGCGGGTTTGATTGCAGTTTTTGCAGCCAGCTTATTGCTGATTCAGTCACCGTATTTTCCGGCAACAACACTCCTGTAATTTGATGGTCAATTGCTTCTGACACAGCACCAACATCGCTGCACAGAACCACAACACCAGCGCGCTGAGCCTCAAGAATTGTCAGCGGCAAACCCTCATTTCGCGACGGCAATATAAGGATATCAATGCCGGCCAGAAGCGCAGCTATTTCAACAGGCGAATGCACTGGCGGGGCAACTGGCAGCCAGATGGGAAAATCAACCTCCCCCTCTAAAATACCTGCGCCACACACTGAAAACGCAAATTTTTCGCCCTGCAAAGCTGTGGCGATTTCAACAAAACGATCCACACCTTTTTGGCTATCAAATCGCCCCAGAAAACCAACCCGAAGCGGGCCATTATGCGCAGAGCGCAGCACAGGTTTATCCGGAAATCCGGGCCCGTTGGGCAGTGGCAACAATTTGTTATGCGGCACACCATGCCCCGCCATGCGGTTGGCCAACGCATTGGAACAGGTTGCAATAAAATCATATCCTGCCTCATGCGCCAGCGCCACAAATGGCGTGCCCACACTGCGGCCATAGGGTGTTTGTTCGGTCAGATGTTCCCATGAAACGGTTTTGACACCCTTTGAGCGCAGCGCCGTAGCGCCGTGGTGCAACATGCCTGTGCCACAATTTACCACTGCATCCATTGCCGTTAATGGCCCCAGAATATCACCAAATAATCGATCGTCAGGTTTGGCAGCCCCCGTGGTTCCCAGATAGGTGGCGCCGCGCCAATCGCGCAAGCGCGGGTCGGTGATAATCGATACAGTGTCGAACGGCTCATACATCCAGCCAGCCGTCGTTGCGGTATCAATCCCATAGATAAACAGGTGGCAATGAACCCCCTGCGCCGTCAGTTCCCGCGCCA
>CAZCDC010000081.1:0-8351 GCA_964497195.1 uncultured Rhodobacterales bacterium | reverse complement strand
AAAATTCGGTCATTGGCCTGATGTGCGTTTGCCAGCATCGAATCAGGCCGTTTGCGATAGCCAAGATAGGCCTGTACAATCGGCATCCCGTGATGGCCTTTTTCCGCCGCAGACAGCCAAAAATCCCAATCCTCATAGCCAGATTTCAACCGCTCATCAAACCGTAAACCCTGCTGCATCAACGCAGCACGAACCAAGCTGCCCGCGTCACAATAATTGCTGAATGCCAACCGCGAAAGCGAATATTCCCCACCCGAATTCCGATTACTGTGCAAGCCAAACATATCAAACTGAGGGTAAAACCACCCCGCCTTATCCGGCCCATCCAACAATCGCGCAAACAACGCCAATGCCCCCGGCTCCAACCGATTATCAGCATCAAGAAAGAAAAAACCGGAAACATCCGGCATATGCCTAAGTGCATATTCAATGCCGGTATTGCGCGCCGCACTAAGCCCTTGGTTGATTTGCGTTAGAACGGTAATTTTATCAGAATGCAGCCCGCGCCAGCCTTCCAGAACAGCCAGTGTCTGGGGATAATCGCAGCCGTCATTAACGATAATAACGCGAAACTTCGGTGCGTTTTCTTGTTCAAGACAAGATAAAATCGCTTCGGAAACCAACACAGAATGATGCCAAACCGGAATGATGATCGCAATTTCAGCCAATGTCAAATCCGCGCAAACTCAGGCAATCCAATGAGGTCTGCCCTTTGATTTTGATCCATAAGTCCACCGAATCGGCGCCATCAGAAACCACTTCGGCCTGCATATATGCCTCTGGTGCCAGAAATGCCGACACGCAATATTTGCGCGGTTCAGCAGCCCCCGAGGCCACCTGAACCAGTGAAACCTCCAACGTATCAGGCCCGCAATTTTGAATATGTGCTGTGCATTTGCTGCCAAGATTAACGTCTCGCATCACCAGTTCAGCAGCTCCATAATAATCCGTGTGGACCATCAAAATATTGGATTTTTCCAGATATTTTGCACCGCCAACGCCCAGGCTTTCGGCTTTTGGAAAATCTGCGGGCATAACAAAACCACTTGTTGCCGCACTGGTAACCACCTCCGGCAGGGCAATTCCGCTTAACCCTTTCCAAAGCCGCAAAGCCAGGGGTTTTTCGCCAAATTCCGGCAAAGCGCTGGGCAGGGCAATCCCGATCTCGCACTCCTCAACAGCCTCGATCAACAGCGAAACCCCGGTATTCCCGGGAATTGCTGCGAATTGCGCCCGTTGCCAACCACTACCGGTCAGTAAAACCGGCGCAATAATTTCCGCACCATCAAGCCCCAAGACCGAGATTTTAACCGCACCAGAAACCATCCATAAATCCACAGCCACCAATGCCTGCCCAGAAATCGGCACAGCTTGCATAACTGTTTTTCCCCCGCTCAGCTCAATGGTATTTCCCGAAAAATCCCATTGCCGCGCCAACACGAATCGTGGCGCCAATGCCCCATTCAAAAACCCCTCAACCGCCAGAAAATTCTCCTGTAGCTGCATAAAGTCTTTGCGCAATGCTGCGGCTGCGGCGCGTTCCCCCGCCGCTTCGTCTATTAACTGACCTATCCGCGCCGCCATGGCTGCCGCGCAAAAAATATCCAGCGTTTCATCACTGGAAACCGGCACCTGCATCAGAGCCATCAGCTTGGCAAGATCACTACGTTCGTATCGGGGTTTATCCACCGCTGACAGGTACACACCCAAAGGCGTAGCGCCTTCCCAAACAGGGTTGCTGACATCCAGCCAAGGCTCAATGTTTTGCCGCGCATCATCCGCAAATTCTGCGCTTACCAGAAATCTCATTTTCACCTGCCTTTACGTGATTAAACAGCACAAAGCACGCTCCAACAAGGGGTTAGTCAGCGTCTTTGCCCAAATCGCCTGGATCAAAAACATAATGCGCCCCGCAAAACTGGCAATCCGCCGTCACTGTGCCCTGTTCGGTGGTCATGTGTTTGATGTCCTTAGCCGAATAAATCGACATTGCCTGCCGTACTTTTTCGGCACCGCAAGTACAGCCAAACCGCACCATTTGTGCGTCATACACCCGTGGGTTTTCTTCGTGAAACAACCGCACCAATAGTTGGTCCGGTGACACATGCGGCCCGATCATTTCGGTTGTTTCCACACTGTCCAATAAAATCATCGCACGGTTCCAGTTATCGCCATCATCGTCGAGGCGGTCATCATCAGCGGCCTTTGGCATATGTTGCAACATTATTCCGCCAGCCCGCCATTGCAGGCCATCCCCTGCATCAGCCTGAGCAATCGACACCGAAAACCGGGTTGGCAGTTGTTCGGATTGAGCAAAATACGCCTCGGCACAGGTGGTCAAAGACCCACCTGCCAATGGCGTAATGCCTTGATAAGGCGTGGTATCCGCGCCTTGATCAATCAATACCGCAAACATGCCTTTGCCTATTTTTTCAAAAGGTGTGCCAGCCCCGGCCAAACGATCAGCATCATAACTGGCATAAGCCCGAATTTGCGCGGGTTCACCCTTTGCGGTTGGCGCGTAATAATCCGTTGCAATCAGCCGAATTGGCCCATCGCCGCGAATTTGCAGGCTTAATTTCCAGCGCAGCGCAATATTCTGGCCGATCATTGCCGTCAGCATTGCCGCCTCTGCCACCATTGCGGCCACTTCGATTGGGTAATTATGCTGGCCAAGAATTTCATCCAGCGTCCCGTCCAGCCGCGCCATACGGCCTTTTATGTCGGCTTTATCCAACTGAAACGGCAGAATACTGTCATCCCACGCGACTTTTGCAGCAATGTTCATGGCTTTTCCTTTACGGTTAAGGCCAGCAAATAAGGCCAATTGGTCCAACATTCAAACCCGCACAGCAAGAAAGTTAAAAAAACTTTGCCCAACCTGTCGAAAATGCCAAACCGCACACGTCTTATCTATAGGCATTGCAAAAGCGGTGCTGATTTTGAAAAGAATAAACCGATGCAATATATGGCCCCAATAACGCCGATTTGACCAACGAAGCCTTGCGCCTTGGCAATATTTTGCACCAGCTTTTACCCCATCCCGAAATCGCGGGGCTTTTGGCTTTGATGACACTGCATCACAGTCGACATTCGGTACGTTTTTCCGATGAAAAATGATACCGCTGGAATTTCAAAACCGTGAATTATGGGGCAATTTGGCGATTAAGCGCGGCAAAATTGCAGGATATGGCGTGACCCTCACCAAAACCTGTGCCATATTCCAGCCATGAGACGTTTTGGAACACCGCCTGACCCCAACATTAAATTTCGCATTCGGCACGGCGCATATGCCATCATTACCCGTGGGCATGATATTCTGCTAACCCAGCAAACCCTTGAATTTGTTGAGATTCAACTGCCCGGCGGTGGCATTGACCCCGGTGAGGGGCCGCTTTCTGCCCTGCACCGCGAAGCGTTTGAAGAAACCGGCTGGAAAATCGCGCCGGTGCGAAAGCTGGGCGCCTATCGCAAGTTTGTCTATATGCCCGAATATGACCGCCACGCTGAAAAAATTTGCCATATCTATCATTGCCACGCAGTGCGGCAGCTTTCAGACCCTATTGAACCCGGCCACCGAGCGATTTGGACCGACCACAACACAGCGTTGGATATTTTGGATAATAAAGGGGATCGTCACTTTTTGGGCTTGTTCCACAAAGGGTTTTGAAACTTTATCAAGTTGCGTAAATCTCCTTTGGCGTTACGCCATGTCAGCTTATCACGATGCGCACCAATATCCATTAACCAATAGAAAAACAGTGCGATCAACGCGCAAAACAATGCTGACAGCAAGGTATCGCTAATAAAATGCATACCCTTTGCAACCCGCAATCCAGCCCCAAGAATAAACAGCGGAATCAGCACTGCCAACAACCGTGAATGCTGCACATTACGCCACAATAATACGCCTGCGGTAATCGTTACCGTGGCAATTGCCGCGCCTTCGCCGGAGGTAAACGAACAATTGGTGATACATTGGTCCGACAGGTAATAGGCGGGTGTGAAATCCAGGTCTCCACCAAATTCAGTTACCGTAAATGGTCGCGCCCGGCCCCAGTTGTTTTTTAATATTGCATTCACCAAAATTAACGTTCCGGCAATGCTGACAACAACCGGATAACCCCAAATGCGCAAGGGAATATAACGTGAGCTGCGCAGAGTTAATGAACATATCAGAAAAATTAACATCATTATAACCAAGGACCACATGCCCAAAATCAATCCCTCGCGCAGCAGATTTGCGATGGTTGAATGCGCCGCTGGAAACTGGCCAGAAGGGTTAAAAAACAACGCTGACACATACAGATCAAGCTGCGGATACATCACAAAAACCGCGCTGACGATCAAAGTCGCAACCAGTATTGCAATGGTGATATTTTTAAATGAATTGTCGGGTCTAATCATGGTTTCTTCTAACTTCCGCCGATGAAAATGCAAATGCCTTTCCTTCAATAGCCAATCGGATATTATATCGCAAACATCGGAGAATTTGTAATGCGTATCCTGCCCGCTCTTATCTTGTTACCTTTTCTGGCGGCTTGCGCCAGCCTGACCGAAAACCAGTGCCGCGTTGGCGATTGGGCTGGCATCGGGCTTAATGACGGGTTAAATGGCCGCGCACCAGATTATGTTTCCAACCATTTTGACGCTTGCTCCGATATCGGAATCACCCCAAATATTGCCGCGTGGCAGGCCGGACGTGAACAGGGTTTATTGCAATATTGCACCCCGCAAAATGCTTATAACCGTGGCCGCGATGGCCGGAATTTTAATGCGGTTTGCCCTGCCAGCCAGCGCGGGGCGCTTAACCATGCCTTTGAATGGGGTGCGGAATATTTTGAAATTGAACAAGAAATTCAAACACTTGAAGACGAAATATCCGAGATCGAACACCTGATCATCACAACCCTGTCCCACCCGAGCTTAACACCTGAAGAAATCATGCAGCTGGCTTTTTTGAATTCGAACATTCGCCGCAACACCCGTAACATCTGGCGCCTAGAACGGCGGCAGGAACGTTACGCAGTTGGCCCGTTCTAACATCCCTTAAAAACCGGCGGCGTTTTGGGCCATCGCCCCCAACCCCTCAGCGTGATCCGAAGGGATTTGCGGCATTGCTGCGCGGTCCGGCGCATTATGCTTGTCAGGATTATCCAGAATAATTCACCCAATAAATTCGGTTTTTACCGCCCTGATCACAGATCAAAACTTGCAAATACCGGCGCGTGATCCGAGGGGCGTTCCCATCCCCGCGCGGCGCGTAAAATCCGGCTACCATTGCCCGATGCAGCAATATCGGAGGTGGCCCAGATATGGTCAAGACGGCGGCCTTTGTCTGCCAAATTCCAATCTTTGGCGCGGTAAGACCACCAGCTATAAACCTTGCCTTCAGGCATATCTTTGCGGGTAATGTCCACCCAACCCCCTGAATCCATTACCTTATTCAGATGCTCCACCTCAATCGGGGTATGGCTGACAATTTTTAATAATTGCTTGTGAGACCAGACATCATCCTCCAGCGGGGCGATGTTCAAATCACCCACCAAGACCGATTTTTGCGGCGTTTCACCGGAAAACCAATCCGACATTTCAGTCAGAAAATCCAGTTTATGGCCAAATTTTTCATTGATTTCGCGGTCCGGTTTATCGCCCCCCGCCGGCACATAGAAATTATGGATGGTCATGCCATTATCCAGCCGCCCCGCCACATGGCGCGCATCGCCTCGTCCGCAGAAATCACGGCTGCCGGCATCCTCCATTGGCAACCGAGACAGGATCGCCACGCCATTATAGCCTTTTTGGCCACGACCAATCAGGGTATATCCAAGCTCCGCAAAGCCCTCACGCGGCATCAATTCCAGCAGCGATTTGCATTCTTGCAAACACAGCACATCGGGGGTTTCTTCGCGCAGTAATTTCTGCACAAGCCCCTCGCGCAGACGAATTGAATTGATATTCCAAGTGCAAACAGTAATGCGCATTATGGTTCTCCCGATTTTTCAATGAACGATAAACCAGTCAGGCAGAAGTCACTACAAAAAAAGGCCCCCCAAAAGGCGGGCCAAGTCTCAGGGAGAAATTTGTGTTAGGACGCGAGGCGATAACCGCCGCTCTCGGTCACCAAAATCCGTGCGTTTGACGGATCCGGCTCAATCTTTTGACGCAAACGGTAAATATGGGTTTCAAGCGTATGGGTTGTAACCCCCGCATTATAGCCCCAAACCTCGTGCAACAGAATATCGCGTTGCACAACACCGTCGCTGGCGCGATACAGGAATTTCAGGATATTGGTTTCTTTTTCGGTGAGACGGATTTTTTTATCGTCTTCAGTCATCAGCATTTTCGCCGCTGGTTTAAATGTGTATGGCCCAATATTGAAAACCGCGTCTTCGGATTGTTCATGGGTGCGCAATTGCGACCGGATGCGCGCCAAAAGCACAGGGAATTTGAATGGCTTAGATACATAATCATTGGCACCGGCATCAAGGCCCAGAATCGTATCCGCGTCTGTATCATGGCCTGTCAGCATAATGATGGGTGATTTCACACCTTGTTTGCGCATCAGCCGACATAGTTCACGGCCATCCATATCGGGCAGGCCCACATCCAGAATAACCAGATCATACAGTTGTTCTTTGGCTTTGATCAGGCCCTCAGCCCCTGTGCCTGCTTCAAAAACATCAAAATCATCGGTCAGGATCAACTGGTCAGCCAGCGCTTCGCGCAGGTCTTCGTCATCATCAACCATCAGGACTTTTCGTAGCGTATTCATCTGGGTTCTCTCCGTTTGCTGATCTATATTTCAGCGCAGGCAACAGGTTTTTCAAGGCACGGAACCGTGAACTCACTGATCTGTGTCTGTTTGCCTTCAAATGTTTCAATTTGCGCAGCAACCGGATATAGATTCGTCAAGAATTGAAACAAAGGCATGGCATGACCCTGGGGCTAACAGCAATTGAGCGTATCGCGCGTGGCGTCCATGATCTACGCCTTGGCCTGCCAATTGTGCTTTTGACAGCCAACGGCCCGATGCTTATTGCAGCAATCGAGGCGGTATCCAAGGACCGCTGGAAAGAAATCTCTGCAATGCCGGATGCGGTACTGGCCATTACCGCAAGGCGCGCCGAAACCCTGCGTGCCATTCCATATGATGGTGATCTGGCGCGAATAGCAGTGCCAAAACCAGCTGATATCTGGTGGGCGAGGGCGATTGCCGACCCGTCACATGATTTGGACATGCCCCTGAAAGGCCCGTTTAATTGCATGCGTGATGGCAATGCAGATGCCCACCGCGCTGCGATCAATCTGTGCAAAAAAGCCAATTTACTGCCCGCCGCCATTGTGGCGCCGTTGTCAGGTGCAGCGCCAGAGCTGACAATCCTTCAACCGGATGATCTTGTCGCGGCCCCCTCGCCAACGCTCAAGAAAATTGCGTCAGCCAAGGTGCCGCTGGCGGTTTCCGAATTGGGCCATGTGCATGTTTTTCGCCCTGATGACGGTTCTGAGGAACATTATGCCATTGAGATCGGCAATCCTGACCGCAGCAAACCCGTGTTGTGCCGTCTGCATTCTGCCTGTTTCACCGGTGATCTTATCGGGTCGCTCAAATGTGATTGCGGCCCGCAACTGCGCGCGGCACTGGCACAAATCGGGGATAATGGCGCAGGGGTTCTGCTTTATATGAACCAAGAGGGCCGTGGCATTGGTTTGGCCAATAAAATGCGCGCCTACGCCCTGCAAGACCAAGGTTTTGACACAGTAGAAGCCAACCATCGTTTGGGTTTTGAGGATGACGAACGTGATTTTTCCCTAGGCGCCCAAATGCTGCGCAATATGGGTTTTTCAAGCGTTCGGCTGATGACAAACAACCCCGTTAAAATTGAAAAAATGCAATCCTACGGATTGGAGGTCGTCGAGCGTGTACCCTTGTCGGTCGGTGAAACCCCCCAAAACAAAGCTTATCTGGCAACCAAAGCCAGCAAGAGCGGCCATCTTCTTTAGGCATAACAATGATCCCGAAAAACATCCATCAAACATGGCATCAATCTGGTCTTGTCACGGTTTAGTTCCGGTCTCTTTCGAGCAGTAACTGCACTGAAGGAGATTAGGAATGGCAATACGATACACAGACGCGTTTCGCCGTGATGCAGTGCGCATCGCAACCAGCAGTGGCCTGACCAGACCGAAGGTGCATCAGATTTAGGTGTTGGGCTTTCGACTTTGAACAAGTGGGTTCAAAAGCACCAGCATGATGATTTGATGTCCAGCCCTCATGAAGATGTGGAAAAGGAAAACACCAACCGAAGCACTGGACGAGTTCCTAACATGAGATATAAACTAACCGTTGC
>CAZCDC010000080.1:0-10832 GCA_964497195.1 uncultured Rhodobacterales bacterium | reverse complement strand
GCTATGGTGATTTCATGCTGTGATAGCCGCGTGCATGTGACCGCAATTTTTGGTACGGAAACCGGCGAATTTTTCATCCACCGCAATATCGCTAACCAAGTGCCGCCTTTTGTCCAGGATGACGCACATCACGGCACATCCGCCGCGATTGAATACGCGGTTACGGCGCTAAAGGTTGAGCATTTGATTGTTATTGGCCATTCACAATGTGGCGGGGTGCAGCATTGTCATGATATCTGTCATGATAATATTGAAACCAGCAGCGACAGCTTTGTCAGCCGTTGGATGGATATTTTACGCCCCGGATATGAGCGGGTCAAAGATATACCCGATGATGCTGAGCGTATTCAGGCGCTTGAACATATGGGTGTGGTTATTGCATTGGAAAACCTGCAAGGCTTTCCGTTTATCCGCGATGCAATTGATTCCGGCCAGTTATCGCTGCATGGGCTTTGGCATAATATCCGCGATGGCGGGTTGATGGCTCTTGATCCTGAATCCGGAAACTTTGAAACCGTCAGCTAGGTGGCGCGCAAAGCTAAAATCCGGCTTTTCATAGAGGCTCCTATGGCCGCTGGTCTGGCTGTATCAATTGATCAGGCGCAGGCACATTACCTGTTTGGGGTGATGCGCTTAAAAATTGATGATCCGGTTTTGGTTTTTAACGGGGTTGATGGTGAATGGCTGGCCAAAGTTGTCAAACCCGGCAAGCGTAATGGCCTGCTGGCGCTGATTGAGCAAACCGGGCCGCTTCAACCCCCGCCAGATTTATGGCTGATATTTGCGCCAATTAAAAAGGCTCGCACTGCATTTATTGTGGAAAAAGCTGTGGAGATGGGGGCGGCTGAAATCATCCCTGTTTTGACACGGTACACCAATTCCGATCGCCTCAATATTGGCCGTTTAGAAGCCCACGCAATTGAAGCAGCCGAACAATGCGGCGCAACCTTTGTCCCCGAGGTTAAAGAGCCGGTCAAGCTGAAGGCTCTTCTGGATGCGTGGCCCGATGACCGGCTTTTGGTGTTTTGCAATGAACGCCGAGATGCGCCACCCATTGCTGAGGCATTGAGCGGCAAGCCAAAGGGCAAATGGGCGATAATCATCGGACCAGAAGGCGGGTTTTCGCCAGACGAGATCACAGCGATAAAAGCGCTGGTTCAAACGGTGGCGGTTAGCCTCGGGCCGCGCATTTTACGCGCAGATACAGCAGCGATTGCCGCGATGGCCGCCTGGCAGCAAGCTTTGGGAGATTGGCAATGATGATGCGTGAGCCTGTTGAGGACGCAAAGGGCCGCGTCTATGTGGCCATTGGATATGAACAGATTGGTACCTATGTTCTTACTCTGTTTAACGAAATACAGGACTGACATGCCAATTTTCCGCGCTGACGCATTACACACCCTGAAACGCTGGCAAGAACCCATTGTCATTGGCGTTTTCCTACTGGCAACATTGCGGGTTTTGTGGCTGGCATTTATCTGGTCAAGCTGGGTAATGGCGCTGTTTGGCATCGTTTTGGCCAGCATTGTCGGTAGCCTGTTTTACGTGGCATTGCTGCGAATACGCTTGCGCAGCGACGAAAGCAGCCCCGGTTTGGTGGAAATTGACGAACGCAATATCACCTATTTGGCCCCGCATCTGGGCGGCGTGGTCAGCATCGATTTCATTCGGAAAATTGACGTTTCGCCAACTCGTTCTGGTGGGCGCAACTGGGTGCTTTATTCATTTGAAGGGCCGCCGGTTTTGATCCCGTTTAATGCCCAAGGCGCGGATAAATTGATCGAAGCCTTTAGCGCATTACATGGTCTCGGAGTGGAGAGGATCAGCAAGGCTGTGCGCTCGAATTCCCTTGTCATTGAGACGATTTGGGAAAAAGGTGGATAAACTTATCTTGCCGCCTTGCAAGCGGGAATTCACAGGTTTAAGTGAAGTAAAACCAATAAGGGAGAGCGCAGATGTCTATACCTCAAACCGGCGGCGGACCGATCGAACATCACGATCAATTAGCCCAGCTTTTGGCAGATGGCTGCAAGCCCAAGGAAGACTGGCGCATCGGTACTGAGCACGAAAAATTCGGCTATTGCAAAGACACATTTCAGCCGATCCCTTATGAAGGCGAGCGTTCGATCAAGGCATTACTAGAAGGGCTGCGGGACAAATTTGGTTGGTCTGAGGTTGTTGAGGAAGGCAATTTGACAGGGTTAACCAAAAACGGTGCCAATGTTTCATTAGAGCCGGGCGGACAATTGGAATTATCGGGCGCACCGCTGGAAAGCATCCATCAAACCTGTGATGAGGCCAACGACCATCTGCGTGAGGTCAAAGACGTCTCCGAGCAGTTGGGCATGAAATTTTTTGGCATGGGCGCCGCGCCGGAGTGGACGGCTGAGCAGATGCCAATGATGCCAAAAGGTCGTTACAAACTGATGACGCCACATATGAATGAGGTTGGCACGCACGGCACGCAAATGATGTATCGCACCACCACAATTCAGGTTAACCTCGATTTTTCGAGCGAGCCGGACATGGTGCAAAAACTGCGCGTTGGTTTGGCTTTGCAACCCATCGCCACCGCGCTGTTTGCCAATTCACCATTTTTTGAGGGCAAGCTGACAGGTTATCAAAGTTGGCGCGCACGCATCTGGCAAGACACCGACCATGCCCGCACGGGAAATTTGCCTTTTGTATTTGAGGATGGGTTCGGGTTTGAGGCATGGGTCCAGTATGCCCTTGATGTGCCAATGTATTTCGTCTATCGCGACGGGAAATATATCAATGCTTTGGGCATGTCTTTTCGTGATTTTATGGCTGGAAAATTGCCCGCATTGCCGGGTGAAACCCCGACTTTGTCTGATTGGGCGGACCATTTAACCACCGCTTTTCCGGATGCGCGCATCAAACAATTCATCGAAATGCGTGGCGCGGATGGTGGCCCATGGCGCAAAATTTGCGCGCTTCCGGCATTTTGGGTTGGGCTTTTGTATGATCAAACAGCGCTGGATGCCGCATGGGATCTTTGCAAAAACTGGACAACCGAGCAGCGCAATAATTTGCGGCTGGATGTGGCAAAACATGGGTTAGAGGCAGAATTGGGCGGCCGTCCGGTTTTGGAAATTGCAAAAGATTGTCTGGCCATCGCCGAAGCAGGGCTAAAATCTCGCGCCATGCCGGGCGCTGGCGGCTTGATCCCCGACGAAACCCATTTTCTGAACGCATTGCAGGAAATTGTTGACCGTGGATTTTCTCCCGCCAAAAAGCTGGAGCGTCTATATAAAGGTGAATGGGGTGGCGATATGAAACGGGTTTACGCTGAATATAGTTATTAGTTTTTAGCGCCGATTTTTGGTTCCGTGCCGTTCAATATTCTTTTGATATTGCTGCTGTGACGGATGAAAACCAAAACCGCCAAAATCAGACCCAGCCCGGTGGTGCTGGTAAACCCAAAAAACCAAAGCCAAACGGGGGCACTGGCAGCCGCAACCAGTGCGGCCAATGATGACATGCGGAAAATTACGGCTGTTGCTAACCATGTCATGCAGGCCGCGAAACCCACCCATAAATTCAACGCAAGCAAAATGCCAAGGAATGTTGCAACACCTTTTCCGCCTTTGAACAGCAGGTAAATTGGAAATATATGTCCCAGAAACGCACCGAGCGCCGCGACCTGCGCTGCCTCATTCCCGTATAATTCGCGCGCAATCAGAACTGCAACAGCGCCTTTACCACCGTCAAGTAATACGGTTAGCAACGCAGCTTTTTTGTTTCCAGTGCGCAAAACATTGGTGGCACCGATGTTGCCCGATCCGATATTACGCAGGTTTCCAAGGCCCATGAATTTGGCCACAACCATGCCAAAAGGGATTGATCCAAGTAAATATGCAACGGCAAGAACCGCTAGCAGAGAGGGCCAAGCGGCCTCCCACCCCGGTTGTGCACCCCAGAAACGAAAAGCGGCTGGTATCATGGTTTTTGCCCCCAAATTTGTTTTCCAGCAACAAATGTTTTCAAAACTTTGCCCTGCATTCGGCGTAAATCATACGGAGTATTTTTGGATTTTGACAACAAATCTGCCCTGTTTAAGATAAAAGGTTTATTTAAATCGAACAAAATGAGGTCAGCGGGTGCGCCAACAGATAAGCGGCCTGAATTTAAGCCCAACAGCTTGGCTGGATTTAACGAAATGGCCCGAAACAGCTGTGCCAAGGTCAATGAACCGCCGTGAACTAATTGCAAACACGCTGGTAATAATGTTTCTAAACCAACAGCGCCGCTCGCGGCCTCCTCAAACGGGAGGCGTTTGGATTCTTCGTCTTGTGGCGTATGCATGGAGCAAATTATGTCAATCAAACCGTCAGCAACGGCCTGAACCATCCTTAGACGATCATCTTCGGAACGAAGCGGTGGCTTGAGCTTGAAAAAGGTGCGATAGCCCTCAATATCAAACTGGTTTAGCGTTAAATGATGAGCGGAGATGCCAGCGGTTACGTGCAGCCCTGCATTCTTGGCACGTTCCAATACAGGCAGGGACTGGGCGGTGGTTATTTGATCGGCGTGGTAACGCGCGCCGGTCATTTCAACCAAAGCCATGTCGCGTTCAAGTTGGATACGTTCGGCCATTGGCGAAACTGCCGGCAAACCCATTTTGGTAGCCAAAGGCCCAGAGGTTGCACAGGCGCCTTTGGAAAGCGTTGGTTCTTGGGGGTGGGCTATAACCAGCGCGCCAAGATCGGCGGCATAGGTCAATACCCTTTGCAGCACTTTTGGGTTGGAAACCGGCCGATCACCATCGGTAAACGCCACCGCGCCTGCATCTTGTAAAAAGCAGATCTCGGTCATTTCCCGACCGTTGCGGCCTTTGGTTAGCGCGGCCATGGGTAACACGTTTACCTGCACCATATCTGCGGCGCGACGGCGAAAAAAGTCAAGGATTTCAGGGGTATCAATGGCGGGTGTGGTGTCGGGGCGGGTGACCATTGTGGTAACACCACCCGCCGCTGCTGACAGACCTGCGGTGCGAAAACTTTCTTTGTGCCGCTCACCCGGTTCGCCGATTTTAACGCCAATATCAATGATACCGGGCGCGAGGTATTTGCCGTTGCAATCAATACCTTTTGCATCGGCTGGTAAAATTTCAACGATCACGCCATTTTCGATCCGCAACGCGCCGAGGTTTTCTGTTCCGGCCTCGGGGTCGATAAGGCGTGCGTTTGTAAGGATCATCACACCATCACCCCTTTTTCCTGCCGCTTAAGCCCGCGCGCCAGCAAATCCATCACGGCCATGCGCACCGCCACACCCATTTCGACCTGTTCTTGAATAACACTGCGGTTGAGGTCATCGGCCAACACGCCGTCAATCTCAACACCGCGATTCATTGGCCCGGGATGCATGACAATGGCGTCTGGTTTGGCGTTTTTCAGCTTGGCCGCATCCAGCCCCCAGCGGTGATAATATTCGCGCGTTGACGGAATAAAACCACCATCCATACGTTCCTTTTGCAAACGCAACATCATCACAACGTCAACGCCTTTTAGGCCCTCAACCATGTCATCTGTGACCTCTACGCCCAGTTGGTCAACGCCTGCGGGCATCAAGGTGCGCGGGCCAATCAGACGCACACGGTTTTCCATTTTACCCAGCAAAAACATATTGCTACGCGCCACGCGGCTATGGGCGATATCGCCACAAATCGCGATGGTCAGGCGGTGAAGACGGCCCTTTGCGCGCCGTATTGTCAGGGCATCCAGCAAGGCCTGTGTGGGGTGTTCGTGTTGGCCATCACCAGCATTTAGCACTGCGCAATTGACCTTTTCGGCCAGCAGGGCCACTGCGCCGGAATGGGGATGGCGCACGACCAAAAGATCAGGGTGCATGGCGTTTAGGGTCATGGCGGTGTCGATCAGGGTTTCGCCTTTGGTGATTGAACTGGCGGCCATGGCCATGTTCATTACATCTGCGCCAAGGCGTTTTCCGGCGATCTCAAAACTGCTTTGGGTGCGGGTTGAGGGTTCAAAGAACATATTGATTTGTGTGAGGCCGTTTAGGGCGTTGGAATGTTTGTTGGGCTGGCGGTTTTGCCGGACATAAGTTTCGGAAAGATCAAGAATCTCGGTGATCTCGTCTTTTGACAAGCCCTCAATGCCCAAAAGGTGGCGGCTGGTTAGCAATGGGTGCCCTCACGCGTTGATTTTGAGGGTTATAGCAGGGTTTTGGCGGGGGGCAAGGTGTTGGTGATTGAAACAATTGGACCGTCACAGATATTCCAACGGAATAAGATCAAATGCCACAATTCGGGTGCTTGGCGGGAAGGGTCGATAAGGTCAAACACGCCGAGATCACGCAGGCGATTTGCGAGGGATTGGAAGGCGGATATTTCGGTTTGCTTCACAAGGTGTTGCCAAGGGCCAAGGGCGCTTCTGGCCCCCCCCCCGAGGTTCGCGCGATGTTCTGTTTTTGCGCCTTTTTCATCGCTTTTCGTGGCAGTTGAATATCAAACTTTAGCCTGATTTCCGCGTCCAACTCATCGGAAATATGGGTGGGGAAATATGTATCCAATATCCGGCGTTTTTCAACCACAGCTTTGTCCAGCATTTTTGGTTTTTGCAATTCCTCCCATTCCTTTGGCGTGGTGCGGTCGCCGATTTCAGGGTAAATATATTCGCGTTCCATCAGGTTTAAGGTTTGTGGCTGGCCAAGAAAATGTTCGGGACCGCCAAGGCAAAAACCCAACAATGAGGCGTGCATTCCGGCGGCTTCATAAATCAGATTTCCGCCTGCCAGCCCTGCCATCACCGTGGTGCAGCCTTTTTCATATCCCGACTGGATGTCCGGCATTTTGGCGTCGGTCATGCCTGCGGGCACACCACAAGGCAGGTCGTAATATTTGGTCATTTGCGCCACGGCGGCAATCAGCAAGGATTGCTCGCCTGAACCGCCCGACATGGCCCCTGTTCGCAAATCAGACACAAACGGCCACGGGCCAAAAATGGCAGGCGCGCCGGGTTTTAGGGCGTTGATATAGGCCAATCCAGCCAGAACCTCAGCCAAGGATTGCACCACCGAACCCGCCAATGCAGCGGGCGAGGTGGCCCCTGCTTGGCCGGCTGACAGCAACAACACCGGCACATCTGCTTTGACCATTTCACCGATCACATCCAAGGCCTCAACGGCGAAACGAAGGGGCGGCACAACGAAGGTGGCGGAAATTGACACAAAAGGCCGCGCCCGAAACGCGGCTTCGCCACCCGCAACCATATACAGCATTTCAACAAACGGTTTGCAGTTTTCAACCAAGGTAATGCTGGTGCCGACATGTTTATTGGTGCCGGACAGTGAGGCATAGAGCGTGTTCATATCCATATTCAATTCTCCCAGCACATCACGCGGCACTAAGGGGCGTTGGAAAAAGTGGATATTGTCCATGTTGTCAACAATACGGGCGGCGTCATACAGGTCTTGCAGGTAACTTTCGCGGTATTCGTTTTTTTCAACGTCAACAATATGCACGGCTGCGCCAGCCGTGCCAAAATGCACTTTTGTGCCTTGGGGTTTGATGTCGTGTTCGGGGGTGCGGCGCGCAAGGCTTTGCGGGCAGCGCGGCCCCCTGAGCGTCTCATGGGAAATCTTTCATCATTTTGTCGATTTTATTGCCGGGGAAAGTGACCTTGGTTTGGCTGAAATCACCGTTGTCCAGCATGGCGGAAACACTGTCTTTTATGGTGGTATGGGTGGCTCGGGCAATGGCGGAGCCAAGGCTGATGCGGCGGATGCCCACGGCGGCAAAGTCGGATTTGCTTTGTTTAAGATAAGGGCCAGCGGCGAGACCGTTGACAGGGATATTGACCGATTTAACCAGCCGCGCGAGGTCATCCATTGATTTTGGAATGGGGACATAAACCATGTCTGCTCCGGCGGCGGCGTATGCTTGGCAGCGCCGTATTGCCTCGTCCATGCCGTATGCGCCCAGCATCACACCGTCAGCGCGGGCTGTTAAAATAAACGGGGTTTTCAGGGCTTTTGCGGCTGCGGCGGCGGCACGCACGCGTTCTACGGCCAGATCAAAATAATAGGTTACGCGGTCATCCATTGTGGTGTCCTCGATCGAGCAACCAGACAGGCCTGCCTCGGCCGCCATTTTGATGGTTTCGGCCACGGTGTCAGGGGCTTCGCCGTAACCGTTTTCAAGGTCTCCGTTAACAGGTAGGGGCGTTGCCGACACGATTTCGGCTGCGTGTTCCATGGCCTGTTCGCGGGTGACATACCCCATATCGGGCAGGCCCAGCGTAAACGCATGGGCGGCGGATGAGGTGGCAATTGCCTGTGCGCCAAGGCTGGCCATCATTTTGGCAGAGCCTTTGTCCCAAGGGTTTGGCATGATAAAACAACCGGATTGATGCAGGTCTTGGAAGGTGTCGTGGCGGGTCATATTACATCCTCACTTTTTCGGATTTGGGGTCATAAAGCGGTTTTAGGGAGGCGCGGGCGGAGTGCCGCGTGCCCGCGATTTCGATTTCATAACTGGAGGCCGATATGTCGGCGGGTGTCTGGCCTTTGCATGGCACATAGCCAAGGCCGATGGCGGCGCCGAGATGGTGGCCGTAATTTCCAGAGCTGAGATGACCGACGATTTTGCCGTCTCGCAGGATTGGTTCGTTGTGGTAAAGCAACGGTTCGGGATCGTTTAAAATAAATTGCACAAGGCGGGTGTTGAGGCCGGAGTCGCGTTTTTTCAGCACCGCATCACGGCCGATGAAATCTGTTTCGGTTTTAACGACAAAGCCTAGGCCAGCCTCCAAAACGTGGTCCTCATCGGTGATGTCATGGCCAAAATGTCGGTAGGCTTTCTCAAGCCGGCAACTGTCCAGAACATGAAGGCCGCAAAGTTTAACGCCTGCATTGTCGATGGTTTCAAAAATATGCGCGGCTTGGTCGGTGGGGGCGTATATTTCCCAGCCAAGCTCGCCCACATATGTCACGCGGTGGGCGCGGGCCAGCCCCATGCCGATTTCGATTTCTTTTGCTGTGCCAAAGGGGTGGCTGGCGTTGGAAAAATCATTTGGCGAGATTTTTTGCATCAATTTGCGCGCGTTTGGTCCCATAATGGCAAACACGCATTCCCCTGCGGTGACATCGGTTATGACCACAAATTCGTCGGTCAGGTGGCGGCGCAGCCATGCGAGATCGCGCTGCAATGTTGCACCTGGCACCACCAGTAAAAACACGGTTTCGGATAGGCGGGTGACGGTCAGGTCACATTCAATGCCGCCGCGCTGGTTCAGCATTTGGGTATAGACGATTTTGCCGCTTTCGACGTTCATTTGGTTGGCGCATAGACGTTGCAGGAATGCGCATGCATCACGGCCCTCCACCCTGATTTTGCCAAAACTGGTCATGTCAAACAGGCCAACATCATTGCGGATTGCGGTGTGTTCGCGCGCGGCGTTTTCAAACCAGTTTTGATGTTTCCACGAATATTGGTATTGTGCTTTTTGGCCTTTATCTGCAAACCAGTTGGCGCGCTCCCAGCCGCTGCTTTCGCCCATCACTGCACCGCGATCAAGCAGGTGTTGGTGGATGGGCGAACGCCGGATACCGCGTGATGTGACCGGTTGGCGATAAGGGAAATGATCAGCGTAAAGCAGGCCGAGGGATTCCGTGACGCGCTCTTTTAGGTAGGCACGGTTTTTCTGGAAAGGCTGCACACGGCGGATGTCTACATCCCATAAATCAAACGGCGCTGCGCCGTCTTGCATCCATTGCGCGAGGGCCATACCCGCGCCACCAGCCGATTGAATACCAACCGAATTAAACCCGCAACAGACCCAAAAATTACCGCATTCGGGGGTTTCGCCTAGGTAATACCGGTCGTCGGGCGTAAAACTTTCGGGACCGTTGAAAAACGTGTGAATGCCGGCATTGGCCAGCAGCGGCATTCGCTCAATCGCTTTTTCCAGAATGGGTTCGAAATGGTCAAAATCATCAGGCAATTGGTCAAATTCAAAATCATGGGGGATGCCGTCCATGCCCCACGGTTTGGCCTTGGGTTCAAACGCGCCGAGCAGGATTTTTCCGGCGTCCTCTTTGTAATATGCGCATTCATCTGGCACCCGCAAAACAGGGAGTTGTGTAAGATTTTCAATGGTTTCGGTGACAATATAAAAATGCTCGCAGGCGTGCAGCGGGATGGTTGCACCCACCATATCGCCCACATCGCGCGCCCACATCCCAGCGCAATTGACGATGTGATCGCAGGCTATTTCAACGATTTCTCCGTTTTGCTCAGCGGTCACGCTGGCGACGCGGCCATTGGCGGTTTTGATGTCGGTTACTTTGACATTCTCGAATATCTTAACGCCTTTTTGCCGCGCGCCTTTGGCCATTGCGTGGGTGATATTGCTGGGGTCGCCTTGGCCGTCTTTGGGCAGGAATATCGCGCCAACCACGTCTTTGATATTTAGATGCGGGTATCGGTTTTTGGCTTCGGATGGCGAGATTTCCTCGACCTCTACCCCAAACGCCCGCGCCATGGATGCGCCACGATATATTTCTTCGCGCCGCGCTTGCGTTAGGGCTATGGTGATGGAACCATTGCGTTTTATGCCTGTGGCAACGCCGGTCTCGGCCTCCAGATTAAAATACAATTCTTGGGTATATTTCGCCAGTTTGGTCATGTTGGAGCTGGCGCGAAGCTGGCCAATAAGCCCCGCCGCGTGCCATGTTGTGCCCGATGTCAGCCGTTTGCGCTCCAGCAAAATAACATCTGTCCAGCCGAGTTTGGCGAGGTGATACGCCACCGAGGCCCCCGCAACGCCGCCGCCGATGATGATGGCGCG
>CAZCDC010000079.1:2777-10930 GCA_964497195.1 uncultured Rhodobacterales bacterium | reverse complement strand
CTGATGACATTTTTCTTTAGCCAAATGCGGCCATTGATTGATGCGGGAAATCTATATTTGGCCAATCCGCCGCTGTATCGCCTTACGCAAGGGTCAAAATCGGTCTATGCCAATACGGAATCCGAGCGCGATGAATGGCTGGAAAAAGGCCTTGGCGCGCGGGGCCAAATTGATGTTTCGCGGTTTAAGGGGCTGGGAGAAATGAACCCCTCGCAGCTAAAAGAAACCACAATGGACCCGGGCAGCCGCACCCTGATACGGGTAACGATTGACGAAGATGAACCGGGCGAAACCGGCGATCTGGTGGAGCGTTTGATGGGGAAAAAGCCGGAATTGCGGTTTCAGTATATTCAAGAAAACGCGAAATTTGTCGAGAGTCTGGATATTTAGTGTTCACGTCTGTTTTCGTGAAATGCCACGTAAAACCTGCCGAATAGATGCCTTAACTGCTATCATTATGATAAAATCGCTAAACCAGTTAGTCAATGACATCATGTTCCACTAACAAGCTGCTGTGCATGAAAAAGGGCTGCAAGAAATGCAACCCTTTGTAATTGTTGGTAAAAATAATATTTTACTATTAACGCTTGGAGAACTGGAAGCTCCGGCGCGCTTTGCGACGGCCATATTTCTTACGCTCAACAACACGCGCGTCGCGTGTCAGGAAGCCAGCTGCCTTAAGCGCACCACGAAGTGATGGTTCATATAGCTGCAATGCTTTGGAAATGCCGTGCTTAACCGCGCCGGCTTGGCCCGACAGGCCGCCGCCTTTAACAGTTGCGTTCACGTCAAATTCACCAACAACGCCGGCCACTGAAAATGCTTGGTTAATCAGCATTTGCAAAACTGGACGCGCAAAATACGCGTTCATTTCTTTGCCGTTTACTGTCACTTTGCCTTTGCCAGGCTTGATCCAGACACGGGCAACCGCGTCTTTACGTTTGCCTGTGGCGTATGAGCGGCCCAATTCATCACGAACAGGTTCGCGCAAGGGTGCTGTTTCTTCTACAAGAACCGTGCCGGTTTCGGCCACAGCCTCTTTCAGATCGTCGAGCGATTTGATTTCATCATTCATGATTAAGCGCTCCGTGTGTTTTTAGGGTTCATGGATGCAACATCCAGAACTGTTGGCTGTTGAGCCTCTTGACCATGTTCCGCACCTGCATAAACACGCAAATTGGTCATTTGTTGTTTGGATAGCGGACCGCCCGGCAACATGCGCTGCACAGCCTTGGTCACAACACGCTCAGGGAAACGCCCCTCAAGCAATTGGCCAGCGGTGCGTTGTTTGATGCCGCCCGGATGGCCGGTGTGCCAATAATAAATTTTGTCGGCGCGTTTGTTACCGGTAAGCTGAATTTTTTCAGCGTTGATCACGATCACATTGTCGCCCATATCCATGTGCGGTGTGAAAGTTGGTTTATGTTTGCCGCGCAAGCGCATGGCAATAATGCTGGCAAGACGCCCCAAAACGATACCTTCGGCATCGATCAGGATCCATTTCTTGTCAATATCGGCCGGTTTGGCTGAATATGTTTTCATGGTTCAATTCCGTTTTCGGATGGTGGATGCGCGGCCAAAGCCTCGCGAAATCTAATATGAGGGTTGTAACCGATTACTTTACACAGTCAATTGCAAACTGACCAATATAATTGTTTAAATTCAACACTTTAATAATTAGGTATTATTATACCCCAGTATTTGGTGGAATCGAATAAGTCAAACTAGCATGCGCAATCGTATTATCGAACCCTTCAGAAAATAACGTAACATCCCCAACGCACAAAGAACGCCCCAGTTTTAAAATGCGCGCTTCAGCCAACAAATTTACCGGTTCGGGTTTTCGCATAAAATTTATAGTGCAATTGGTCGTCACGGTTAATGCCTGTGGTCCGATCATCGCCAGTGTGGCAATATAAAAGGCCACATCCGCCAGCGCAAACATCGACGGCCCCGAAACCGTGCCACCGGGGCGCAAATCTGTTTTATCAATATTCATCCGAACACTGGCTTTCATTGGCTCTAACGCCAAGACCTCAAATTTGCCCCTGACCTGCGGAAAAATTTCTGCTAAAAACGCCTGCATCTCACTAATTGTCATCTTTGGCTGCATTGGCCCTTGATCCTCTGTCTGTTTCCAGCAGAGTGTCGTGGAAACACCAAAGGATCAAGCCCATGAATGACCTCCTGTTGCGCCAAGATCAAAATGCGGTTGCAACCCTAACAATGAATGCACCGCAAAAATTAAATGCATTATCAGAGGAAATGCTGACCGCGATGCAATACCAATTTGACGCTCTGGCCGATGATAGCAATATTCGCGCCGTAATTCTGCGCGGCGCCGGCAAAGCATTTTGCGCAGGCCATGATTTAAAACAAATGACCGCAGCACGACAGGCAAAAGACGGCGGCAAAAAGTATTTCAACACCCTGTTCAAACAATGCGGCGCACTCATGGCCAGCATTACAAAACTGCCACAGCCCGTCATCGCACAAGTCCATGGCATCGCCACAGCCGCAGGCTGCCAGCTTGTTGCCAGTTGCGATATGGCTGTGGCCGCAACCGGCACACGATTCGGGGTGAACGGCGTCAATATCGGTCTTTTCTGTTCCACCCCGATGGTGGCTCTAACCCGCAATATCCCTCGAAAACAAGCGTTCGAAATGCTAACAACTGGTGAATTCATAGAGGCGGACCGCGCACGCGAACTTGGCTTAATCAACCGCGTGACAGATCATGCCAACCTTGAAAAAACCACCCATGATTTGGCACAAAAAATAGCGGGCCAACTTGGTATCGCCGTTAGAATTGGCAAAGAAGCGTTCTATGAACAAGCCGAGATGAGCCTTGCGGAGGCGTATGCCTATACTGGTGCCGTGATGGCCGACAACATGCTATTTCGCGATACCAAAAACGGCATTGCTGCATTTTTGGACAAACGAAAACCAGAATGGGAACAATAATTTAGCCGCGTTTTATCTTCTGATCCAGAGGGTAACCGGCCTGAAACCGCGCGCGCAGCACCAGCACAAACAAAATAACCGCGCCAATTTGGTGTGTTATCGCCACATCAACCCGCGCCAGATACAGCACTGTGATTATGCCCAATACAACTTGCGCCAACATCATTACCATCATTACCGAAAAGCTGCCCCGCACCGATGCAACAGCGCTTTTACGCGCCCTCAGCCAAGCCAGAACCCCCAATGCAAACGTAATATAGCCCAACATACGGTGGTTAAACTGCACCAAGGCCGGATTTTCAAAAAGATTGGTCCAAAACGGCAAACGATCAAAACTTTCAGAGGGTAAAAATGCGCCGTTCATCAACGGCCATGTTGGAAAATTGCGCCCCGCATCAATGCCAGCCACCAGCGCGCCAAGCAACACCTGAACAAATAGAACGGCGCTCAGAACGCCCATCAGCCGAAATAAACCAGCCTCTCGCCGCCGCCTTGCTTGCAGCAAATCACCGGCCTCGCGCCGTAATTCCATAACATACCACGCAATCAGCCCCAGTATAATAAATGCCAACCCCAGATGAATCGCCAAACGATATGAGGCCACATCCACCATGCGCCCCGTCAGCCCACTGGCAACCATCCACCAGCCAACCACGCCTTGCAAACCGCCAAGCGCACCGATGAAAACCAGTCTTCCTGTCCAACCTGTTGGTATTGAACGGCGAATAAGGAACCAAAAAAAACCGACCGCCCAGACAAGCCCAACAAAACGGCCCAAAAAACGATGCCCCCATTCCCACCAGTAAATCCCCTTGAATTCCGCCAAAGTCATCTCTTTGTTGATAATCAAAAATTCCGGCGTTGCCTGATAAAGCGTAAACTCAGCCATCCAGTCAGCCACGTTTAACGGCGGAATTGCCCCCGTCACAGGCTTCCATTCTGTGATCGACAAGCCGCTATCGGTCAGGCGCGTCATGCCGCCAACAACAATCATTATTACCACCAGCGCAAATAACATCATCAGCCAAATGGCAATAGAACGGCGCGCAGGTTTCTTGGCAGGCTTGGCAACAGGCAGCTCTACCTTACTACTCACATCCTCAAAAACATTGCGTTTATCGGCCATTTTCATAATCCTTTGGATCACGTTCAGCCAATGCTTTGAAAATCCCGTGCAAGGTGCGCACGTCTGAATCGGTCAGTGGCAAACGTGACATCATATTCCAGATATTCTCAACCATAGACTCTCGCTTTTGTTCAGGCCAGAAAAATCCAACATTATCAAGCCGTTCCTGCACGCGCTCCGATAGTTTGGTTACCTCAATCTTTCCTGCATACCGCGTCAGCCCACGATCAACAATCTCGGCCTCCTCAGCCCCGATCTGCCGTCGCCATTCATATGCCGTCAGCAATACACATTGCGCCAAATTAAGCGACGCAAATGCCGGGTTAACAGGAACCGAGATCAAGGCATTAGCCTGCACAATATCCTCATTGGCCAGCCCTGCCCGTTCCGGCCCGAACATCACCCCGACTTTTTGACCATCAGCAATCAGTTTCCGCGCATGTTCCATTGCCCGTTCCGGTGTCATCACGGTTTTGGTCAAATCACGATTACGCGCGGTTGTGGCAAACACATAATTCAAATCGGCCAGCGCATCCGAGGTGGTCTCGCTCACTTGAATATGGTCCAGCACCCGCCCGGCACCACTGGCCATTGCCACGGCTTTGGGGTTTGGCCAGCCATCACGCGGCGCCACAATGCGCATGCGATCCAAACCAAAATTCCACATCGCGCGCGCCGCCGCGCCGATGTTTTCTCCCATCTGGGGCCGCACAAGAATAAACGCAGGAACCGGTCCTTGCCATCCTTCATCTTTGCCGTGATCTGTGCCTGACATCTAATGCTCCGTTTTACCTGCCGCCTGATACGACGTGCAGCGCGGGGATGCAAATTTTTCGCTGCGGAAAATTGATAATGTATACCTTTGCATACATATCTTTCTTTTTTAATGGGTTTGCGCTAAAAACCAGTATACTTCCGAATCTAAGGACATCCCATGACCAAAATCAAAGTAGAAAACCCCGTTGTAGAAATTGACGGCGACGAAATGACCCGCATTATCTGGCAATTTATCAAAGACAAACTAATCCTGCCCTATCTGGATATTGATCTGAAATATTATGACCTTGGCATAGAAGTCCGTGACGATACCGATGACCAAATCACCATTGATGCAGCCCATGCCATTCAAAAATACGGCGTTGGCGTCAAATGCGCGACCATCACGCCCGATGAGCAAAGAGTTGAGGAATTTGGTCTCAAGGAAATGTGGCGCTCACCAAACGGCACCATTCGCAACATTTTAGGCGGCACAATTTTTCGCGCGCCGATCATTTGCAAAAACGTGCCGCGCCTTGTGCCGGGCTGGACCGACCCGATTGTCATTGGCCGCCACGCCTTTGGCGACCAATACAAAGCCACCGATTTCCGCTTTCCCGGCCCCGGAAAACTAACCATGAAATTTGTCGGAACCGACGGCAAAGTGATTGAACATGAGCTGTATGACGCACCATCCGCAGGTGTTGCCATGGGCATGTATAACCGCGATGACAGTATTCGTGATTTTGCCAAAGCATCATTGAATTACGGGCTAAACCTTGGCTGGCCGGTATATCTGTCCACCAAAAACACCATCCTAAAGGTCTATGATGGTCGGTTCAAAGATATTTTCCAAGAAGTTTTTGACGCCGATTTTGCCGATAAATTCGCTGCCGCCGGTATTTCGTATGAGCATCGCCTGATTGACGATATGGTAGCCGCCGCGATGAAATGGTCGGGCAAATTTGTCTGGGCGTGTAAAAATTACGACGGTGATGTGCAGTCGGATACCGTGGCGCAGGGCTTTGGCTCGCTCGGCCTGATGACCAGCCAGCTAATGACACCGGACGGCAAAATTGTTGAAGCCGAGGCCGCGCACGGCACCGTCACCCGCCATTTCCGCCAACATCAAAAAGGCGAAGCCACGTCAACCAACTCGATCGCGTCGATCTATGCATGGACAGGTGGTTTGAAACACCGCGCCAAACTGGATGATAACGCCAAGCTGATGGAATTTGCGAACACACTGGAAACCGTGGTTGTTGCTACTGTGGAAAGCGGCGACATGACCAAAGATCTGGCGCTGCTTGTCGGGCCGGATCAAAAATGGCTGACGACTGAGGGGTTCCTTGCGAAAATTGACGAAAACCTAAGCGCGGCGCTAACCTAAAGGCTTCATATTGTAGCGGCCTTGTGCCGCTACAATTTCCCCGCAGATAATTGAATTATCAAACACCTTCTACCAGCGTATATTCCCGCGTAGATGCCGGCAAGCCATGCGAAAGGGCTTTTTGGTATTCCTCAGAATGATAAAACGATTTTGCAGTTTCCATATCGGGAAAACGGATGATGACATTACGCGCACGGCCCTGCCCCTCCATCTGAATGCTTTCGCCGCCACGCGCCAAAAACTCTCCGCCATATTGCACCACTGCCGGACCGGCAATTTCTGCATATTTTGCATATTCTTCAGTGTCTTTTACGTCCACATGGACAATTGCATAAACAGCCATTTATTTCTCCAAAAATTGTTCTACGGCTGCAATCGCCGCCTCTGCATTTTCTGCGCTTGCGCCACCGGCTTGCGCCATATCAGGGCGCCCGCCGCCGCCTTTGCCACCCAGTTTTTCGGCCGCGATACGCACAATATCAACAGCAGAAATTTGATCTTTTAGATCATCCGTTACCCCAGCAGCCACAGCAGCCCTGTCACCGGTATCGGCAATCAACAAAACAATACCAGAGCCAAGCTTGGCTTTGTGTTCATCAATCAATCCGCGCAAATCTTTGCCCGAAACACCAGTAAGGCATTGGCCCAAAAAAGCCTTGCCCGCAATAGTTTTCGCTTCAGGTTTTGCCTTGCCAGAGCCAGCCATTGCCAGCTGCCTACGCAAATTTTCCACCTCGGTTTGCAAGGCTTTACGGTCTTGCAAAAGAGCCGCAACCCTATCAGGCAATTGGCTCGGAGTAGATTTCATTCGATCCGCGGTTTTAGCCAAAAGCTCAAAATTAGCCTCGATATGGTCAAGTGCCGCCTGGCCTGTCAGCGCTTCAATGCGGCGCACCCCGGCCGAAACAGACGACGCCGAGGACGGCATGAAAAACATGCCAATCGCGCCGAGCCGGTCAACATGAATACCACCACAAAGCTCAAGAGAATAAGTATCCTTTGCAACACCCTTGCCGCTATCGTTGGCTGTTCCCATTGATACAACACGAACTTCATCCCCATATTTTTCGCCAAAAAGCGCCTGTGCGCCTAAATCTCGCGCCTGATCCGGGGTCATTATTCGGGTTTCAACTGTGCCGTTTTGGCTAATCATCCTGTTTACTTCAGTCTGGATTTTTTGCATTGCAGCTTTGCTAATCACGCCTTCATGAGTGAAATCAAACCTTAGCCCGCTGTCAGAATTTAACGAACCACGTTGGGCCACATGGTCACCAAGAGTGTTGCGCAAGGCCTCATTCAAAAGATGTGTCGCCGAATGGTTGGCTTTGATTGCACCGCGCTTGGCTGCATCTACTTTCAGCTCAACCGCAGCGCCAACCGACAATTTGCCCTCCAGCACCTTGGCGAGATGCACAAAAACACCCTGTTTTTTCTTAACGTCGCTGATTTCAACCCGCAAGCCATCGGCCAGTAACATACCAGAATCGCCTACTTGGCCGCCGGATTCGCCGTAAAAAGGCGTTTGGTTCAAAACAATATTGACATTATCATCTTTGCCAACGCTTTTAACCAAAGCACCGTCTTTGACCAAAGCCGTAATCTGCCCTTCGCTGTTTTCGCTTTCAAAACCCAGAAAATCTGTCTCGCCATGGGTGTTGGCTATTTCAAACCATACCGTTTCATCCGCAGCCTCGCCAGATCCGGCCCAAGCCGCGCGCGCCTTGGTTTTTTGGGCTTGCATCGCGGAATCAAAACCGGCCGTATCAACTTCATGGCCTTTTTCGCGTAGCGCATCTTGGGTTAAATCAAGCGGAAACCCATAGGTGTCATAAAGTTTAAACGCGGTTTCTCCGGGCAAATTTTGGCCCTCAGCCATGCCCTCCAATTCCGCATCCAAAAGCTTCAAACCGCGATCCA
>CAZCDC010000079.1:0-2677 GCA_964497195.1 uncultured Rhodobacterales bacterium | reverse complement strand
GCGATCAAAAACGAGGTTGATCGCAAGTGGTCGGCAATAACACGGTGATGCACATTGGCGTCACCGTCGAGATCAGAATTGGTTGCATGGGCCGAGGCTTCCATCAGGTCACGCATCAGATCAGTGTCAAAAACATCATGGGAGCCTTGCAAAAGGGAACCAATCCGCTCCAACCCCATGCCTGTGTCAATTGACGGCTTGGGCAGGTTTAGGCGTTTGCCGTTTTCCTGCTGGTCATATTGCATAAAAACCAGATTCCAGATTTCGATAAACCTATCGCCGTCTTCGTCTTTTGATCCCGGAGGGCCACCCCAAATATTTTCACCATGATCATAGAATATTTCGGTGCAAGGCCCGCAAGGGCCGGTTGCCCCCATCGACCAGAAATTATCATCCGTAGGAATGCGAATAATGCGATCATCCGACAGCCCCGCATATTTCTTCCAGATATTCGCGGCCTCGTCGTCGGTGTGATACACCGTAACCAGCAATTTATCTTTGCTAATGGCAAATTCTTTGGTCAGCAAATCCCATGCAAAAGCAATGGCTTCTTCTTTGAAATAATCACCAAATGAAAAATTCCCGAGCATTTCGAAAAATGTCAAATGCCGGGCAGTATAGCCAACATTATCAAGGTCATTATGTTTGCCACCAGCCCGCACACATTTCTGGCTGGTTGTGGCGCGGGTATAGTCGCGGTTTTCAATACCGGTAAATACATTTTTGAACTGCACCATGCCGGCATTGGTGAACATTAATGTCGGGTCATTGCGGGGCACCAAAGGTGAGCTGTCAACAATCGCATGACCATTATTTCCAAATGAATTTAGAAACGTGCTGCGGATATCGTTAAGGCTGGCCATGGTGTTTTTCCAAATATGATTTTGGAATTATTATCGCGCAATTTGCATACTGTCCACATGAGCAAACAAAAACGGCCACCCTTTTTCAGGATGGCCGCAAGCTTTTGCAATTTTGAAGGCTTAACCGTCAAGAACGTCGTCGAATTTCCGATCACTCTCATCAAAATCCAACCCGTGCGCAGCACGAATTTTATCTTCAATCTCGTGTGCAATCTCGGGATGCTCTTTCAAGAAGGTTTTGGCATTTTCACGCCCCTGCCCGATGCGTTCATCACCATAAGAATACCAAGACCCAGCCTTGCCAACCAATTCCAGCTTAACGCCCATATCAACCAATTCGCCAGTTTTGGAAATACCTTCGCCAAACATGATGTCAAATTCGACCTGTTTGAACGGCGGAGCAACCTTGTTTTTAACCACTTTAACCCGGGTCGCATTGCCCACAATCTCGTCTTTGTCCTTCAGCGCGCCAATCCGGCGGATATCCAACCGAACAGAAGCGTAAAATTTCAATGCATTACCGCCCGATGTAGTTTCCGGAGAGCCAAACATAACACCAATTTTCATGCGGATTTGGTTGATAAAAATCACCATACATTTTGAGCGGTTGATGGCAGAAGTCAGCTTACGCATGGCTTGGCTCATCAACCTCGCCTGCGCGCCCATCTGATAATCGCCCATATCGCCTTCAATTTCAGCCTTAGGCGTCAATGCCGCCACCGAATCGATCACGACAACGGACACAGCGCCAGACCGGACCAGCGTTTCAGTAATTTCTAACGCCTGCTCACCGGTATCGGGTTGTGAAATCAGCAATTCATCCAGATCAACGCCCAGTTTTTTGGCATATTGTGGATCCAGCGCATGTTCCGCGTCCACAAATGCGCAAATTCCGCCTTTTTTCTGCATTTCCGCAATCACGTGCAACGTCAGTGTGGTTTTACCAGAGCTTTCCGGTCCGTAAATCTCAATAATCCGGCCGCGCGGCAGGCCGCCTATGCCCAGTGCAATGTCCAATCCGATAGAACCGGTAGAAATAGATTCGATACCAGAGGCCGGGTTATTCGCCCCAAGCTTCATGATGGAACCTTTGCCAAAACTACGCTCGATCTGCGCCAGCGCTGATTCTAATGCTTTTTCTTTGTCCATTTTGCGCCGATCACCCAAATCCAATTGTGCTTTTGCCATTTTTCCACCTCTTATGTCATACAACGCCCCAGCGGGCAATTAAGGGCTTGTTCCCCTGTTGTTCTTCCTTTCACCATGGGACCAAAACAAGAACAATGCAACTAAAATTATTTGTATTTCCACCATTGGCCAAAATGATTTACGAGAGGTAAACTGTTGAAATAAATTTTAGACAAACTGGGACAATCCAAAAATGATGCTTTCTACCAAAGCAAAAACCGCTTTTTTAGCCATGCCACGCAATGCCTCTACAAGTATTGAAGCCGCACTTTTACCTTTTGCGGATATCGCGTTCAAAGGCTTACCGCGCTTCAAACATCTTAATTTAGCGATGTATAACCTTAGGTTACGTCCGTTTCTTAATGCTAACAACTATGATGACGTCAAAACTGTTGCTCTTTTTCGTGAGCCATTATGCTGGCTGAAAAGCTGGTATAAATATCGTTCCGACCCGGGAATAAAACTTAAGCGTAATTCTACTGCCGGCCTCAGTTTTAACGAGTTTATTGAGGCATATCTGATGGAAGAACGCCCGGATTTTGCAAAAATAGGCCAGCAGAGTAACTTCGTGCTAGACAAAAATTCAAATATTGGTGTCGATTTTATTTTCAAATTTGACCATTTAG
>CAZCDC010000078.1:0-10932 GCA_964497195.1 uncultured Rhodobacterales bacterium | reverse complement strand
AAAGGATTGCCGCTTAAATGAGTTCATGGAGCGGCACTAAAGCGCGACAGGTCCAGATTGACGGCTTTGCCCCGCAAAGAGGGGGCGCAAATTATCAATATCAATTCCAAACTGCAAATGTACTGCTTATGCATCCCGTTGGAAAATCCAGTCATGTTCCGGGTGGTTCTGGAACCGCCATTTGCGCAAGGGGCCTGCCATGACATTTAGATAATACATCTCATAGCCATAAGGCACGCCGCAGGGGTGGTGACCGCGCGGCACTAACACAACGTCGCCATCCGACACGGCCATGGTTTCATCAAGCGAACCATCCTCGGTAAAGACCCGTTGAATTCCGTATCCTTGTGCTGGGTTCAATCGGTGGTAATAAGTTTCTTCCAGATAGGTCATATCAGGGAAATTATCCTCGTCATGACGATGCGGCGGATAAGATGACCAGTTGCCTTGCGGCGTAAACACTTCGGTTACCAGTAGACTGTCAGCAACGTCGCGGTTTTCCATCGCGATATTGTGGATGTATCTTGTGTTTGAACCTTTGCCGCGCTGCTCCAGCTCAATACCGGCAGGGCCAATTATTTGTGCCCCATAGCCAGAATTTCCAGGGGCAGAGCAAACTGCCAGCACACATTTTGTTGTGGCCACTGCCCGCCATTTCGCGCCGTTGGGAATATAAACGCAATGGGGTGGAATGCGCTCAAACACGTTCATGCGCTGGCCAAGTTCACCAAAATCTTGTCCGTCGACACTGATCTCTGCTTTGCCTTCAACCAGCACCAAAATAATTTCGCGGTCTCCCGTTGCTTCTGCCACGTTGTCGCCCGCCTCAAGCTGATACAGCCCAAAACCGACATATTTCCATCCCGCGTCCTTGGCAGAGATATCGTGGATTTTGCCAGATACACCAACCGGTTTACGCAATAAATTTGCCATGTCTATTTCCCTTTATCCAAACCAGCCGCCACTGCCATGGTTTTGAGCGCCTTTAACCCCATCATCTGATATTCCAGCGGGTTGCGCACAGCCGGGTCTTGCTCTGCTTCGATCACAACCCAGCCCTGATAACCATGCGCGGCCGCGATCTCCAGAACTGGTTCAAACTCTACCGCGCCGTCTGTATCCCCCGGCACCGTAAACACACCGCGCCGCACAGCTTCCAAAAATGACAACCCCTGCAAGACCACCTGTTCTTTTATGTCAGGCCGTACGTTTTTTGCATGCAAATGCGCCACGCGGCTCATGTATTTCTGCGCCAATACCGCTGGATTACTGCCACCAAACCACGCATGGCCTGTGTCCAGCAGCAATTTTGTTACCGGGCCAGTATTGGCCATAAACAGATCAATCTCGTCGCCGGTTTCGACAATTGTGCCCATGTGATGATGATAAACCAGCGTCAGGCCCTGTTCGCGGCAAAACGTTGCAATTGCTTCAACACCCGCGCCAAATTTCACCCATTGATCCATTGGCAAAACCGGTGTGTCGCTTAGCCCCAGATGATCGCAGCCATGGATGGCATTTGAGGTTTCACACACAATACAAATCTTGCAGTCCATGGCTTTTAGCAAATCCAAATGCGGTTGAATGGCAGCTTTTTCTTCTGCTACTGAACGCGTCAACAATGCCAATGAGTGCCAACCCGACACAAACTGCAAACCGTGCGGCGCCAGCACTGTGCGCAATGCCTCTGGATCGCTTGGCATTTTGTGGCCTTTTTCAATGCCGTCAAAGCCAATCTCAGCAGCCTCACGCAGGCATTGCTCCAGCGGGATATCTGCGCCAAGAGTTTGGTCGTCATCATTTGACCAGGCAATCGGGTTTGTGCCGTAAAAAATCATATCAGTCGCTCGCACGTTGGTTTTTCAAGTTTTGTTTATAGGTGCTGTGGGCGTCATTAACCGCTGGCCTTGTCGAAATTTCGGGCACAGCCACATCCCACCAATGCCCGCCTTCTTTGGTGGTGGGCATTGGGTCGGTGTCGATCACAATCGCATAAGATATGTCCGAAGTGCGTGCACGAACCATCGCCGCTTCCAGTTCTGTAACCGAGGTGACTTTCTCCGCCATAGCCCCCATTGCCACCGCATGGGCGATAAAATCAATCGCGCTCGGCCTCACATGCCGCGTAGTGTCCAGAAGATTATTAAAGCTTTCCGCACCTGTGCTAATTTGCAAACGATTAATACAGGCATAGCCGCGATTATCCAGAATGACCGTGATAATTTTATGGCCAAGCATAACACTTGTTGCCAATTCCGAATTTAGCATCATGTACGATCCGTCGCCTACCATCACCACGATTTCACGGTCAGGATGGGCCATTTTCACGCCGAGGCCGCCAGCGATTTCATAGCCCATACAGCTAAACCCGTATTCAACGTGATAGCCGTTTGGCTGGCTGGCTTTCCATAATTTATGCAATTCACCGGGCAATCCACCCGCTGCACATACGACAATCGCATTCTCGTTCAATCCACGCTGCACCGCGCCAATGACCTGCGCATCTGTGGGCAACATGTTGCCATCAGGCAAAGCCGTCGCAGCATCTACGGCGACTATCCATTCATTTCTTAAACCAGCGTCTGGTAGCGTGGCTGAATGATCTCCAAGCGCACCGGATATTTCGATCAACGCGGTTTTAGCATCCGCCACGACCGAGATCGCGTTATGTTTTCCGGCATCATACTGCGCAACATTGATCGACATTATCCGTCGTTCAGGGTTTTGGAACAAAGCCCAGCTTCCGGTGGTAAAATCCTGGAACCGCGTACCAACACCAATAACCAGATCAGCCTCAGCCGCCACCGCATTGGCTGCGGAGGATCCGGTTACGCCAACCGAACCAAGGTTCAACGCATGGTCCCAAGGCAGCGCCGATTTCCCCGCCTGCGTTTCACACACCGGAATGCCATGTGTCACGGCAAAACTCAAAAGCGTTTTTTCCGCACCTGAATAAAGCACACCGCCACCCGCAATTATAATCGGGTTTTTGGCTGATTTAATTGCCGCAACCGCCTCTGCCAATTCATCCAGATCAGGGCGCGCACGCCGTTGACCCCATACTTTTGGCTCAAAAAAAGATGCGGGATAATCAAAGGCCTCAGCTTGCACATCCTGACAAAATGCCAATGTTACTGGTCCGCATTTTGCAGGATCGGTCATGGTTGCCATTGCGCGCGGCAGTGCAGTTAACAATTGCTCGGGTCGTGTAATACGGTCAAAATAGCGGCTGACCGGTTTGAAACAATCATTGACAGAAATGGTCCCATCGTCAAAATCCTCAAGCTGTTGCAGCACCGGATCAGGACCACGATTGGCAAATACATCCCCCGGAACAAACAACACAGGCAAGCGGTTAACATGTGCCAGCCCTGCCGCAGTCACCATATTCAACGCCCCCGGCCCAATGGAGGACGTGACCATCATTGCCCGTTTACGGTTCAAGGATTTTGCATAACCAATCGCCGCGTGGGCCATACCTTGTTCATTATGCCCTCGCCATGTTGGAAAATCGTCACCTGCGGCATACAATGCCTCACCCAGACCCGCGACATTTCCATGGCCAAATATTGCCCAAGAGCCAGCCAAAAACTGTTCTCCGGAATTGTTCATTTGCACAGAAAGATACCGGATCATTGCCTGTGCTGCCGTTAAGCGGATTATATTCATTATTGCTCTCCAATCCTGCGCGCAGTGTCCCAGATATTACAAAGTACCCGATATTTTCCTGCCATTTCCGCAACAGCTTCTGCATCGGTCATAACGCCTGAAAACCAGTTTTGCGCAGCGTTGGCAAAAATAGTTCGACCGACGGCAAATCCTTTTACCAGTTCTTGTTTAGCTGCCACCTCAAAACTTTTTCGCAGATGTTCAAGCGGCGCGTCCAACCCCAAAACCACAACCCCACGGCACCATTTATCGTTGCGGGCAATTGTTTCACAGGTTATTTTCCATGCCAGCTTGTTTTTCATCGGTTCCAGCTTCCACCAGTCCGGGAATACACCCAGATCATAAAACCGTTGAATGATTTTGGCTGATGTTTTGTCATCACAATCTGCAACTTTGGACGGGATCACCTCCAGCAGGAATTCCAGCCCATTGCGCCGCGCTGCTGCATACAAACGCAAAATCACATCTTCCTGCTTGGCTTTTGTTTCGGAAATATCATCTGGATGATAAAAACACAAAACCTTCACCACATGGTCGCGCGGCCATTCATTTAATCCGCCAAAATCCGGCCCGATTTCCAGTTCCAACGTCAAAGGTCTGGACCCTGGCCATTCAACCGGACGGCCAACCCAAAGTCCTGTTCCGGTCGCCGCATATAATGCTTCACGCCCAACACGGCTATCACATAAAATGCCGTAACCCGCTGTATCATTTGCAACCTGCAATGCAGATTTCAGGCACAGATTTTTAAATTCGCCTATTTTGTCCGGGCAGGCACCTGCCCTGTCGGCAATTTCTTCCAACTGCATGCGATGGTCAAAAGCAAATACCCGCATATCCGGCCAGTTTCCCCTGCGATTGGTTGACCAATGGACCTGTTCCAAAGCAGTGTCCTTGCGCAGAGCTTTGTTCTGGATGCCTTTTTTAAAGAAGTATTGCAGCTCGTCCCAGCTTGGATATGCCGGCGCGCACCCATGACGACTGACCGCAAACGCCCCGCAAGCATTGGCGTATTTCAATGCGGTTTCCCAATTTTGGGCGGTCAGCCAGCCCTTTAATAACCCGCTCATGAATCCATCGCCCGCCCCAAGCACATTAAACACCTCAATCGGAAACCCGGGGCCAGAAATGCCTTTATCGAGGCTGTTAGGAATATCCCCGATAAAAGCCGCTGCCCCCATCGGGCCGCGTTTACACACCAACGTTGCATTGGAGACCATCCGCACATTGCGCAGCGCTTGCATCGTATCGGTGGTGCCGCCCGCAATGTGAAATTCTTCTTCCGTCCCGACAATCAGGTCAAACAAATGTAATGACGCCTGTAGTTTGGCGGTTACAGCGTTTGAGGGAATAAACCGGTTTTCCCCGTCACCATGCCCGGATAACCCCCAAAGATTGGGCCGGTAATCAATATCCAGTGCTGTCTTGGCACCATTGGCGCGCGCCAATTCCAATGCCTTTAGCGTCGCTGCGGCAACAGCAGGATTAGATAAATGCGTGCCTGTTGCAGTCACACAGCGCGCAGAAGCAATAAAGCCAGGATCAATATCATCAATACTTAACGCCATATCAGCACAATTCTCACGATAAAAAATCAGCGGAAACTGGTCTTCGTCCCGAATGCCCAGCAACACCAGCGCTGTTAGCCGCTCTGGATCGGTTTTAACTCCCGTTACATCCACGCCCTCAGACACCAGTTGTTCGCGAATAAATCGTCCCATATGTTCGTCACCAACCTTTGTGATCAGTGCAGATTTTAACCCCAGACGCGCCGTCCCCACGGCAATATTTGTCGGCGACCCGCCAATATATTTGTTAAACGAACCCATGTCCTCCAAACGCCCGCCAACTTGCGCGCCGTATAAATCAACGGAACTCCGGCCAATGGTGATGACGTCCAGTTTCATCACAGAATTTCCGAGAGATTCACTGCACGGCCTTCAGCCACCGAAAGCAGCGCCGCCTCTGCCAACACCAATGCCGCTAAACCATCTTCACCGCTTGGGGATGCTGGCGCATCATCGGTCAGCATTGCAATAAATGCCGCGATTTCAGCCCTGTAAGCATCCAGATACCGCGTCATGAAAAAATCATGTAAAGGTGGCCGAGTATACCCATTTGCATTGGCAATTTCGATGCTGACCGGGCGTTGGTTTTCTGCCGAGACCAGACCCGATGATCCATGAACTTCGATCCGTTGATCATACCCATATGTTGCCCGTCTGGAATTCGAAATCGCACATTGCTTGCCGCTTGCGGTTTTTAAAACCACATTAACGCTATCAAAATCACCTAAGGCGCCAATTTCGGGATCCACAAGATTGGAAGCACTGGCAAACACCGTTTCAATCTCCTCAGCCAGTAAAAACCGCGCCATATCAAAATCATGAATCGTCATGTCACGGAATATCCCGCCTGAAATCTTGATATATTCAGCAGGCGGTGCGCCGGGGTCTCGCGAAATGATGTTAACCATCTCAACCGCGCCAATCGCGCCATCCTCAATCGCAGCCTTAAGCGCAACAAAATGAGGGTCAAACCGGCGGTTAAATCCTACCATCAACGGCGCATTCAATTTGGAAACAGTAGCCAAACATTCACGAACCCGCAAAATGTTCAAATCAATCGGCTTCTCACAGAATATCGCTTTTCCGGCCCGCGCAAATTGTTCTATCAAATCTGCATGGGTATTTGTCGGCGTGCAAATCACCACAGCGTCCACATCATCGGATGTTGCAATTGCGCCTATATCACAAGCCTCACCGCCATATTGATCGATCAACAAATTTTGCGCCGTCTCGAACGGATCAAAAACCGCGATCAATTTTGCTGCCGGGTTTGCGGATATTGCTTTTGCATGAACTTGCCCAATGCGACCCGCGCCCAGCAAAGCGATATTTAGTGTCATATTTTTGCCCTTTGCCTGTTCTTGCTTTGCGCGTAAAATATAATTTACGCTTTACACTTAACCCCAAAATAGAATATTTGTTTCATATACTGGATTATATTAGAATGCCGTCAAGTCAAGTAAAAAAGAAAGAAACGACATGAATGAATACTCGGCGCCCGTTACCATTGATGAATTCCACCGTCGAATTGCGCAAATATCGGGCAGCTTGCCAAAGCGGCTTCGTCAATGCGCCCAATACGTAGCAGAAAATACCGACCGGATTGCTGTCTCGACAGTTGCGGATTTATCCGAAGCCGCTGATGTTCAGCCTTCTGCATTTATGCGGTTTTGTCAGTTGATGGGGTTTTCAGGCTTTTCAGAAATGCAAAAGCTTTTTCGAGAAAATTATGCACAACGCTGGCCCGATTACGCAACACGCTTGGCTAATCTACAAAAATCCGGTGCCGGGTCTGCTGCTGCATTATTGGGTGAATTTGTAGAAGCAGGCCGCACCTCGCTTGAAAATCTTGCCAGCTCTGTTGATCTGGAAATACTCGATAAATCGGTGGAAGTTTTAGCAAAAGCGCCGCTCATTCATATCGCAGGCTTTCGCCGCGCCTTTCCTGTTGCCAGTTATCTTGCGTATGCTTTTGAAAAAATGGATGTGCCGGCGATTTTACACGACGGTGTTGCGGGTTTGAATCAAGGCAACGCAATTCGCAAAAATGACGCCCTGATCGTTATAACTTTTGCACCATACTCCCAAGAAACCATCGCGCTGGCAGATTCCGCTATTGCACGGGATAATGCCGTCATTGCCATTACTGACGGTGTTTTCAGCCCTTTGTTGAAAGAACAGTTTCTGTCGCTGACAGTGTCAGAAGTCGACGTTGGTGCGTTTCGCTCATTATCTGCATCAATCTCGCTGGCAATGGCATTGGCTGTTGCCGTCGGTGCCAAACAAAAACGGTAAGTCAAAGATTTGCCTGCAATCGCCACCAATTATCTGGTTCCATGTTAGATTGGTCATTTATTTAATTCTTCTTGCCCAATTAGTAATCCGGTAATTTGGTTGGCCAGTAATGGCGTGCAGCACAGCACCTCACCGCCCTCTGAAATGAATTGATCCATTTGCGGAACGACAATTTTGGCACCCGCTTCCTGAGCGATCAGAGCCGCCGCAAGCGCGTCCCAACTATTTAGATGTTTTTCGTAATAAAAATCACAAACACCCTCGGCCGCACGCACTATGCCGATCGCGGCAGAACCAATTTTGCGGTGCTCAATCCCAGCATCAAAAAGCGTTTGAAGCTGCGAAAGGTAATGCGAAAACGGCGTACGACGCGAAGCGCCCAAGATGCCAACGGCTTTGTGAGGGTCGCTGGTATTTGAAACCGCAATCGGCTTGCCCTCACAGGTGGCGCCACCGTTTAGAGTCGCTGCGTATATTCGATCAGTAGGGCTGTCATGGACCACACCCAAAACCGTTTCCCCATCCAAAACATACGCGATTGAAACGCCCCAATGCCGTAACCCACGCAGATAATTTGCGGTTCCATCAATCGGGTCAACGACCCAGTATCCTGCGTTGCCGATGTCACCGCCACTTTCTTCGCCTAAAAACCCGTCTTCCGGATATTTTTCCGCCAATGCATTACGGATGGTGGCCTCTGCAGCTTTGTCAGCAATGGTCACAAAATCCTGTAATCCTTTTTCAACTGCTCCAAGATTATCAACACCATTCTGCTGCCAAAACCGCAGGGCTTCCTGACCCACTTTTCGCGCCAGATCACACGTGAATTCTAAGCGTTCATTCATTCCAAAGCACCTTGCATGGCCAGAAAATGCGCCCGTACTTGCGGGTACGAAACCAGTATTTTGAAACGGTCCGGATAGCCAAGATTGACCATATCCCCGCCATAATTTTTAACAATCATCAAATCATTCCACCCGCGTCTTGTGCTAAATACCATTGAGCGAATGCCGCGTTTTTTGCATTCTGCTATCTCTGATTTGATCAACTCCGGTGTGTGTTTCTCTACATCAAATTCGATAATTTGAGGTGTGTATGCGGCAATAGCTTCATCCAAAGATTTATATATCCAGCGCGGAGCCATCAATTGAATGTCGGGGGATTTAGCCCGCAGCCAGCGCAACATTTTGATGTCCCAGCCCCAGAAAAAAACATCCGCCAGCATGTCCTCGGCATTGATAACGTCTAACAACGCTTGCGGGTCTGCTTGCTTGATCTCCACATAAATGCCGCTGCGCCCTTTGGCGCGGGTCAGAAAAGACTTGAGCGTCGGAATTGTGTATCCCGCCGCGCCATCACGAAACCAACTACCCGCATCAAGTGCTTGAATATCCTCCAGTGTATGATCTTTAACCAAACCCTCAAAGCCCGTCGTACGGCGTAAATTATCATCATGGATAACAACAATCTCTCCGTCTTTTGTGGTTCGAACATCCAGTTCAACATACTGAAATCCCTGATCAAGACATATCCGTTCGGCCTCCAGCGTGTTCTCTGGCGCCAGCCAATTTGCGCCGCGATGGCAAATAATATCGGCAACGGCATCGTCAGGATAAGGTTTCAAGATTTCCGGCCGATTGCTGCAAATACCCAATATTGGTTTATCCGCCAACCCGTCAAGAACGGCCCTTCGGTCCTCGTCCCATGTAACAATCTGAAAATTCGCTGCTTGCAGTTTTTCCACAAGTTCATTCGTAACCAGTTCATGTGGCGCATCGGTCCAGTCGCGCCAACATAAATGTATAATATCGGCCTGTAACCCAGCCAGATACCTGAACGGATCCGCCCCCGTGGGAACCAAAACCGCCAGCGGATAATTGCAATCTGTGGCACGAAGCTCTTTTATCCAATCCACGTTAAATGACGCCAGGCAGGCAAACCGGAAATCAGCGGCTTTTAACAATTTCCACGCCACCGGCCCCGCGCCTTCGCCTTTAATCTCGATATACAAACCGCAACCGGTCTGTTTAGCCAGATCAATGACCTCCTCCAGCCTTGGAATATGCTGGCCTTCGGGCAATTGCAGGGCTTTGATCTCTGCCCAAGCGGCCTCTGACACACGTAAATCTTGTTTGGCAACGCGGGTCAGGTCATCATCATGGGTCACGACGCATACGCCGTCTGCTGACAACCGCACATCCAGCTCCCACATTTCCGAACAAAGGTCAGCAGCGATTTGAAATGATTTCAGGGTGTTTTCGGGGGCGTAATCTGACGCGCCTCGATGCGCAATGGCAAGCGGATGGCCCGTCAACAATGTTGCGGGCCAGCCAAACTTGTTCAACCAATCTTTGCTTAGGGTCAAAGGCGTATTCCGTTTTTGTCAAATACCAGCATGCTTTCAGTGTTCACGCCCCACTCAACCATATCACCGATTTTTATCGGCTCATGGACACCTTGAATGGATCGCAGGATTTTTCCGTCTGGCAGGGTCACATTATACAAGGTTTCACGGCCTTGCGATTCTATAAAGGATACTTTGCCTTTGAGCTTGGTCGCGCCATTTGGCTGAAAAAATTCAGGACGGATGCCAACCCGAACAGATTGCCCCGAATGGGAGGAAGCGATGGCAGCAGTAACCGGCATTTTAACGCCAGTGCTAGGTTCAACAAAGTTTCCGTCCTGAATTTGACCATCGAGAAATGCAATCGGCGGGCTGCCGAGAAATCCTGCCACGTATTCCGTAACAGGGTTATAATACATATCCTTGGGTTCGGTGATCTGGATGATCTTGCCCGCATCCATGATGGCGATACGGTCACACATGCTCATGGCTTCGACCTGATCGTGGGTCACAAGCACCGCGGTGATACCGGTTTCTTGCTGAATACGCCGAATTTCCGAACGCATTTCGAGGCGCAATGTGGCGTCAAGGTTGGCCAAAGGTTCGTCCAGCAGCAGAACATCAGGACGCCGGATAAGGGCGCGAGCTAAGGCAACACGTTGTTGCTGGCCGCCAGATAATTCGCCGGGGCGACGTTGCAACAATTCTTCGATATGCACCATTTCGGCAATCTCGTCAACTTTGCGTTTGATTTCCTCTTTGCTTTCTTTACGCAATTTCAGTGGAAAGCCGATATTTTTTTCCACTGTCATATGCGGATAAAGCGCAAAGGATTGAAACACTACGCCGACATTGCGTTCTTGGGATGTGATGTTGGTGACGTCACGATCGCCAAATAATATCCGTCCGCCATTGACCTTGTGAATGCCGCAAATCGAGAACAGTGTTGTCGATTTGCCGCAGCCTGACCCCCCCAACAGGGCGATCATTTCACCGTCATGGACTTCAAGATTCATTTGGTCGATCACTGTCAGGTCGCCGAATTTCTTGGTAAAG
>CAZCDC010000077.1:5142-11073 GCA_964497195.1 uncultured Rhodobacterales bacterium | reverse complement strand
GCCAAACGGGCAGGGGTATCCTCGGCCTTGGCGCATCATTATTTTGGCGGCAAAGATGATTTGCTGCTGGCGGCAATGCGGCATTTACTGGGGCAGCTTAGCGCGCAGGTTTCGCGGGATCTGCGCGGATTGCGTGACCCCGAACAGCGGCTGAGGGCGATTATTGAGGCCAGTTTTTCAGCCTCGCAATTTTCAAAAGAAACGGTGTCGGCATGGTTGAGCTTTTATGTTCAGGCCCAATGTTCAGCACGCGCCGCGCGGTTGCTCAGGGTTTATTCCAAACGGCTGCATTCCAATCTGGTTTTTGACCTTTGCAAACTTACCAGCAACCAAAACGCGCAAACATTGGCCAAAGGTATTGCTGCGATGATCGACGGGTTCTATATCCGCCATGCATTGCGGGGCCATAAATTGCAGCGCAACGAAATGGTCGCAATAATTAACCAATATTGGGAAATGCGCATTCAGCGGACGATTCGCAGTGGAGGCTGATTTTGTCATTATCGGTTCTGGTTCTGCTGGGGCGGCGCTGGCATACCGCTTAAGCGAGAGCGGCAAGCATTCTGTGCTGGTTTTAGAGTATGGTGGGTCAGATTTTGGGCCGTTTATCCAAATGCCGGCGGCGCTTTCTTATCCGATGAATATGAAACGCTATGATTGGGGGTTTCAGACCGAGCCGGAACCGCATTTGGGGAATCGGCGGCTGGTGACACCACGTGGCAAGGTTGTTGGCGGGTCCAGCAGCATTAATGGTATGGTTTTTGTACGCGGAAATGCGCAAGATTTTAACCATTGGGACAAAAATGGGGCCGTCGGGTGGGGTTTTGCCTCGGTTTTGCCATATTTCAAGCGTATGGAGGAGTGGCACGGCGGCTACTCTGCTTGGCGTGGTACCGATGGTCCGGTCCACGTCACTCGGGGCCTACGTGACAATCCCCTACATTCGGCATTTGTTAACGCAGGCAGCCAAATGGGGTTTCCCACTACTCATGATTATAACGGTGAATTTCAAGAAGGTTTTGGCCCAATGGAGCAGACCGTTTGGCGGGGGAGGCGTTGGTCGACCGCCAATGCCTATATTCGCCCGGCGCTAAAGCGGCGCAATTGTGAATTGGTCCGGTGTTTTGCCCGCAAAGTTATCATTGAAAATGGGCGGGCTGTGGGGGTTGAGGTTGAACGCAAGGGTAAGATTGAAATTATCAAGGCGCGGCGCGAGGTTATTATCTCGGCCTCCAGTATTAATTCGCCCAAAATCCTGATGTTGTCGGGCATTGGCCCGGGGGCGCATTTGGCCGAACACGGCATTGATGTGGTGGCTGATCGCGCTGGGGTGGGGCAAAATTTACAAGACCATCTGGAACTGTATATCCAGCAGGCCAGCCTGAAACCTATTACGTTATATCGGTATTGGAACCTGTTTTCCAAGGCCCGCATTGGCGCGCAATGGTTGATGGCCAAGTCCGGGCTTGGCACATCTAACCAGTTTGAAACGGCGGCGTTTTTGCGCAGCAGCGATGCGGTTGATTACCCCGATATCCAGTTTCATTTCATCCCCATTGCAGTGCGTTATGATGGTAAAATCGCGGCTGAGGGTCACGGGTTTCAGGCCCATGTCGGCCCGATGCGCTCAAAATCGCGCGGCGCAGTGACGCTGAAAAGTTCTGACCCGAATGTGGCACCTGAAATTCGGTTTAATTATATGAGCCATGCAGATGACTGGGCAGAATTTCGCCATTGCATCCGCCTAACGCGGCAGATTTTCGGGCAAAAAGCGTTTGCGCCATTTGCCGGCAAGGAAATCCAGCCGGGGGCGGAATTGCAAAGTGATGACGAACTGAACGGGTTTATCACGGAGCATGCCGAGAGCGCCTTTCACCCGTGTGGCACGGCTCGAATGGGCGCGCGCGATGATGCGGGCGCGGTGGTTGACCCCGATTGCAAGGTGATTGGCGTAGATGGGCTGCGGCTGGCCGACAGCTCTATTTTTCCGCGTATTACCAATGGTAATCTGAATGCGCCGTCAATTATGGTTGGCGAAAAGGCCAGTGACCATATTCTGGCCGACCATTAATCAGGTGGCGCCGAGTTTGCGCAAAATATTGGTCATCAGACAGAATTTGGTAATGCCGGATTGAAATAGATTGGCGCCAACAAATATCAGCATCCATGTCCAGCCGAATTTGGTCAGGTCAAATTGGCCGTTCAGATGGCCCATTAAAAGGCTGACCAGAATAAAGCCACCGGCGATTGTCATTGTTAAGCGTTGCGCAGTCATTTCACGTGTCCTTTGTGTGATTAAGGGAATTTAACCATTTGGCGGGGTTTGTCAAATTTAAGATGCGCAATAGGTTTTGATATTTTTAAATATCTGCGGTGCAAAGGGCGTAATATCAGCAGAGCCTTTGACCGGAAGGCCAAAACCGTTACGGCTGGCCATTTCCTGTAACGGGCCGGTACTGATGCCAATTGCATAAAGATGATCGCGTGCTGTGACATAATCTGTGGCCAAAGGTGTTGGGAAATTCATTGGCAAGTTTGGCTGTACATCCCTGCCAAAAATATGTCCAATGCTGGCAAACGGCCCTGATTTTTCCAGCACGTGTAATAACTGCGCGCGGCGTTCAATCATCATATAGGCCACGACGATCTCTGCCGCGAGGGTTTCTGCATCGGAGCTTTGGCTGATCAGATCATATGCCAAATGGATGTCGCCATTGGCCAAGCCATAGCTGGTTGGGCTTTTTTGGTGGGAAACAATTAGTTCAGGGGGCGGGGCCAGCTCAAGCAGTGTTGAAAAATTGCTTAATGCAGCAACCGCACGGTAATCGAGACAAACGCGCGGGCTTTGCTGTTGCATTTGGTTGTCAATATCTTTTGCAAACATTTCGAGGCGGGCCGGCGAGGTGAGTTTAGCGGCCCAGCTATAAATTATCGGGCCGGACTGGCTTAGCAGGCCAATCGCCAGTATCAGCACACCAAGCCAGACGTATTTTTTCAAACTGCGTTTGCGGGGCTGCATTTGCCCGATTTCAAAGGTCACGGCAGTAATGGCGCGGATCATATCGGGGTCATCAATCAGCAAGGTTTCGTCGGCTTGGTTATCGGGCGAATAGATAATGCTGCTGCCTTTGGTGCCAACACGTTTGACCGCGCGCAAGGCCCAATGGGTTAGCGGTGTGTCATCCATACTGGTAAATTGCAGGGTGGAATTGCCAAAGGACACGATGATTTCTTGGGTTTCCGCATTCGCACGGGGCTGCCAATGGCCGATGGCCTCTAGGCGCACATATTTGTCAAGCGCGGTCATGACGTTCTTTCCACTGGTTACTTGGGCAGTTCATACCCTTGATCCGCCAGTTTTTTACGTAACAGAAGTTTGGAGATTTTACCAGTCGCGGTATGCGGGATTTCATCCATAAAAATGATATCATCGGGCAATTGCCATTTGGCAAATTTTCCCGCCATCAAGGTCATGATTTCGGCTTTGTCAGGTTTTTCGCCAGCGGCAACAATTACCAGAATGGGTCGTTCATCCCATTTGGGATGCGGGATGCCAATGGCGGCGGCCTCGGCCACAAGCGGGTGGCCAACTGCGCAGTTTTCCAGCTCGATTGAGGAAATCCATTCGCCGCCCGATTTTATCACGTCTTTTGAACGATCGGTTATGCGTACATATCCATGCGCATTTATAGTGGCGACATCGCCGGTGTCAAACCAGCCATCCGCATCTACGGCGTCACTTTCGGCCTTTAGGTATCGCCTGACAACTGACGCGCCTTTGGTCCATAATTTGCCTTGTGTTTCGCCATCCCATGGCAGGTCAGCACCGGCATCATCGGTGATTTTCAAGCTAACACCAAAGGGCGCGTGGCCGACAGTTTCTTGGATATCAAGACGGGCCTCTGGGTCCATTTTCATGATTTCGGGCTTAAAACTACACACGGTGCCAAGCGGCGACATTTCGGTCATGCCCCAAGCGTGCAACACCTGCACGCCGTATTTATTCTGGAATGTCTCCACCACAGAGCGCGGGCAGGACGCCCCGCCAATGATCACCTTTTCAAGGCTGGGAAGCTGCAAATTATTGTCGTCAAGATACTGCAAAAGCTGCATCCAGATGGTGGGAACAGCGGCGGTAAAAGTCACACCCAGCTCCAACATTTCAAACAGGCCAGCCGGGGTCATATCACGCCCGGGCAGCACCAATGATGCGCCAACCATCGGCGCGGAATACGCAATAGACCAGCCATTGGCATGAAACAGCGGCACCACCGGCATAATCCGGTCATTGGATGACGCCCCCATCATGTCTTTGGCGGAGGAGGTCAGCGCGTGCAGCACATTGGAACGATGGGTATAAACCACGCCTTTTGGATCCCCCGTGGTGCCCGATGTATAACAAATACCGCAGGCTTCGGTTTCGTCGCCTTGCACCCAAGTGAAATCAACGGATTGGGCTGCGATCAACTCCTCGTAACACAGTAAATCGGGGATATTACTGTCGGGCATGTGCGCGCGATCGGTCATGACGATGACTTTTTCAACGGTTTCCAGCCGGTCATAGATATTTTCGATCACCGGCAGCAGGTCAAAATCAACCATCAGAAAACGGTCTTCAGCGTGGTTGATAATGTAAACCAGCTGGTCCGCAAACAGGCGCGGATTAAGGGTATGATTAACCCCGCCAGCACCCGGAATGCTGTACCAAACCGATAAATGGCGCGGCGTATTCCACGCCATTACCCCGACAACATCGCCTTTTTTAAGGCCAACCGCAATCAGCGCGGCGGCCATTTTCTTGGCATCTGTGTGGACTTTTTTCCAGTTGGAGCTGATAATCGGGCCTTCAATGCTGCGACCACACACGGTGCGGTCGGGGTGTAATAATGCTGCGTGGTCAATAATTTCGCTCACGCGTAATGGGTATTCTTGCATCATGTTATTCATTTATTGCTCCCGCTTTTTTGGTAAGTTTAGCCAATGTTTGCCGAAATCAAAGCATTTTCATCTAAAAATAATTTTTCACGTATAATTGTATGTCGCCAGCGATTAACTAAGTTAAGAATATTGCAATTTTTGCATTGAAAGAAATTTATGACCGAACATGAACAAGGTGCAGCACGGATGACCGGCGCGATCAGGGCAACCATGGGGGGCACTTTTGCGCTGAATTATTATGTGCATTTCTGCGAAGATAACGGGTTGATTTTTTTCAGCAATCCCGTCGCCAGTGCTGCGAATTCAAAGGCAAGCCTTAACATGGCGATTTCGGAATTGGCCGGCGCGCCGATGGAGATGAAAAACGCCACCGATGTAAATGCCCGCGCCAATAACCCGATGTTGGCCCCGAATGCAGTTTCTGATACCGCTTTTGGCCTAATGCTAGAGGATCCGGGCTTTGTTAAATTTTGCTTTGTGCGCGACCCGGCAACAAGGGTTCAGGCGGCCTATACCGGTACGCTTACCCGCCGCACACCAAATTCTGGGCCGCGCAAACAGCTGTTTGAACGCTTGGGTCTGGATTTAGACCGTGATCTTTCGATAGAGGATTTTGCGCTGTTGGTGGCCGAAGATTCTGAAACACGGGATTTGGTGGCGCTTTGGCGGTTGCAACGCCGCAATATTGCGTTTGATTTGATTGATTATGATTTTATCGGCCGTCATGAAAGCTGGGAAGTTGATTTTGGCACGGTCACCACTGAAATTTTTGGCTATGCAATTCGCCAGTTTAACCTGAAAAGCAATTTTGGATTTGACGAGGATAACATGCGGGTTTCAACTGAGCTCTCCAGCAAAACCCGTTCTGTTCTGGAATTGGCTTATGCGCAAGACTATGAAATGCTTGAGGAAATCTCAGAGCTTGAATTTGAAATAACGCCCCAATCCGGATAGATCGGGGCGTAAGTTTTTAGGCGGCTGATTGGGCCGCTT
>CAZCDC010000077.1:0-5042 GCA_964497195.1 uncultured Rhodobacterales bacterium | reverse complement strand
TCATAATTATAAAAACCGGATTTGGATTTGCGCCCCAAACGGCCCTCGTCAAACAGTTTGAACAGCACCTCGTCAGCGCTATCGTCATAAGCATCACCCATGGCCAGCTTGGTGGCTTTGGCGATTTTTACACCCAGATCAATCGAGGTTTCATCGTTTAGCTGCAACGGGCCAAGCGGAAAGCCGAGCTGTTTTGCGGCGTTTTCAATCGTGGCGGGGATAACGCCCTCAACCACCATGCGCAGGCCCTCATTGATATAGGGAATAATGCAGCGATTGGCGTAGAAAAACCGCGCGTCATTAACCACAATCGGGGTTTTGCGGATTTGACGGACAAAATCGAGGGCCTTGGCCACGGCACGGTCTCCGGTTTTTGCACCTTTGATGATTTCCACCAAAGCCATTTTTTCAACGGGGCTGAAAAAGTGAATGCCGATGAATTGCTCCGCGTTATTACTGGCTTTGGCCAGCTCGGTAATGGGCAGGGTTGAGGTGTTGGTGGCAAAAATGCAATCCGGCCCAACAACAGCCTGCACGTTTTTGGTCACTTCGGCTTTAACAGCAACATCCTCAAACACCGCCTCAACGATCAGGTCCGCACCTTTTAGCGCATTATAATCGGTGGTGGCTGTTATCAGGGCCATCACCGCCTGTTTTTTCTCGGGTGTGGTTTTTTTGCGTTTGATCCCTTGGTCGAGATAATGCTCAACATAGGCTTTGCCTTTATCGGCGCTTTCTTGGGTTTGGTCGATCAAAACAACCTCAATGCCTGCCATGGCGGAAACAATGGCAATGCCAGCGCCCATCATGCCAGCGCCCATAATGCCAAGTTTTTGCACCCGTTGGTCAGCAACATCAGGCCGCACCGCACCCTTTTCCAAAGCACCTTTGTTAACGAAAAGCGACCGGATCATCGCCGCCGATGACGGGTTGAGCATTACGGATGTAAACCAGCGGGCTTCAATACGAATGGCGGTGTCAAAATCTGTTAACGCGCCCTCATAAATAGCGGCAAGCATGGCTTTGGCAGCAGGATAAACCCCTTGGGTTTTGCCATGCACCATGGCAACAGCGCCCACAAAGGTCATGAAACCAGCAGGGTGATAAGGCGCGCCGCCGGGCATTTTATAGCCGCGTGCATCCCATGGTTTTAGGATATCTTTGTCGGTTGCGGCCAACACCCATTCTTTGGCGCGGCTTTGCAATGCATCGCTCGGAACAATTTCGTCAATCACACCAGCGGCTTTTGATTTTGCGGGCGGCAGCATTTTGCCCTCCAACAATAGCGGCGCGGCCATCATTGGCCCCATCATGCGCACAAGCCGCGTGGTGCCGCCCGACCCCGGAAAAATCCCGACAAGAATTTCCGGCAAGCCCAGCTTGGCTTTTGGGTTATCCGCAACAATACGACGATGACAAGCCAGCGCGATTTCCATGCCAATACCAGCACTGGTGCCCGGGGATGCCCAGGCAAAAGGTTTGCCGCCTTTGTTGGTTTTTGGGTCCATACCAGCACGTTCAATTTTGCGCAGAATCTGGTGGATGGCCATCACCCCGTCAAACACGCCTTGGGCAGGGTTATCGCCCGCATCTTCGCGCATTTTGGCAAGGACTTTGAGGTCCATGCCGCCGGCAAAATCCTTTTTGGCTGAGGTGATAATAACGCCTTTGACGGCATCATCTGCCAGTGCATCGTCAACGAATCCGTTGAGCTGTTGAAAGCCCTCAGCGGTCATCAGGTTGAGGCTGGTTTCGGGCTGGTTCCATGTGATGGTGGCCACGCCGTCAGTATCTAGATCATAGAAAAATTGCTGGGTCATGTTATATTCTTTCAATGATGGTTGCAGCGCCCATGCCGGATGCCACGCAAAGGGTTGCAAGGGCGGTGCCTTGTCCGGAGCGTTCAAGTTCGTCCAAAGCCGTGCCGATAATCATCGCACCTGTTGCACCAAGCGGATGGCCAAGGCTAATCGCGCCGCCATTAACATTTACCTTTGAATGGTCAACATTAAACGCCTGCATGAACCGCAGCACAACAGCGGCGAAGGCCTCATTGACCTCAAACAAATCGATGTCGTTGATATTCATGCCAGCTTCCGCAAGGATTTTTTCGGTTACCGGAACGGGACCGGTTAGATTGATGGTTGGGTCTGTGCCGATTTTGGCGGTGGCGCGAATGCGGGCGCGCGGCGTGAGGCCGTATTTTTCGCCAAAATCCGCTGAACCAACCAGAATGGCGGCAGCACCATCCACAATGCCCGAGGAATTACCGGCGTGATGCACATGGTTTATGCGCTCCAGATGCGGGTATTTCAGCATCGCCACGGCATCAAACCCGGGCATGTTTTCGCCAATGTCCTTAAACGCGGCTTTTAGCCCGCCAAGCGATTGCATATCGGTGCCGGGGCGCGGAAATTCATCATGGTCAAGAATAGTCAGGCCGTTACGGTCTTTGATGGTGATCAAGGATTTATCAAAGCGACCTTCCTTGATGGCTATGGCGGTGCGGATTTGCGATTCCATTGCATAAGCATCCACATCATCGCGCGAAAATCCGTATTCAGTAGCGATAATATCGGCGGAAATACCTTGTGGGACAAAATAGGTTTTCATGGCCAATTCAGGATCAACCGCAATGGCGGCACCATCCGATCCCATCGGCACGCGGCCCATCATTTCAACACCACCGGTAACATAGGCTTGCCCTGCGCCGCCACGGATTTGGTTGGCGCCAATATTTGTCGCCTCCATACCCGATGCACAAAAACGGTTAATCGACAGGCCCGGCACGCTTTCAGCGTAATCCGATAGCAGCACAGCGGAGCGCGCCAAACAACCGCCTTGCTCCATTACTTGGGTGACATTGCCCCAAATTACGTCTTCTACGGCTTGGGTATCCAGATTATTACGTTCAGCCAGCGCGTTTAGCACATTGGCCGACAGGCGCACAGATGTGACCTCGTTTAAGGAGCCGTTTTTGCGGCCTTTGCCGCGCGGGCTGCGCACTGCGTCATAAATATAGGCTTCAATCATGTTATTCTCCTAAAGGGTGGCCCTGCATTAAATCGTAGGGGTGTTTCCAGTTGGGCAATTGGCGGATGTTTTCCAGCCATGCCTCTATGTGGGGGTGCTTGCTGCGCTCCATGCCGAATGGTTCGTTGTAAAACAAATAACCGGAGCAGGAAAAATCAGCGGCGGTGGGGGTGTTGCCAACCATCCATTCGCGGTTTTCAAGATGGGTATTTAGCGTGGCCAATGCGGCCTGACAGCGGCTGATAGAAAATGCAATCACATCAGCGTTGCGGTGTTTTTCCGGCAGGAAATTATTCAAAAACCGGGTCATGCCAAACTGGCTGGAACCTTTGTGATTGTCCCACAAAACCCAACGCAAAACCGCGCGCCGGTTGTCCGGTGTAGGGGCAAAATGGCCAGTTTTTTCGATTAGATAATCAAGGATCACACCAGACTGGGAAAGATGGATATCTCCATCTACCAGCACCGGCACCTCGCCCATTTCATTGATATTGCGAAATTCTGGGCTGCGGGTTTCGCCTTTGAAAAAATCAACAAATTCTTCCTGCCACGGAATGCCCGCTACATTTAGATAATTGGCAACCTTATAGGCATTGCCGGATTGGGCGAAGCAATACAGTTTCATAGGGCCGCTCCTGTCGAGGCGGTGGGATTTGAGTATTTAAGAAACAAAGAAGCCGGTAATAGTTTATTAACCATAAGTCGGCAAAATTGGCGATGCGGTACAGGCTGGAGAGCCGATGGCCGTAAACGAAGAAGTAAGTCGCCTCTGCTTTGCGGCAGGGGCGCAGCTTCTTTGTTTTTTAAATACTCCCGCCGGAGGCATAATAGTTTTTGCGCCGAGCCTATCATAATTTCCTCGCAATAAGATCTTTCATGATCTCGTTTGTGCCACCATAAATACGTTGCACACGCGCATCTGTCCACATCTCACCAATCGGATATTCCATCATAAACCCATAGCCGCCATGCAATTGCAGGCATTCATCAAGCACAACACCTTGCAAATCCGACAGCCAGTATTTGTTCATTGCAGCGGTTTCTACATCCAGATTTCCGGCAATCAGTGCCGCGATACAGCTATCCAGAAAACAACGCGCCACCACGGTATTGGTTTTGCATTCCGCCAGCTTGAATCGGGTGTTTTGAAACTGGGTGAGCGGGCCGCCAAAAGCCTCGCGGGTTTTGCAATATTCAATGGTTTGGGTAACCGCGGCTTCCATAGCACCCACCGCGTTGCAGCCGATAATCAGGCGTTCCTGGGGTAATTGCTGCATCATTTGATAAAATCCCTGGCCTTCCTCGGTGCCAAGCAGGTTGTCTGGACGGATTTCTAAATCTTCAAAAAACAGCTCGGACGTATCTGCCATTTTCAGGCCAATTTTGTCGAGATTACGGCCACGCGTAAAACCATTTCCCTCCGCGTCTGCTGCCTCAACCATCATCAAGGATACGCCTTTGGATTTTTCTTTGGGGTCGGTTTTGCAGGCCACCAATATCAAATCAGCCACTTGGCCATTGGTGATAAATGTCTTGGCGCCGTTCATTTTATAAACATTACCATCCTTGATCGCGCGGGTTTTTATGTTTTGCATATCGGACCCGCAGGAGGGTTCGGTCATGGCCAATGCCGCCACCAATTCGCCGGTGGCCATTTTTGGCAGCCAGCGTTGTTTTTGGTCTTCGGTGCCGTAGGCCAGAATATAATGCGCCACGATGCCCGAATGAATACCGTTGCCCCAGCTTGCATAATTGGCCCGCCCTGCCGCCATGTAAATCGCGGCATCATAGCCAAAATCACCGCCCGCGCCGCCGTATTCTTCGGGGATAGACGCGCAGAGCAGGCCCATTTCGCCGGCCTCATACCATGCGTCGCGGTCCATTTGGCCTTGCGCGCGCCACTTTTCAAACCTCGGCTGCCATTTTTCAGTGATGAACTGAAAGGTCATTTCATCAACCATTTTATGTTCGTCAGTCATCCATGGGGAAGGCAGATTTGAAAATGTCAT
>CAZCDC010000076.1:0-11188 GCA_964497195.1 uncultured Rhodobacterales bacterium | reverse complement strand
GATGCGGGCGGGCACGGTGCATGAACTGGTGGTTGAGCGCGCACGATTAGCGTTTTTGGCAGGGGCAGACGGGGTTATTGCGTCACCACAAGAAGCGGCGCTCATTCGAGCATTGCCAGAATCGAACGGCAAACTGATCGTTACCCCCGGGGTGCGCATGCAGGGCGGCGAGAGCGGCGATCAAAAGCGTATCGCAACCCCCGCACAAGCCATTGCCGAGGGCGCGGACCATATCGTGGTGGGCCGCCCGATTTGGCAATCCAACGATCCGCGCGGCGCCGCGCAGGAAATTCTGGCCAATATGCAAGCCGCCCACGGCGTTAATACACGGTTTCACACATAGAACATCTTGTGAACAAACGCGATTCATGGTAATATTTATGAATCATGCCTCAACCCTTACCAGCCCTTTGCCGTGATTGCATAACCGGTTTTTCCGGCCAAAAGCGCTGTCCGAATTGCGGGTCTCCGCGCGTGTTTCACCACCCTGAACTGTGGCAGCTTTCCATTGCCCATATGGATTGTGATGCGTTTTACGCCAGCGTTGAAAAGCGCGATAATCCAGATTTGCGTGACAAACCCCTGATTGTTGGCGGTGGCCATCGCGGTGTTGTTACCACCGCCTGTTATATTGCCCGCATCAAAGGCGTGCGTTCTGCCATGCCGATGTTTCAAGCACGAAAACTATGCCCAGAGGCCACAATCGTACCGCCGCGCATGTCGGTTTATGGTGAGGTTTCAAAACAGATTCGCAGCCTGATGAACGATATGACCCCCCTCATCGAACCCCTGTCACTGGACGAGGCATTTCTGGACCTGACGGGAACAACCCGTGTCCATAACGAACCGCCTGCCGCCCAAATGGCACGGCTGGTGAAACGCATGGAGGAGGAGGTCGGCATTACCGGTTCCTTTGGCCTGTCTTACAATAAATTTCTCGCAAAAATCGCGTCTGATCTGGATAAACCGCGCGGTATGTCTTTGATTGGCAAAGCCGAGGCGGCCGCGTTTTTGAAAACCAAACCCGTGGGGATTATTTGGGGTGTGGGGCCAGCGTTTCGCCAAACACTGAGCCGCGACGGCATTCGCTCAATCGCGGATTTATTGCGTTATGAAAAAGACGATCTGACCCAGAAATACGGTGACATGGGCACGCGGCTTTGGCATTTGGCGCGGGGGCTGGATTATCGAAAAATTACCGCATCCGCAAAAATGAAAAGCATTTCCAACGAGACCACATTTTTTGATGATACCCGCGATTCGATGGTTTTGGACGGGCATTTATGGCGGCTTTCTGTAAAGGTTTCGGATCGCGCCAAAGCCAAGGATTTAGCCGGAAGTGTGGTGACGCTAAAACTCAAGAAAAGCAATTTTCAGGCGCTATCTAGGCGCATTACCCTGCATTCCCCAACCCAACTGGCTGATACGATTTATCTTCAGGCCAGCCAAATGTTGCAAAAAGAACTGCCCCAAGGGCCATTTCGACTGATCGGCGTTGGGCTGTCAGGTATTTGCAGCGCAGACCAAGCGGACATAACCCCCGATTTACTGGACCAAAACGCCCCAAAACGTAGCGCCGCAGAGGCTGCTACCGACAAGATTCGCCAAAAATTTGGCGACAAAGCCATCCAGAAAGGCCGTTCGCTAAGATAGAAAAACATTGCGTGGTGGTTTTATTCCGCTGCAATTTTTAGGCCGGCTGGTCCAAGATTAGAAATTCTTTCAACTACATTTGCGATTCTTTGTTGAAAACAGGCAAAGCTATCGCGTTTTGTCAGGGATAGCTCATCCATATAAAGCGCGCGATTGATTTCTATCTGAATTGCGTGGACCTGGTTTTTAGGCTGGCCATAATTCTGCGTAATAAACCCCCCGGCAAAGGGTGCATTGCGTGCCACTGAAAAGCCGTTTTGTACAAAAGCATGCTCTACTGCGTCAATAAGCCAGCGATCACAGGCGGTGCCAAAACGATCCCCCAGAATTATGTGCGGCGGCTGGCCATTGCTGCGCGGTGCTGACCGTACAGCCTCGTCCGGCATTGAGTGAAAATCAAACAGCAGGCACATGCCGAATTTTTGTTTCTGATCGTTTATTATCCGTGCAAGCACATCGTGATAGGGGTGATAATACTTAATCAAGCGTATGTGCGCCGCCTCAAGGCTGATTTTACCCCTTTGAATGGCTTTGCCCCCTGCCACAACCCGTGGCAAAACCCCAAGCCCCACGGCAATGCGCGGGTTGGTTTTTTGGCGCGGTAATCCGACAATCAACGCAGGGTCCAGCTCTGACGCGGCGCGATTTAAGTCCACATATGCACGCGAAAATCTTGCGGCCAACAGGGGCGCGCCACAATCTGGAGCATTCAAAATCAATTGATCAACAAAACAATCCTCAGACGACCGCAGTTGCGCCAGCGGCAATTCTGCTGATTCCAGAAATTCCGGCGGGAAGGCCGGGCCGCTATGGCCAGAATTAAATACCGCACAGGATGTGGCGACATTTGGCAGGGATAACTGGTACGGTACATCAATCATTGCGACTCGATTATTTGGTTACAGCCCTAATATAGATCAATTTGTCAGATGTGCAAAAGGCTCTTGAACCCTGCTGCGACTCGATTTATACACCGCGTCAGGCGGGCGTTGCGATTGCAGCGCTTGTTCGCTTTTCGGGTGTATAGCTCAGCGGGAGAGCACTTCGTTGACATCGAAGGGGTCACTGGTTCAATCCCAGTTATACCCACCATTTTTAACAGGCGCAGACCGCGCCGCTGATAGGAGAGAGACTATGAAAGTCAAGAATTCGCTTCGCTCCCTTAAGGCGCGTCACCGCGATTGCCGCGTTGTGCGCCGTAAGGGCCGGGTTTATGTGATCAACAAAACCCAACCACGTTTCAAAGCCCGCCAAGGCTGATTTAACGCATTTTGATTTTTGAAGGCCGGACATAACTGTCCGGCCTTTTCTTTATCTGCCAAGCAATAACATCCGGATCAGCTCAGACGAAACATAACCCGTAACCTGAATGCCCCGATCTTCTTGATAACGCCGAATGCCTGCACGGGTGTCATCGTTGAAATTACCATCAGCGCTGCCAATCGAATATCCAAGACCCGCGAGGCGCAGCTCAATCAACAGCCGAGAGCTTTGATCAAGGCGCAACCGGTTTTCCGCACGGCGCGCATCGGTGTTGGGTTGCGGTACATTTACCATGAATTCCTGTACGCGCACCTTGGCAAGGCGGTTATAAACACCGTCTGGATAGCGTTCCAGATACCGCTGATAAGACAGTAACGTGTTTGCAGTGCTGGCACGATCCCATTCTTCAACATCCGAATCTTGCTCTTGGGCCGCCAGTTCATCACGCGCACGTTCCGCAAACAGCCCGTTTGGGTAACGATTAAGATAGGTTCGTAATTCGTTAACAACGCCGCTTGCCCCTGTGCGCGCCCAATAGGCCCGATCCTCAACCTCAACCGCGCGGCGTGCGACATCAGCCAACTGATCCAGATGCCGGATTTGCTCCTGCGTCAGATACCCCGTAACCGTCAAATGTTGGCTTTGTTGCCAGCGCTGAACCGCGCGGCGCGTGGCATTGCCAAACACCCCGTCAACCGAGCCAAGCCCAAAGCCAAGCAAGCTTAAATCTGTCTGAATGCTGCGCCGTTGATTGCGCGATAGGCCAAGAGCAGCCTCGATTTCCTCAGCCGTGGCCACATGTGGCGCGCGATTTTCACCAGCGAGAACAAGGTCAAAAGGAATATCGCCATCCACCGCCAAATGGTGCCGGTTATTGGCCAAAGCTTCAATAAAAATTGTCTCCGGCTCCATGAAATCACGGGTAACAGCGCGCGAAACATCCGCCATCGCACCGCTGATCATCATGACACCATCTGGCATATCCGCATTTGAAACGCCGGCGCGAACCCCGGGAATAGCATCAAACTCACGGCTGGGCAGGCCCAAAAACAGCACGGATTCCCCCGGTTTTTGGGCTAAAAGCTCCAGCAAAAAGCCAATAGAAATTCCGTCAATTTCTAGCCCCGCGACTGAATGCGCGGTAGTATCGCTGGGCAGTATCCAGCTTTGATTGCCAAAACTGGCAACATGGCCGTTAATATGAATAACTGCGTTATCTGCCTCGGCCAGTTCCTCAACAAAATTGCCAAGCAAGCGCCGTAGCTGCGCATGGGTCCGGTCACGCCCGCCAAAAGTCTGGTATCCCGCGCCACGATACATCGCCAAAAGCGCGTCATGTTCGCGCAAAGCATTGCGTATATCACGCCCGTTTTCATAGTTTTCAAACGACAGAACCAGCGCCAGATTTTCGGCTTTTGCTTGAATTACTGTCAATGACATTGCCGCAATGGCGATTGTTTTAAGAAATAATTTCATATCAGGACCTCCTGCGCTGACCATACCAAAACCGCCAGCACATGAAACATCACAGATGTGTCACAGTGCAAAATTAGTCATATTTCCGCCGATCCTCGATCACCAGCCCGTCTTTGGGCAGGCTATCAGGCGTATGGATTTCAACCTCGCCACGCAATTTCAACATCGATTGAACCGTTGCTGAAATGGCATCAACATTGGCATTTTGCGCCTCAACCTGCACCAGCATCACGTCTTTTTCGCCAATTCTGTCTGCAATAATCCGCGCACGGCCAATTTCCGGATGCGCGGCCACCAGCGCGGCCACTTGTTCTGGGCGTACAAACATGCCCTTGATTTTGGTGGTTTGGTCAGCGCGGCCCATCCAGCCTTTGATGCGCATATTCGTGCGGCCACAGGGGCTGGTTCCCGCCATAAATGCCGATAAATCACCCGTTGCAAACCGGATAAGCGGATAATCCGGGTTAAGCGCAGTTACAATAACCTCCCCAATTTCACCGTCAGGAACAGGAATGCCAGTGCCGGGGGTTACAATCTCAACAATCACACCCTCATCAACAATCATGCCTTCCATCGCCTCGGATTCATACGCAATATTGCCAAGATCAGCGGTGGCATAGCATTGCAAACACTGAATACCGCGATCCGCGTATTCCGCCCGAAGGCTAGGAAATAGCGCACCACCCCCCACCGCCGCACGGGTGATTTTGGACAGATCAACACCCATCTCATCGGCTTTATCAAGAATAATTTTCAGGTAATCCGGTGTGCCAGCATATGCCGTCACACCCAAATGCGCCGCGGCTTGTACCTGAAGTTCGGTTTGGCCAGTACCCGCGGGTAACACAACCGCCCCAACCGCGCGCGCCGCGCTTTCAAACATCATGCCCGCAGGTGTCAGGTGATATGAAAAACAGTTTTGAACAATATCATCTGCGCCGACGCCCGTTGCATGTAAAAATCTCCCCAAACGCCACCAATCATCACCCCGCCCACCGGGTTCATAGATCGGGCCGGGAGATTGAAACACATGGCCGATATTCTCGGCAATCATTCCCCCAAAAGGTGGTGTTTCTTTCTGCCACGCGCTTAGATCAGATTTGCGCAAAACCGAAAGATGCTGCAAGTCGTCAACAGACTGGAGGCTATCGCCGCCAGTCAGGCAGGAAGTTTCTGCCTTTTCTACACGCTGGACAATCTCCAACAGGGCTTTGGTTTGTGCCGTTTTGCGTTCGTCGTTGCTGCGGGTTTCCAGATCATCAAAATAAGTGGGCATATATTTTCCTATCAAAGGGTCAACAATTGTGGAGATTTAACCGCAAAGCGCCCCTCAGCCGGCGCGCTGTTTTTGGCTAGCTCAACCATCTTTTGCGACGACGATATGAGCGCACATCGCGAAATGATTTGCGGCCCTTGTCTGACATGCCCAGATAAAATTCTTTGACATCGGGGTTTTCGCGCAGCTCCCCAGCCGGGCCTTCCATGACCACACGGCCGGATTCCAGAATAAAGCCTTTATGCGCAAAACGCAGCGCTACATTGGTGTTTTGTTCAGCAATCAGAAATGAAACACCCTCTTTTTCGTTCAGGTTTTTCACAATCCCGAATATTTCTTCAACCAATTGCGGCGCCAGCCCCATGCTTGGTTCGTCCAGCAAAACCGTTTCGGGGTTGCTCATTAATGCGCGACCAATGGCAACCATTTGCTGCTCGCCACCCGAGGTATATCCCGCCAGCGATTTTTTCCGCTCCTTCAAGCGCGGAAAATATTCATACACCAGTTCAAGGCTCTGCTTGATCGCGGCCTTACCGTCACGGCGTGTATAGGCGCCCGTCATCAGGTTTTCGTCCACGGTCAGATGTTCAAAAACATGCCGGCCTTCCATCACCTGAATAACACCGGATTTTACCAGCGTCGCCGGGTCCAGCTTGTCAATCGGTTGGCCTTTATAAGTGATTGACCCCTTGGTCACATCACCGCGCTCAGCCCGTAACAGATTTGAAATCGCCTTTAGCGTGGTGGTTTTGCCCGCACCATTGCCGCCCAAAAGCGCGGTAATGCCGCCTTTGTCGAGCGTCAGACTTACGCCTTTCAGCACCAGAATTACGTTATTATAAATCACTTCGATGTTGTTCACATCTAACAATACTTCAGAATTGTCGGTCGAATCTAACATCGCATTTCCTTAAAAAACCCCCTCCGACACGATCGCCGGAGAGGGAATTGATTTTAGTTACACTGGCTTTCAATGTTGTTTTCAGCCGCATAAGCCGCCGAATCCGCCATGATCAGTGGTTGAATGATGCTCATGTCTGATGGGCCAAATTCAGTGATCAGCGACCAGGATTGCGATTCCGCATCCCATTGCTGAATAGCACCCAAACCTGGGCCACCATGATTTTCACACGAAACCGAAAAGCTCGGGCCAAAACCTGCAAGGCCAACAGCACCCATGATCTCGTCATTGATCACAAGGTTTTCCATGCCATCACGCATCATTGCCGCAGTGATATCCGCCACGCCGTGCATTTCTTGTGCAACCTTCACAGCTTCAGCCAGCAAAGCCGCCTGATACAGACCACGGTTATACAAAATGGTGCCGATGTTGGCGCCAGAGCCAGTCGCCAGACCCGCATCAACAACATATTTTTGAATGTCGTCAAATACCGGGAAATCCGTGCCCACATTATGGAAAGTCACAGCTTTATAGCCGTCAGACGCCATACCCGCAGGGATCACGTCATTATCCGAACCGGACCACCAAACACCGATGAAGTTCTCCATTGGAAACCGGATATTCGCGGCTTCCTGAATCGCAACCTGATTCATCACACCCCAGCCCCAAAGCAATACATAATCAGGACGTTCGCGGCGAATTTGCAACCATTGGGATTTTTGCTCTTGGCCCGGGCTGTCAATTGCCAGCAATGTCAGGTCAAATCCATGCATTTCAGCAAGTGCTTCAAGCGTTGGAATTGGCTCTTTGCCAAAAGCCGAGTTGTGGTACGCCAGAGCAATGGTTTTGCCGTCCAGATTACCATCATTGATGTCCAGCAAATGATTCACAATCACAGATGCCGCATTCCAGTAATTGGCCGGAAAGTTGAAAACCTGCTTGAAAACATCACCATTCGCCACCGATGTACGGCCATAACCCATGGAATGCAGCGGAATACCGTCTGCCGTTACCCGTGGAATCAACTGATAAGTCGCGGCGGTGGAAAGCGGTGTATACACCAACGCGCCGTCGCCTTTGGTAGCCTCATAGCATTCAATCGTTTTTTCAGCGCTAAAGCCGGTTTCACACTCAACCGAATTGATCATAACGCCGCCAATACCGCCATCGCGTGCATTTAGCAAAGCCATATAATCGCCAAATCCATCGGCAACTTCGGCACCGTTTGCGCCAAATGGTCCGGTGCGATAACTGATGGCTGGAAAATTGAGATCAGCCAGCACAGGCCCCGCAATCATCGTTGCGGTAACAGCAATTGCTGCTAGTTTGGTTAGTTTCATGTCTTTCCTCCCTTTAGGTTTGACATACGTTAATGCGCCGGATTTCCGGTCGCGTTGATGGGCCAGCCCCTAATGCGGAAACGGCCATAATCTAAGTTTAGCTTTGACAAAGCGCCATAGCTGCGCGATTCCCCTTGGCTCAAGAATCAAGGTTATCATAATCAGCAAGCCAATGATGACAAATTCCAGATGGGCGGCAATATCGCTGGGGAATCCCAAGCCGCCAACCATGACATTTTTCAGCAATACCGGCATGGTCACCAGCATTGCGGCCCCGGCAAAACTGCCGAAAATGGACCCCAAACCACCAATGATGATCATAAACAGCAGCAGGAATGATTTTATAATGCCAAAGACCTCGCCGACATCAATCGCAATTGCATAAACCGCAAAATACAGCGACCCCGCAATACCGATGAAAAACGAGCTAATCGCAAAAGCGCTAAGTTTCGTGGCCAGCGGGTTCACACCAATGATCTCCGCTGCGATATCCATATCGCGAATGGCCATCCAACTGCGCCCGATACGCCCACGCGTTAAATTGCGCGCCAGCCATGCCATGATGACCACCAAAACCAGGCAAAACAGATATTTTGCCGGCGCTGACGCTGTTGCACCAGTGACCTCAAAACCAAAAACCGATCGCACCGGTGCGTTGATCTGCCCCGAAGCCGAATAATTGAAAAACCAGCCAAATTTATTGAACATCCAGATAAGGAAGAACTGCGCGGCCAGTGTTGCCACCGCCAGATAAAATCCCTTGATGCGCAAGGAAGGCAGCCCGAAAACCAACCCAACCATTGCGGTTGAGCCGCCCGAAAGCAGCACAATTACAAACATATTCAGGTCGGGAAAAGCTGTCATCAGCTTATAGGTCGTAAACGCCCCCACCGCCATAAACGCGCCCGACCCAAGGCTGATTTGCCCGCAATACCCGCCCAGAATATTCAAGCCCAGCGCGGCAATTGACCAAATCAGGAAAGGCAAAAGTATCGCGGTAGCCCAATAATCGTTGATGAAAAACGGGATAACGCCAAACGCAACGGCTAGAATAACGTAATATCCATAACGATCCAGCTTTAGCGGAAAGGTCTGGTTATCCTCAGCGTAAGTTTTCTTGAAATCACCTGCTTCGCGGTAAAACATGTCTATACCCTCTCGATTATCTTCTCGCCAAACAGACCCTGCGGTCTGAAGACAAGGAATATAAGGGCCAGCACATAGGCAAACCAGCTTTCAGTTGCATTTAAATTGAACCCCATCGCGTCGCCAAACCATGGCGCGCTAACGATAAACTCAAAGACTTTTTCACCAACACCAATAATCATGCCGCCAATAATTGCGCCGGGAATGGAGGTAAACCCACCCAGCATCAGCACCGGCAGGGCCTTAAGCGTAATCAGGCTCAGGCTAAATTGAACCCCTGATTTTGCCCCCCACATAATGCCAGCCACCAGCGCCACCATGCCGGCAATTGACCAGACAATCACCCAGATGGTGCGCAAGGAAATGCCAACCGACATTGCCGCCTGATGGTCATCCGCCACAGCCCGCAAGGCCCGCCCGGTCTTGGTGTATTGGCTGAAAATCATCAATGTGATTACCAGTAATGTGGCAATTATCGCCGCTGTGATGTCCAGTTTATCAATAAAGAACCCATAAAAAGCATCGGTGCCCATCCAGGAAGTCGCATTCTCGATCACAAGTGATCCGCCCTGCGGCAAGCCCGGAATGCCCAGTGCCGGCATCGACAAATCAATCACCTTGATCTCGGAACCCCACATCAGATCGCCAAGACCTTCCATGAAATAGGCCAAACCAATGGTGGCCATAAACAGGAATATCGGGTCTTGGTTGATAAGATATCTCAGCAAAAACCGCTCTACCATCCAGGCAAACAAGATCATCACGCCAATGGTTAGAAAAATCGCGAGCAGGGCCGGAACCTCCCAGCCAAAATGGGTGATATGGGTGCCAAATATGGCGTTAATCAAATGCGAAAACGGCACTTGGCCTTTTTGAATGGCCACCAAAGTCATCGCACCAAACAGCGCCATAACGCCTTGGGCATAATTGAAAACGCCCGACGCCTTGAAAATCAGCACAAAGCCGAGCGCCACGAGCGAATACATGATCCCGGTCATTAACCCGTTTAACGCGGCCTCAATTCCGTAAAGAACTTGGTCTAACATCTAATTCCCCTTAATCATGGGCCACGCCCAGATATGCATCAATCACCGCTTGGTTGTTGATAATTTCGTCCGGCGTGCCGTCACCGATTTTTGCGCCGTAATCCATTACGACCACGCGATCGGAAATATCCATGACCACCCCCATATCGTGCTCAATCAGCGCGATTGTAGTGCCAAATTCATCGTTTACATCCAGAATAAAGCGGCTCATGTCCTCTTTTTCCTCAACATTCATGCCTGCCATTGGTTCGTCCAGCAACAACAATTTGGGCTGTGCCGCCAAGGCCCGCCCCAGCTCCACCCGTTTTTGCAAACCGTAAGGCAACGCGCCAACATGGGTTTTACGGATCGCCTGAATTTCCAGAAAATCGATGACTTTCTCGACAATCTCGCGGTTTTCATTTTCTTCGCGCTCGGCTGGACCTTTCCAGATCGCCTGCCAAAACATATTGGTTTTCATGTGGGTAAAGCGGCCGGTCATGATGTTGTCCAATGTGGACATGCCCTTAAATAACGCGATATTCTGAAAGGTGCGCGCGATGCCCTGACGGGCTATCTTATAGGGCTTCATGGCTTTGCGTTTTTTTCCATGAAACCAAACCTCGCCCTCTTGCGGATGATAAAATCCGTTGATGACGTTGAGCATGGATGATTTTCCGGCACCATTTGGCCCGATAATCGCGCGGATCTCGCCCTCGCGAATATCAAAGGAAATATCCTTGATCGCTGTCACACCGCCAAACCGCAGCGTGATATTTTTCATTTCCAGCACGGGCGGACCAATGGTGCGGCCATCCGGTGTCACGTAACTGTCGCTCATGCTGCCACCATTTTCACGTCACGCAATTCAAGCGTGGCTTTGATGAAACCTTTGCGGCCATCCTCATATGTCACTTCGGTTTCGGTGCTGATAGATTGCGACCCATCATAAAGCGCCCCGATCAGATCATCGTATTTATCCGCCACAATTTTGCGGCGCACCTTGCGGGTGCGGGTCATTTCGCCATCATCCGCATCCAGTTCTTTGTGCAAAACCAAAAACCGGTTGATCTGACAGCCCGACAACATCGAGTCCTGTGCAATGGAT
>CAZCDC010000075.1:0-11305 GCA_964497195.1 uncultured Rhodobacterales bacterium | reverse complement strand
CAAATGCCGCTGGAAAAAGTCCGCAAGGTGATGAAAATCGCCAAAGAACCGATTTCGCTGGAAACCCCGATTGGTGATGAAGAAGATTCGCAACTGGGTGATTTCATTGAGGATAAAAACGCTGTGCTGCCGCTGGATTCAGCCATTCAAGGCAATCTAAAAGAAACCACAACCCGCGTGCTGGCCTCATTAACGCCCCGCGAAGAACGGGTGCTGCGGATGCGCTTTGGCATCGGTGTGAATACGGATCATACGCTAGAAGAAGTCGGCCAACAGTTTAGCGTGACCCGCGAACGTATTCGCCAGATTGAAGCGAAAGCGCTGCGGAAGCTGAAACACCCGTCAAGGAGCCGGAAGTTAAGGTCGTTCTTGGATCAGTAAAATTGTATTCATAGCCGCACCGGGCGCCAATACTACCAGCAGCCATGTGTTCGCTTTTGAACCTGCCATAATGCTGGTTTTCTACGCGATTTTGATCACCACAATTGCGTTTTTGCTTTTCGGAATGGACAAGCAACGCGCCAACAATCGAGAATGGCGTATTTCAGAATCTAACCTATTATTGGCGGCCATTATGGGCGGCGCATTTGGCGCAAAGATTGGCCAGAAGCTATTTCGCCACAAAACCAAAAAAGAACCGTTCAAAAGCGTTTTGAATGTATGTTTGGTTTGTAATATTGCGGCTTATGGCTTCATTGGCTACAAACTATTGTAGGGTGCGTGGTCCCCACGCACCGCTCCTCAACCCCATCACAAACGGTGCGTGCAAAGCACACACCCTACGGTTACTATCAGCTTTTGCCCAGTCCACAGGAATCCCATGTCCATAACCGCCCAAAATCTAGCCCGCCACAACCTGATCCTGCCCGCCCCCATGCAAATGCCGGCGGGCGTTACCCTGCCCTTTCCCATGGTTAATATTCGAGGAAATCGCGTCATCATTTCCGGCCACGGCCCGCTGAACGCGGATGGGTCATTGGCGGGGCCTTTTGGCAAACTTGGCGCCGATGTCAGCGTTGAACAAGGCTTTGAACTTGCACAACTAACCGCCCTCGCGATCCTTTCCAGCCTGCAAGAGGCGCTTGGTGATCTTGACCGCATAACAGGCTGGGTGCGCGTATTCGGCATGGTTAACGCCACGCCCGATTTTCAACGTAGCCCCGATGTGATTAATGGATTTTCAGATATCGTCCACAAGGTTTTCCCAGCCGACATCGCCACCCACGCCCGTTCAGCCGTAGGCATGGCAACCCTGCCATTCCAGATAGCAGTGGAGATCGAAGCCGAAGTTTTGATCAGCGGTGGGGTATAACCCCACCCTAAAAATTACCGGCAGGTAATCAACATCGTGTTATAGGCGCGCCCTGCTTTGGTGCCTTTGTTTAGCGTAATCACTGCTTGGCCCGGGCCACCGCAATGGGTGTCAGCACCTGACAAAACGCGACCATCCGAGACAACATCGGTGAAATAAGAATAAGACACAACGCCGTTGCTTGTGGAAGCATTGTCCAGCATTGACGCCAATCCTGAATCTGCCACAGAAGCATTACCACCCCCGCCAACCGGCGGAAATCCATCGCTGCCATTGGGTGGAAATTCACAAGCGGCCAAAAAGCCAACGGCGGTGAGTGCAAGAAAAGGTTTTATAAGCTGCATAGAAACGCTCCGAAATTAATTGAATATCCGTGCAAATCTATCGCCGTTTGCACCATCTGTAAATGCACAACCTGAAATTTGCCCTACCCAAGCGGTAAAACCCCGCTTATAGTGCCCTCAACCAGATATAGTGTTAGCGGAGGCCCCAATGCGTTGCCCATTTTGCGGAAATATTGATACCCAGGTAAAAGACTCTCGTCCGGCTGAGGATCATGTCGCCATTCGGCGCCGTCGCGCCTGTGCCTCTTGCGCGGGGCGGTTCACCACCTATGAACGGGTGCAATTGCGTGATCTTGTCGTCTTGAAAAAGAATGGCAAGCGGGAGGATTTTGACCGCGACAAACTGGCGCGCTCCATCCGTATTTCACTGCAAAAACGCCCGATTGAGACTGACCGTATTGACCAAATGATATCCGGCATTGTGCGGCGCCTTGAATCCTTGGGTGAGGTTGACATCCAGTCAGACCAGATCGGCCAGATCGTGATGGAGACACTGGCGCGGGTCGATACCGTTGCCTATGTGCGTTTTGCCAGTGTTTACAAAAACTTCCAAGCCGCAGACGACTTTGAGGAATTTGTACACGAACTGCGCCCGTCCAGCACTGACACCGAAAAGTAATGCCCCGGTCAGATCAACGCTGGATGCGCCTCGCCTTGTCCTTGGCGCGGCGTGGTTTGGGTGTTGTCTGGCCCAACCCAGCGGTTGGGTGTGTGATTATCCGTGATGGAAAACTGGTGGGGCGAGGCTGGACCCAGCCCTCGGGCCGCCCACACGGCGAGACCATGGCGTTGGCACAAGCGGGGAATGGTGCGCGCGGCGCAACCGCCTATGTCACGCTCGAACCGTGCAGCCATCACGGCCAGACCCCGCCTTGCGCTGATGCGTTGATTACCGCTGGTATTTCACGGGTTGTTTGCGCGCTAAAAGATCCCGACCCACGGGTTTCAGGGCGCGGATATAAACGGCTGCGTGATGCTGGAATTGCTGTTAAAACAGGTGTTCTTGAAAATGAAGCCGAAGCCTTAAATCTTGGGTTTTTGCTAAACCGCACCATTGAACGCCCGATGCTAACCCTGAAACTGGCGATGTCGCTGGACGGCAGGATCGCCACCGATACAGGCGAAAGCCGCTGGATTACCGGCGAAAAAGCCCGTCGTAACGTGCATCTTTTACGAGCAAACCACGATGCTGTCCTTATCGGGCGGGGCACCGCCGCCGCTGATAACCCAATGCTCGATGTGCGGGATCTGGGGCTGGAATCCCACAACCCCGTGCGCGTTATTGCCGATGGCGGCCTGTCGCTTAGCCCCAGCTCACGGCTGGCACGTTCTGCCCGGGAAGCCCCGCTTTGGCTGTGCCATCGCCCCGGAATTGAGCGCGAACGCCGTGATATGTGGCACAAAATCGGGGCAAAACTAATTGACGTCAAAACCACCAATACCGGTGAACTGGACATCGCGGATATGATGCAAAAACTGGCACAAAATGGCCTGACACGGGTGCTGTGTGAGGGCGGCGGGCAATTGGCCGCCAGCCTGCTACAGGCCGAACTGGTCGATCGGTTTATCGTCTATTCAGCCGGCTTGGCCTTGGGGGAAAAATCCCGTGCTGGTATCGGGATGTTGCCTTTTGCCAACCTCGCTGAATTTCCTCGGTTTTCATTGGAAACCATAACAATTCTTGATCAGGATCTCGAAACAATCTGGATGCCGATCTAGCGCCATAAATGCGCAAATCTCGCAAATTTTCCCTGCAATTTTGCAATCATACGCAGCCGTGCCCCGCGTGGATTTTGCCGCAAGGCAAGCTGCGAAACCAACCCTTCGGGGCTGGTGGCCCGTTTGCTGAGCGGGTCCAGATATAACGGATAATCAATCAGGCTGGCATGGATCAACCCATTCAGACTGGGCCGCGCAACCCGCCGCTTATTTCCCGCATCATTCGTCAGGCCCCAGCCCGCGTAAAACGGCATGCCAACGCAGGTCACAGGCACGCCGCGCAGCAACGCCTCAAACCCCAATAACGAGGTCATCGTCCACACCATATCCACCTGTTTCAACACTTCCGGCACCGAACCGTTTTCCACCACAAAATCGGCGATACCATCTGTGTTTTCAATTTTTCCGGGCCGCAAGCCAGCCTCCACATCGGGGTGGGGTTTATAGATAATAAATGCCTCGGGATGGGCTGCACGGGTTGCTTTCAGCAGCGCCAGATTGGTCGAAATATCGCTGGTGCCAAGCAAAATAGACGCGTCATCCTCCACCTGCCCCGGCACCAGAATTTTGAATTTATTCGTGGTGGGAATTTTGATTTTTTTTGTAGAAAGATTATATTTTGTAACCCCGGTTTTGATAATTTCCTGCCGCAGGTTTTTTGCGCGTTGCAGCGCATATTCCGGCAGGTCAACCGATGCTGCAATCAGGTTTTCCAGCCGCGATACCCGCGTTGCATCAAAATATATCCCCAGATCATCCAGCACCACTGAATCCGCTGGTGTTAGTTCAGCCCCCAAACCGGATGATCGCAAAAACCCGTCTTCCATGCGCCATAAAGGCAGGCCAGCGGCCTGACATTCAACCACCAATTCCGGTGTTTCCTTGCTGGCCCAAACCACTGCGCGCGCCGCCTTTGCGTCGGGTCTTTTGGCAAAAATCGGCTTGCTGGACTGATAGCCAAGGAATCGCGAAATTTGTGGTATTTTCCAATTGCTCATGCCGATTGCACAGCTGTGCGGCAGTGCGGCCCACGCCAATTTTGCCTTTGCGTGAGCGAATTGCGCGGCTGTTTCAAAATCACAAATCCGGTTTAATACCGGATCAATCCAAACGGGATATTCCAGCATAGCGCCCGCAAAAAGCTGCTCAACGCTCAAGGTTTTAACACGCCGCGCCAGCGTTTGTTCATCCTGTGACAGCCCCCAGCCCGCATAAAACGGCATGCCAAAAACCCGCGGCCTATGCCCTGCCAAAATCGCCTCGAAACCAAGTTGCGAGGTAACGCAATATACACTTTCAGCACCTTCCAATAAATCCCAAGGATTTATCGCATGGGCCAATAACTGGGTATTTGCATCACAATCCGCCGCAGAAAAATGCCCGGACTTTGCGCCTGAATTAACCGCCGGATGGGTGCGGATGACAATATTTTTTTCGGGGTTTTCCAGCCGTGCTGTTTTCAGCATTTTTGCAAAACTGGCGGCGCTGGCATTGCCGCAGGTGATTGACGCATCCCCCTTGGTTTGATCAACCACAAGCACATATCCGGCCTCTGGCGTTGGTGAAAAACCGCGCGGCACAGGGTTATATTTTGACAGGCCATAATCACGCAAAAACGCAATACCGTCTTGGCTACGCTTTGCCAGCTCTGCCCCTTCCAGCCCGCAACCATTCAAAATATTTTCCAACGCCGAGGGTTTTCCAGCGTCAAAATATATCCCGATCGGGTCAATGATCAAGCCAGCAGGCGCGGTTGCAGGACCGGGAAAATTGGAGCGTAAAAAGGCGTCCTCAACGCTGATTACCGGTAATTCCCGTCGTTTGGCTGCGGCAAAACCACGGCGCGAAAGCGGCTTTCGCCCCCAAACCCCAACCGCCGCAGCATCCTTGCAAACCGGACCAAACCGAACTTGCCAACCCGCGATTGCCAACATGCGGCGGATATAAGGAACCTGTAAAAATCCAAGCGTATAGACAGCCAACGCTTGTTGGCCGTCAAGATTGGCAGTCCGTTTTTTCACGGCTACTCAAATGCCTCAACAATTGTGTTGATGTTCTTCAGCGCAGAAACAGAACCGGATACGGCCTGCAATATCTGTGACCATCGCACAAACGGTGCTTCGGTTATGTATATTGTATCCCGATCCCGTAAAATGAAATTTTGAGCAGTAAAAATGCCTTCTTGGGCGGTTAAATCGATCACATAAGCCACGCGCTGTGGTGTAGTAAATTGGTCCGTTTGCAGCACAGCATTGGCAATTTCCGGTCTTTCAACACGAAAAATGAAAATTCCGCTTGGGTCTGATATGTTGGCGTTTAAACCGCCAGTTAACGACAGCGCTTCTATGATATTTGGGTCTCTGTTTTCAAATGAGACCCGTGTTTGGCTGGTTGTGGCGCCCATTATTATAAAATGACGGCGATCGTGCCGTACAATAATACGGTCATTCGGGCGGAGCCGGATATCTCTGGAGGGATGGTCATAGAGGTCTTGCAACCAAATAACGCCGGTTTCACTGCCCCGTTGCACCACCACTTGTGCAGCCTCAACCGGAATTGAAACCCCGCCCGCTGTTGCCAGCATCGCGGTTAAGCGGCGCGTAGACGCAGCGATTGGAAAAACACCTTGCAATCCAACACGGCCCAAAACACTAACCGTGGCCCCGTCACCCGCTTGACGGCGAACTTCAACCTGCGGATCAGGGGTTTGACGCGAGAGTATTTCGGTAATTTCAACGCGCAATTCATCCGGCGTGCGCCCCGAAGCGCGTATAACACCTGCATAAGGCACAAAAATATTGCCAAGTTGGTCAACTTGAATGGCTGGCAGGCTGGTGGCGCTTTGCCCTGGCCCAACCAGCAACCCGTTATCTACGTTTTCCCAAACCGTAATTGCCAAGACATCGCCCGGATTAATCCGGTCAACCGATATATTGCCAGCATTTAGAAATGCGCGCGAAAATCCAATAGGTTCTTCAAAAATGGCCTGCTGGGCCACACGGTCATCAACCAAAATGATATGGGTATTGCCGCCGTTTTCAACTGAACCCGCAAGGATTTCTGCTTCGCTTGGCCCTGAACGTGGTAGCGCACAAGCGCTAAGCGCCAAGAATCCCACTAGCCCAACGCCCAAACGAAATGTGTTTCCGCTTTCGCTAAATATTTTCAATGCCTGACTGCCTTTTATATTTTTTAATAATCTAGCCTGAAAATTTCATAAAAACCAGCGGATTTATAGTTAACCGGCTATTCCACAACCTTGAGGTGCTTTTTTGCAACGCTTCGGTCATGCAAGACCGCATAAGGGTCACGATGGTCCAGCATCATATCAGTGGTTTTGCGCATTAATGCAGCGCGCCCGGCTTGGGTATAAAACCCACCCGGAACCTGCGAAGTATGCAGCAAATAACGGCGATAATCCTCATAGGCAGCGCGGTCCGGCAAATGCGGCTGGTTATAGAATTCCGCCAATGGCTGGTTGCTGACAAATTCGGATTTATCATAAACAGACCGGCCAAGTGCCCGCACCGGCAATCCGCGCCAAAGCGCTTGCTGGGCGGCGGTGGAATTAATTGTGACAACGCCGGAAGTATTGTCCAGCAGCTCCCCCAATTTGCCGCCATAAATAGCGTCAACACGCCCATTTACCCCATATTTATTGGCGACCCGTTTGATATTTTTGCAAAGGTTCTCGCGCCCGTCTTCCAACGGATGGGCTTTGAAAACCAGCCGGTAATGGGGTTTTGCTGCACGTGCAAATTGGGCTGTACACAGGTCAATAAATTCGACCACATTGTCAAAATCGGAATGGCTCTGGATAGAGCTGTCATGCCCTAATTGCAGCAATCCCAAGTAAAACGGCTGCCCTTTGTTTAACAGCCGACGTGTTGCAATTCGACGAGCAATACTGGTCCATGGCATCATCGCCAAACGCCGCGCATGCATGTGCAGTTCGGTTAGCATGGACCCCTTGCGATGACGGCTATATTTTTTATATGGCCCGGAACGGCGTAAAAAGTTAAGATGGTACAGCATACCATACCAAACATGGTGCCAAAGCGCACCCCATTGCGAAGGCGCCTCGCCCAATTCGGTTTTATTGCCGCTTAAGGCAAATCGCATTTCATCAATGCTTAGCTCCATCAAGGCTGAATTACCGTTGGTGCCACCGCGCTCATAAGTCGCCCAGTAAGGGCGCAAATACCCTTCCTCAAAGCTGTGCAAAGGCAGGTCCAGTTCTTTGGCGATTTTTACCGCAGCCACATGCAGCGGGCGGCAATCACCATAAAGCACAATGTCGCTGATGCCGCGTTCCGCAATCTCAGCACGTAACTTGGATTCCCAATCAACTTCTGCGCCCTTGAATGGCAGGTAAGTCAATGATTTTGGCCAAAAAAACCGGTCCCCGTGGGTGAAGCCGATTCGCATAACATCATGGCCCGCACGTTGCAGAGACTGCGCCAATTGTCCGAAAAAAGGCCCGTGAGGCCCTTGTAAAAAAAGAAAATTCTTAATCATGCCAATCCACCAATACTCAACCCAACAAAAACGGGTCACCCTCGTTACTTTACATCCCAATATCCTAACCGAAACTTGACGGGCCGGCAAGTTTTTGCGCCGACTGTCTTGCTCAATTTGTGCGTACAAGCTACGCATAACCGGAATGGTCATGCAGGATTTCACTATGTTTACAGGTATAATCTCAGATATTGGCGTAATTGAGGCAGTGGAACATCGCGGTGATTTACGCGCTCGGATTGCTTGTAAATATGACACCAATTTTATTGATCTTGGCGCCTCTATCGCCTGTGACGGCATTTGCCTAACAGTGGTGGGCAAAGCTACAGGCTGGTTTGAGGTCGATATCTCGGCTGAATCCATCAGCCGTACCAATATTCTGAAAAACAATGTTGCGTGGCCTGTGGGCACCAAAATCAATCTTGAGCGCGCCTTGAAAATGGGTGACGAACTGGGCGGCCATATTGTGTCGGGCCATGTTGATGGCGTGGCGCAGGTGATTTCCCTGACCGATGAGGGCGACAGCACCAAATTTGTGTTTGACGCTCCCGCAGATTTGGCGAAATTCATCGCGCAAAAAGGCTCGGTGACATTGAATGGCACGTCGCTAACCGTTAACGAAGTGAGCGGCACACAATTTGGCGTTAACATCATTCCGCACACCAAGGCGCACACAACATGGGGCGAAATTCAGGCCGGTGATATCATCAATCTGGAAATTGACACCTTGGCGCGGTATGTTGCCCGCCTGCAAGAGATGACCCCATGATCGGCCATAACCAAGGCCCGACGATGGAAAAAGGCCATGCATGGCGCACGCTTTGCTGGCAAAAATCACGTGCTGCGATGATGCCAAAATTACCACTTGAAGTATTACGCATCCGTGTGAAACGCGCCAAAGACCTTGGCCTTGATTACACATCTTACGCCTCCATTCGTGCCGCCAGCGGCCATGATGTGATTGCGTTTTTGTTTTCCAGCAATGCTTTGCGGGCTTTTGTCAAATCCCCTGAAATTCCGGCGGATCGGCTAAACAAGCTAACCCAAATGCAAGGCTGCAAATATCTGGCGGCTACCCATATGCCCCTGTCAGTTGATGCATTTATCAACAGCCTACCCGATGATCCCGCGCCGATTTTTAACCAGATATTCAATGCTCCCACATTTAATAACACGTGGTCGCAAACCCGCGAAACCATTCTAAAACCGCTGCATTTAGAAAAATTACCCCGCCGAGAGGTGGTAATCATAGGTGACACCAGCCATGAGCGCACATGGTCACAAGCCGCCAAACTGGCCGGATACCTGAACGCAGACCAATTTTTTACCCCGAACTAAAGCAGGCCATCATGCCCCAGATTTCCCCGATCGAAGACATCATAAATGACGCCCGTAATGGTCGCATGTTTATTCTGGTAGATCACGAAGACCGCGAGAATGAGGGTGATCTTGTGATCCCCGCCCAAATGGCCACAGCCGATGCAATCAATTTTATGGCCACCTTTGGTCGCGGGTTAATCTGCCTGACTTTGACAATTGAACAGATTGAACGTCTCGGCGTGCCGATGATGACCAGTTCCAATTCCTCGCGCCATGAAACCCCGTTTACGGTGTCGATTGAGGCCGCGAGCGGCGTTACCACCGGCATTTCCGCCCATGACCGCAGCCACACTGTTGGCGTGGCGATAAACCCGCAGGTCCAAACCAGCGAAATCGCCACCCCCGGGCATGTATTTCCGCTGCGCGCGCGTAACGGTGGCGTTCTGGTACGCGCTGGCCATACCGAAGCCGCGACAGATATTTCGCGCCTCGCAGGCCTAAACCCATCCGGTGTGATTTGTGAAATCATGAACGACGATGGCACCATGGCCCGCCTGCCCGACCTGATGGTCTTTGCTGAAAAACACAGCCTGAATATCGGCACAATTTCCGATCTGATCGCCTATCGCCACCGTCATGATAATCTGGTGGAGGAGGTTGAGACCCGTCAGGTAACATCCGCATTTGGCGGCGACTGGACCTTGCGTAGCTTTCGCGACAAAACCACAGAGATTGAACACATAACCCTGACCAAAGGCGATATTTCCGGCGCTGCCCCTGTGTTGGTGCGCACCCACGCCCTTAACCCGCTGCAAGACGTTCTGGGCCTTGGCCCCGCACCGGCCGATGAGCTGCCACGCGCTATGCAAATCATTGCTGATGCTGGGCGGGGTGTTGTGGTTCTGTTTCGAAATTCCGGTGAGAAACTGGAAAAAGACGATACCCCCGATACCACCCCCGACACCTTGCGCCAATCCGGCATTGGCGCGCAAATCCTGTCATCGCTGGGCCTGAGCAATATTACCCTGCTAACCGATAATCCAATGCCAAAAATCATCGGGCTGGATGCATACGGCATCACGATTGAGAGCACCCACCCCATTTTGAAAGATAACTGATATGGCCCAGTCCGAGACCCATTTTGTGCTGGCTACGCCAAAATTTGACGTAGCCACACGTCTGTTGATCGTTGCCTCTCCGTATTACAAAGAAATATTGGACCAACAGTTATCGGGCGCGTGCAAAGCGATTGAAATGGCAGGGGCCGCGCATGAAACCATTCTGGTCCCCGGTGCGCTGGAAATCCCCACTGCCATTGGGTTAGCGTTTCGCTCCGGTCAGTTTGACGGGTTTGTGGCGCTTGGCTGTGTTATTCGCGGCGAAACCAGCCATTATGAAACCGTGTGTAGCGATTCTTCGCGGGCGCTAACATTGTTGGGGTTAGAAGCTGCGTGTATCGGCAACGGTATTTTGACAGTTGAAAATATGGATCAGGCAATTGCGCGGGCCGCGGCCTCGGGGCAAAACAAAGGGGGCGGCGCGGCAGAGGCGGCGCTGCACTTAATATTGCACGCGCGCCGCTTTACAAAACTGCGCAAGAGCCGTATTGCACCAACTTCCGAGCATATTCTGATGGCCGGAAATGTCGACAGCGACCAAGGAAAAGCCTGATGTCAAATACCCGTGATGAAAAACGCCAAAAGAAATCTACCGCACGGTTTTTCGCCGTGCAGGCTTTGTTTCAAATGGAAGCGTCCGATGCGGGGCTGGAAGACGTGCAAGCCGAATTCATTGAACATCGTTTTGGCGCAGAAATTGACGGCGATACCTATGCTGAAGGCAATATCGACCTGTTTCGCGCATTAACCAAAAATGCCGTGACTAACCAATCAGAAATCGATCAGCTAACCGACAAAGCCTTGGTGGCCAAATGGCCAATTGATCGCATTGACCCAACCTTGCGCGCCCTGTTTCGCGCAGCAGGCGCAGAGCTAACCACCCAAGACACGCCACCAAAAGTCGCTATTTCCGAATATGTCGACGTGGCCAAAGCGTTTTTTCCCGAAGGCAAGGAATCCAAATTTGTGAACGC
>CAZCDC010000074.1:0-11529 GCA_964497195.1 uncultured Rhodobacterales bacterium | reverse complement strand
GCCCGGGCGGCTATTCCTTTACCGATTTTATGCGCATTGGCATTCCGCTCAATATTAGCATTGGTATTCTTGCCAGCCTGTTAATCCCGCTTTTTTGGCCGCTATATGCCTAAAAAGAGTAGCTTTGTTAACAGGGCGCAAGTACCAGTTCGATAGTATTATCACCTGCTACTAACCATTCTATATCTCGTGAGGTACAGAGATCCAGATTTTGCTCTGAGGATGAAATCTGGAATGTTGTTCCGTACCAATGCCCACCATTGCCAGTTGGCCTTAGTAAAGTTATTCTTACCTTGTCAGCCAGTAATGCCCTTTGATTATCATAGGGGTGGCTTGAAGCTGGCTGACCCCTCTCAAGGATAATATCGTCGCCGCGCCCGCCCTCAAACAGGAGATTGTGGGTTTGGATATTCCCGTTGAACACCTCAATCTGTAGATCCGAATCTGTCCCTGCTCCCTTAAGGGATGGATGCGTGCCAATCGTGATAACTAAGCTAACGGATGTCGGTATTGGGGTTGGTGCAGGTTGAATTTCTTGTTCTGGAATTGCTTCAGCCGTTGGAACAGGTTTTAGAAAAAAAATTAATAAACCGATCACCGCGACGACGATAGCACCGCCTGCTCCTTGCCATACAGGATGCCGAAAGAACGATCGCGCATTTTGATTATTACTATTTGGTTCGTTTCCAGTCACAATACATCCTAAACAAATATAGGCTTTGCAATCATACGTACTTACTCAATAAAAATCAATCCCAAGTTGGATGTGCGATTTTGAGTCGCCCCCCCCCTGCGGAGCGCAAAGGGATGTCTTACACCATTCCACAGTTTCCGGTGATAGCGCAGAATTTGAATAATTCTGCCAATTCGCCCCATGTCACAGGTGGTGTTGCGCCGTTCGAATTGCGCACGCAGGTTTAGGCGTCACAGAGAAATGGCGTTAAAACATATATTAGTTATTCACGGGCCTTGAAATCACGGCAAAATCTCGATTATACAGACGCCAAACAGTTCAAGGCGGAAAAAAACCATGGCAGGCCACTCAAAATGGGCAAATATTCAACACCGTAAAGGCCGCCAAGACGCGGTGCGCTCCAAGGCTTTTTCAAAACTGGCCAAAGAAATTACGGTTGCCGCCAAAATGGGTGACCCTGATCCCGATAAAAACCCCCGCCTGCGCATGGCCGTAAAAGAAGCTAAAAAAGTTTCTGTGCCCAAGGATGTTATTGAACGCGCCATCAAAAAATCGGCGACAGGCGAGGGCGAGAATTACGACGAAATCCGCTATGAGGGCTATGGCCCTGCGGGGGTGGCTGTGATTGTCGAGGCGATGACCGACAATAAAAACCGCACAGCCTCGGTGGTGCGCTCGATCTTTACCAAATCGGGTGGCAGTCTGGCCGCAACCGGCGCGGTTTCATTTATGTTTGACCGTATGGGCGAGGTGATTTATCCGGTATCCGCTGGCGATGCGGATGCCATGATGGACGCCGCGATCGAGGCCGGAGCCGATGATGTTGAAAGCTCAGATGAGGGCCATATTATTTATTGTGACCCATCAGACTTAAGCAATGTTTCCAATGCACTAGAATCCGCCTTGGGCGAATCTGAATCAACCAAGCTGGTTTGGAAACCCCAAACCCTGACCGAGCTTGACCTTGCGGGTGCGGAAAAACTGATGCGGCTGATCGAGGCATTGGAAGACGATGACGATGTGCAAACCGTCACCGCTAATTTTGAAATTTCAGATGAAATAATGGCGCAGCTTTAGGCTGCGCCAAGCGAATCAGAATACCCGCCAGCCTGATTCAACACACACATTAAAATCATTGCGTGTTACCACGTCACCATCTGCGAATTCGGCTTTCAGATCAAACATACATGCGCCGGTGCCGTCGATAATGTTCAGGGTTATGTAATCACCCGAATACAACAGGCTGCTGCCAAAACGGTCAGCGCCCCATGAGCTTTGATTGGTATTGGACGCATAAAACCGTGTCATGGTTACGTCGGTATCATTAATGATATCAACCACGCGGTTATGTCCATCACCACCACTTGTTGGCACATGAACAATTTCATCACATGCAGCCAGCGCCAACGCACTTGCTGTGATCAATGCTAAAAGACGCACTTTATTCCCCTTAAGAAACTGTAAGATTTTGAAACAAACATTCGAGGACAGCAGAGTTATTAAAAATTGCGGCCATAGTATGACGCGGCACTATTTCAAAGAATATGGCAGTATTTCCCGATGGTTATGATTAATTTTCAGGTTGCTTTCCAGCGGTGGCACAGCGCGTTGCACGCAATTTTTGCGTTCACATATCCGGCAGGAAATCCCGATTGGATCATAAGCTGTATCGGATTTTACCGCCAGATCATCGCAATAAACCAGCTGGTCAGCATGGCTGATTTCACAGCCAAGCCCGATGGCAAAACGGCGCGCGGGGCTGCGAAATGCGCCGCTGGGTTTTGAAATATCCCGCGCCAGACAGAAATATTTCTCGCCATCAGGCGTCTGGGCCAATTGGCGCAAATACTGATTGGGCGATTCAAAGGCGCGATGCACATTCCACAGCGGACAAGCCCCACCAAACCGCGCAAATTGCAGCCGCGTTGCGGAATGGCGTTTGGTGATGGTTCCGGCTTGGTCAACCCGCACAAAAAAGAACGGAATGCCTTTGTTACCAACCCGTTGCAGGGTGGAAAGCCGATGGGCGATTTGCTCGATACTGGCGTCAAACTTCTCAGCCAGTAAATCGAGATCATGACGCAGGTTTTTGGCGGCGCTCAGGAATTGGCCATAGGGCAGAATGGCCGCGCCGGCAAAATAATTGGCCAAGCCGATTTTGCAAATCTCGCGGGCTTGCGGGCTGCGGAATTTGGCAAAATCCAGTGTGGTTTCCAGCAGGGGTGAAAATTCCAACAGGGCGATTTGATGGGCAAGCTGAAAAATCTGGGTTGGCCTGCCGGCGCGATTTGAAAGGGTTAGTTTGCTTTGCTGGCGATCAAAACTGCGGATCGGTCCGTTGGCAAAATGCACCGAAATACCGTGCTGACGCCCCAGATGAGTGATTAGGCTGCTGCGTTTACCGCCAGATGGTAATGCAGCAGCAAAATTTTCGGCAGAACGGTCAATGCTGTCAATATAGTTGTCACAGTAATGAAAGAAATCACGCACTTCTTCCCAAGGCATCGCGGCAATTGCGCCACTATCTTGGCCGAGCGCTTCGTCCAGTGAGGCGAGGCGGTCTTGGGAATGGCGATAAGATCGGTGCAAATTCAGGAATGCTCGGGCCAACATCGGTGCATTATTGGCGGTTAGTTGCAAATCTGCCAAAGGCGGGTTGTCATCGCCAAAAACCGGATCCGCCAGTGCCTCGCGCATGTCGACAACCATCCGATCGCTTTCGGCAACCGAAAGCTGGGTGACATCAAAACCAAATTCCTGCGCCATGGCCAGAACAACCTGCGCAGAAATAGGGCGCTGGTTATTTTCCATCTGGTTTAAATAGGAAAGGCTGATGCCAAGTTTTGTTGCAAAGGATTTCTGCGTCAGCCCGTGCTTTAAACGGGTCTCGCGGATTTTAACGCCTGCGTATAATTTTTGCTGTGCCATTTGGGCAGTATACGCAGATTTGCAAAAAATAAAACTGCATTTTGCAACATTGCGACAGCGCCCATTGCGGGGCGCTGCCAGTATTATTAGTCTTTCTTGTCGGCGACATACTCTTCAAGGATTTTTTCAGCTTTGGCCGCTTCCAGTTTTGCAATCCGGTCATCAGAATAACGATCATCAAGACGATATTTAACAACATTCACCAGGCTGATGGTCAAAAGCAAAATCCCCATCGCCCAATACCCTTTGGTTGAAAAGTCAACGGGTGCGTAATAAATTGACCCTGCAAGCATTGCATAAGCAATAAAGACGCCCGCGCCATTGAAGATTGTATAGATACTGTTGGATTCGTTACCGCGCATTTGAGGTCTCCCTGAAAAAGATGTAAATTGGTTATATGAGCTTTTCAGCTCGTTTGTAAAGGTTGCGTCAGTCATCTGATTTTCTCAATCGAGCCAGAACATCCGCTGCGGTGGTTTTTGTGCCGATGCCGTAACCTTGCGCGGTTAAGCGCTCGCCGATGTCTTCAAATTTCAAATTTGCATCGATTTCGCGCAGGATTTCTGATTGCTCAAATGGGTCGTCTTGGTCGACAACGCGGCTGATCAGCTCCTCGGCCTCCTCGAGGGAATTTTGGCGCGGGGCAAAGCTGTTGAGCTTGACCTGAATGCGGCGTTCCTGATGGATCGCCTTGGCAGTAATTGCGCTTTGCTTCAGGTCAATAATCCGGCGATTGGTTGCTTCAACCGAGCCTCGCAGACGGATGATTTTGCTTTCAATTCTCTCGGCGGTATCCCGACGCACCGTGCGTTCATTTTCCATCTGCGCAATGCCTTGGGCAGCCTCAGCAGCCAGTTCTTGACGGCCATCTGCCAGCGCCGCAACCGTGCTTTCGGTCAGTTTGCTGATACGGCTTTGCAGCGCTTCAATTTGGCGATGCTCATTGCGTTCGCGCAAGATCAGGCTGGCAAGAGTTGATTTTGCGGCCTGCAAACCCACTTGGGCTTCGCGGATTTTTTGATCAATCAGATCAATCGCAAAATGATCGCGAAATTTTTCTTCAGCCCGGGCATTGGCGCCGCGAAATAGAGTGTTGATAGTATTAAACATTGTCTTCCTCCGTTTGTGAACCTTGTTCATAAGTAACATATAGGAAGACATGAACGATGTTCAAGAGAAAATGTGAACTTTGTTCAAGTTTTTTGGTTTTTGCTTAGATTTGAAAGGATTAGGGTAATCATGCGCGCCATTTCATCCAGTGGAACACCGGAAATGCGCTGTTGTAGGCCTAATAAAACAATGCCGTGGATTGAGGAAAACAGGCCTCGGGTCATCAATTCGCTGTCTTTGCGGCTTAGTTTGGGGAATATTTCGCGCACGGGGCCATTAATATGACGGAACAAATCTGCGAGTGCGCTTAGATACCATTCGGGTACTTCAGGGCCGACTTTCATTTCGATGTCAAACAGAGCGGACCAAGTGGTATAATTTTCGGATGCAAAATTGAGGTAAGCGTGGGACAAAGCCACGAGGCGTTCGCAAGGTGGATCGGTCTCCATGCCATCGGTTGATGCTGCCACCGCGGCACCGAGGCGTTGAAATGTGCGGCCATTTACGTGCAATGCCAGTCCGTTCATATCGCTAAACACATTATAGATGGCGCCAACGGAACAGTCCGCCTGTTTTGCGAGATCCCGCGCGCGGAGTGCGGACAACCCGGTTTCTCTTACGGTCTGCTCGGCCAGATCAATCAAACGATTGCGCAGATTTTCGTGGCGGGTTTTGGTATTCTTGGCCATATGGACCTCCGTTGAACGTGGTTCAAACATATAGAACAAACATCGAGAAGAAAAGCGCATTTGCATATTTGCAAAAATACCTAGCTATGGCATTTTAGGTTTGCAAATATGCTAAATCCCGCTTTTCATTGCATTGGCTTACGCATATGCTTTTGGCAGAAAAAACGGGAGCCTGAGATGAGCGAAATTCTGGAACAGCTTGAGGAGCGGCGCGCGCAGGCGCGCATGGGCGGCGGCCAGCGGCGCATTGATGTGCAGCATTCAAAAGGCAAGTTGACCGCGCGGGAGCGGCTGGAGGTTTTGCTGGACGAAGGTAGTTTTGAAGAATTTGACATGTTTGTCGCCCATCGTTGCGTTGATTTTGGCATGGAAAAGCAAAAATACCCCGGTGACGGGGTTGTCACCGGCTGGGGCACCATTAATGGCCGCATGGTTTATGTGTATTCACAGGATTTTACCGTGCTGGGCGGGTCTCTTTCTGCCACTCATGCCCAGAAAATTTGTAAAATTATGGATATGGCCATGAAAAATGGCGCGCCGGTTATTGGCCTGAATGATAGCGGCGGCGCGCGTATTCAAGAAGGTGTGGACGCCTTGGGCGGTTATGCGGATGTGTTTCAGAGAAATGTGCTGGCCAGCGGGGTGGTGCCGCAGATCAGCGTCATCATGGGACCATGTGCGGGCGGGGCGGTTTATTCGCCTGCCATAACCGATTTTATTTTTATGGTGCGCGACAGTTCTTATATGTTTGTCACTGGGCCGGATGTGGTCAAAACCGTGACCAACGAGGTGGTTACTGCCGAAGAGCTGGGCGGTGCGCGCACCCATACCAGCAAATCTTCGGTGGCGGACGGGGCCTATGATAATGATATGGAGGCCTTGTTTGAGGTGCGCCGGTTGTTTGACTTTTTGCCGCTGAACAACCGCGAAAAACCCCCGACCCGGCCTTTTAACGATAATCCGTCACGGGTCGAGGCCAGCCTTGATACGCTGGTGCCCGATAATCCCAACGCCCCTTATGATATGTTGGAGCTGGTTAAAAAGCTGGCTGACGAGGGGGATTTCTTTGAAATTCAGAAAGAATTTGCCAAGAATATCCTGACCGGATTTGTGCGTCTTGAAGGCAAAACCGTGGGGGTGGTGGCCAATCAGCCGATGGTGCTGGCGGGGTGTCTGGATATTGACAGTTCGCGCAAGGCGGCGCGGTTTGTGCGGTTTTGTGATGCGTTTGAAATTCCTATTCTTACCTTGGTTGATGTGCCGGGGTTTTTGCCCGGAACCGCGCAGGAATATGGCGGGGTTATCAAACATGGTGCCAAGCTGCTATTTGCTTATGGCGAGGCCACGGTGCCCAAAGTTACGGTGATTGTGCGCAAGGCGTATGGCGGGGCGTATGATGTGATGGCCTCGAAACACCTGCGCGGCGATTTTAATTATGCGTGGCCCACGGCGCAAATCGCGGTAATGGGCGCTTCGGGCGCGGTCGAGATTATTCATCGGGCCGATCTGGGCGATGCGGATAAAATCGCGGCCCATACAGCGGATTATGAAGCCCGTTTTGCCAGCCCGTTTGCGGCAGCCGAGCGCGGGTTTATTGACGAGGTGATCTTGCCGCATAACACAAGGCTGCGGGTGGCGCGGGCTTTTGCCAGCCTGCGGGGCAAGCGGCTGGAAAACCCTTGGAAGAAACATGATAATATACCGTTATGAGCCGATTGATGTATAGAAATATGCTAACAATCATCGACTTTTTGATGCTTATGGGTTTTGCATATTATAACTGGCTAAACAGATTTACGGAATCCCGATATTAGGTGTATTCATTGCACATGTTCAACGATTTGAAGCCGCGGGAAATTCATGTATTGAACAGGGTGAGCAAATTGTTTTGTGAACAGCAATAAATAGGGGCAATAAAATGAATAAGATTATAAAAACGGTCATCGGGCTGGTAGTGGTTTTGGCCATTGCGCGGTTCTTTTTTCCACCCTTAACCGAGCTTGGCTATGCCAACCCCTCGGAGGGTGTGACCTTACAGGTGATGTTTGACCCGCATGGCGGGGTGGAACCATTGCCGATATATGTCGAGGCCGCTGATGCCGTGGATGTGAGCAGCTATGGGCTGGAGATTTGTGATTCACTGGTGGCGGATCTGGTGGCCGGAAATGTGCCGCTGGAGGGGATAAACCCGGCCGGAACAATCGAGATCATCTTTGTGTCTGGCGGGAGGCATTTTTATCGTTGGATGGGGCAGGAAACTGTTTCGTTTGACTATACTGCCGAGGGGTGTGTCGCCAATGGCTAATCTGCCTTACATGCTAAAACATCGGGGGTTCCCGGGCCGTTTGATGGGGTCTGACCTGCAATTCACCATCCGCCGCGCCTCGCCCAAGGGGATCACGCCGCTAAAAGCGCGGGAGCGGTTCAAGGACCGTAAACCGATTGATAAACGCGCAGATGCGACGTTTATGGCGGCGCTTTGGCTGAATTTTGGAGAGGAGCCGTTTGAACGCGGTAATCTGGATGCAGGACGGCTAAATTGGGTATTTGGGCGCGAGGTTATTGCGGCGAGTGACCCGTTTGATAATGCTGATTACGAGGCAATGTTAATAATTAACGTGGCAAAATCGCGGGTTAGCTTTCCAGATATGTTTGACTGGATTGACGAATAATGCAGCAATTTTCCGCCGAGTCTGAATTCTTTACTGGCAATGCTGGTGCGCGGGCTGCATTCTGGCGCAGTAATTTTCATTCAGGAGAAATATCATGCGGAAAAAATTTATTGCAATCGCGCTTTCGGGTCTTTTGTTGGCTGGCTGTGACACCATTGGCGAAAGCGCCGGTCTTGGTGCGCTTATTGGTGCGGGCGTTGCTGGTGTTACGGGTGGCGATATGGTCACGGGTGCTGCTATTGGCGGCGCTGCTGGTGCGGGTTGTCACGCAACTAATACCTGCTAAAAACCCCGCGTTTTTGCGCGGATATACTTGTTTTGAAGGGGCGGTCCGTGATGGGCCGCCTCTTTTTGTTTTGGGGACGGAATAATGTTTAAGAAAATCCTAATTGCCAATCGCGGCGAAATCGCCTGTCGGGTTATGAAAACCGCTAAGAAAATGGGTATTAAAACCGTGGCGGTGTATTCCGATGCGGATAAAAACGCCTTGCATGTGGGCATGGCGGATGAGGCTGTGCATATCGGGCCGTCGCCCGCCAACCAGTCTTATATCGTGATTGATAAAATCATGGCCGCAGTCAAGGCAACGGGCGCTGAAGCTGTGCATCCGGGATATGGATTTTTGTCGGAAAACCCGCTTTTTGCCGAGGCATTGAAGGCCGCAGGGGTGGCATTTATCGGGCCGCCGGTTGGGGCTATTCAGGCAATGGGTGATAAAATCACCAGCAAAAAATTGGCAGAAGAATCCGGCGTTTCGACCGTTCCGGGCCATATGGGCTTGATTGAAGACGCTGACGAGGCCGTAAAAATCTCCAATCAGGTTGGTTATCCGGTGATGATCAAGGCCTCTGCGGGTGGCGGCGGTAAAGGCATGCGGGTTGCGTGGAATGATGTTGAGGCGCGCGAGGGATTTCAAAGCTCCAAAAACGAAGCCGCGGCCAGCTTTGGCGATGACCGGATGTTTATCGAGAAATTCATCACCCAGCCGCGCCATATCGAAATTCAGGTTCTGGCCGACACCCACGGCAATTGTATTTATTTGCATGAACGGGAATGCTCGATCCAGCGCCGCCATCAAAAGGTTGTGGAGGAAGCCCCCAGCCCGTTTTTGACCCCTGAAACCCGCGCTAAAATGGGCGCACAGGCGGTGGCACTGGCGCGGGCAGTGGAGTATTGCAGCGTTGGCACAGTGGAATTTATTGTTGACGCCAATCAGAATTTTTACTTTCTGGAGATGAATACACGGTTGCAGGTTGAGCATCCGATTACCGAGTTGATTACCGGCATTGATCTGGTCGAACAGATGATCCGCGTGGCTTACGGTGAAAAACTGACCCTTGAACAGGGGGATGTGCAGCTAAATGGCTGGGCGATCGAAAGCCGTCTTTACGCCGAGGATCCGTATCGCGGATTTTTGCCCTCTATCGGGCGGCTAAGCCGGTATCGGCCACCTGCTGAAGAAGCCAGCGATACCCGTGTTGTGCGCAATGACACCGGTGTTTTTGAGGGCGGTGAAATCAGCATGTATTATGATCCGATGATTGCCAAGCTGTGTTCGTGGGGACCAGACCGCGCGGCGGCGCTGGAAACCATGCGCCAAGCGCTGGATGGATTTGAGCTGGAAGGTATCGGGCATAACCTGCCGTTTTGCTCGGCTGTGATGGACCACCCCCGGTTTATTTCGGGTGATATTTCTACTGCGTTTATCGAGGAGGAATACCCTGACGGATTTAAGGGTGTGGAGCTGCCGCAAGCGATTTTGCAAAAGCTGGCGGCGGGGGCTTCGGCGATGCACCGCGTTACGGAAATCCGGGCCAGCCGTATTTCGGGGCGCATTGATAATCATGAACGCGAGGTCGGCACGGAATTTATAATTTCGCTTGGGGGGTATGATTTTGCGGTTTCTGTGGATGCAGACCGGGACGGCTCAACCGTAACATTTGAGGATGGCGCCAGCCACCGCGTAACATCGGATTGGCAGGCGGGGGAGACTTTGCCCAAGCTGGAAGTTTCCGGCCAAAAGATGAATGTAAAGGTGGATTTGATTACCAACGGATTTCGAATGCGCCATCGCGGGGCTGATTTGAATGTAATCATCCGCACGCCACGTTTGTTTGAGCTGTCAAAACATATGATTGAAAAGGTTGCGCCTGATACCAGCAATTTGTTGCTTTGCCCGATGCCGGGCTTGGTTGTTTCGGTGGTGGTTGCTGTCGGGGACGAGGTTCATGAAGGGCAGGCGCTTTGCACTGTGGAAGCCATGAAAATGGAAAATGTGCTGAAGGCCGAGAAAAAGGCGGTGATTAGTAAAATCAATGCTGTTGCTGGCGATAGTCTGGCGGTGGATGATGTGATTATGGAGTTTGAGTAGGGTGCGATTTTACGGGATCATTGGCACCGTTATTGGGGCAGCATTTCTGTTGCTGTTATGGCTGCTATTCCCGTATTTTTCGGGCAAGCCACTGGAGGCAGATGTTCTAAAAATACTGGTTCCAGCGTTACTTGTGGTGCTGGGCTGGCTGGTGACATTTGTTTTGCAGGAATATCGTCGGATGCGCGAACGGCTTGAGCGCGAAACAGACCTGAAATTGGCCTTACGCGCTGAAATATGGGACTTTTACCAAGCGTTTGAAAATGCGCATACTGTGCCATATGGGGCGAAAATGGTTGATAGGATCATTAAGGGCGGTGATGACGCAGATGCTTTTCACCCGTTTGTCCCTCAAGAAAAGAGCCCGATCATCTTCTCGGTTTTGGCCTCGAGAATTGATCATCTTCCGGGCGATGCAGTTGAAGAAGTTGTGCAATTTTACAGCCAGCTAGCTGATTTGTCAGCTTTTGCGCAGGATTTACGGAGCGAAAAACTGTCAAAGCTGGCTGCCTCTCGGCGTGCGGCGGCATATGGCGATTATATTGAAATGAAAATTGCTGCCTATAATTTGGCGGTGCTTGCACATGCTAAATTAGAGGAATCATTAGGGGTCAAGCCACGCACCGCGTCAAGTGATGCACTTCAAAAGCAAAAACAATCGCTGATTTTATGGATTAATAGCCAGGCTGTGGACCTGGGCGCCCTGGAATAGGCAAAGAGCCTTTAGGTGTATCAGACATAATCAACCCTTTCTCAAATAAACCCAATTAATGTGCGAGATTACACTTTGAACGTTTATATAGTATTATCAGACATAAAATTCAACTCAAAAACTGCAATTCCATATGTTGCATATCATAACAAGGCGGGCCGAAATGACAAATAAAACTGACTGGAAAGCCCTCGCGGAAAAAGAATTGCGCGGTAAACCGCTGGAGGGGCTGAACTGGATTACCCCTGAGGGTATCGAGGTAAAGCCGGTTTATACCGCCGACGATGTGGCGGACCTGCCGCATATGCATACCATGCCGGGGCTGGAGCCATTTACGCGCGGGCCACGCGCCA
>CAZCDC010000073.1:0-11777 GCA_964497195.1 uncultured Rhodobacterales bacterium | reverse complement strand
CCCACTCAATGGATTTTTTAACTTCTTTAAACATGATTTTCCTTTTCAAACGAGGTCTGTCCCCTGACAGCCGCGCAATATTGCGGCAAATGCCGCGCCACCCTCCGTTTCGTCTGGTTCATTTGGCTGAGGGTCAAAGCCAAATGAACCCTCTGTAATATGCAAAACGCGCCCAAAAAGGCGCGTTCCAAATTTCTAGCGGCGAATGCCGAGACGTTCTAGCAGCGATTGATACCGCGCCACGTCTTTTGATTTAACATAATCCAGCAATTTACGACGCAGAGCAACCATTTTCAAAAGACCCCGACGAGAGTGATTGTCTTTTTTGTGGGTTTTAAAATGCTCGGTTAGCGTTTTAATACGGCTGGAAAGAATCGCAATCTGAACATCGGGGGAACCAGTGTCGCCCTCTTTGGTTGCGAAATCTTTGATAAGTTGTGCTTTGACAGCAGGTGTAATCGACATCGGGAAATCCTTTATTTTATTGGTTCAAATGCCTGTTTTGTGCCGGCCATTGCCAAGATGTCGTCTAGCAAGGTCAAAACAAAAAGGGCCGTGGCTGCAAAGTCACAGTAACGACAAGCGCCATATAGGCGGTTTATGCACAGAATGGAAGGCTTTTCTAATGCTTTGGCCTTTTGCCAAAGCGGGTCTCCGAACGCAGTGAGGCATGGCCAAACGGGAAGGGTCGAATTGCGCAGCAATTCCGGCGCTGGACGGCGGGATTACTCCTTGGACAAAGAGCAAAAAGTTGAAATAGCTCTCCCGCGCTTCGCTTGGGCCACGCCCTCGTGCTACGCACATCGGGTGTCGCTGCGCTGGCTTTTGAGTATTTAGGCAACAAAGAAGTCAACTGCACACCAAAACCTATGTTGTGAACTACAGCCATATAATCACAGACAATGGCAAAATTGCAAAAACGAAAACCCCAAGAATAATTTCCTTGCGGGGAATTGAAATGTCATGTTTTGGGTATTCCATACTCCATTCACCAGACTTTATCGTTTCCGCCAAGTCTATGATTGTAATGGGCATACGTTCAACCCGCATCCATGGTCTTTGAATGATAGAATTTATAAAACCACGACCTGGTGGTTCATCCTGGTGGTGGAAATACCACAAATATTTATCCATATTGACGTTAAACGCATCGCAAAAGGCTTCTAAAAACTCCTCTGCATCATCACCTTCCCACTCAAAATATGCGAGAATATCGCTAGTATCAGATATGGCGTCAACGCTTGGGTAGTCCGAGGCATATATTTCAATAAAGGAACGAATAGCACCAATTTTTGATTTCCCGCCCACTTTGTATCCTTTCAAAAACAGCCAACAACGCAGCGCAACTACACCTAAAAATCCGACACAATCCCCTTCTTCTCCCAATCGCCAAACCGCACGGGTTCTGGGCCATCTCGGCCTCCTAGCTCGGTTGGTATATCCTTTGACTTGGCCTTGGCGCGCCGTTCTGCGGCCTCGCTTAGCGCTCGTGCGGCGTTGGCTTTTTGGGTATCTGTTTGGTCGCTCATATCTTCGCCTTTGAAAAACCCCTTTGCAGAGGCCGGATTATCCGCTACTTGACGCTTTTATACACAAAACCGATCGGAAACCGCAATGAGTGCCCCCGGATATGCGCCTCGCGCTGCTGCTGCCCATTTGTTAAACGGCGTTCTGACCGAACATCGCTTGCTGACCGACATGGTGAACTCCAAAGACGGGCCGTTAGCGAAACTGCCGCCCCAAGGCAAAGCACGGGCGCAATCTTTGGCCACGGATACTCTGCGTAATCTGGGGCGCATCGATATTATCATCGATCAATTTATGCAAAAAGAACCGCCTATCTCGGTGCGCAATGCATTGCGGTTGGCAACCTGTGAGCTGATCGTGGATAAAATCCCGCCGCATGCAGCCGTGGACGCCGTGGTGCGTCTGGTGAAAAACAACCGTCAAACCACGCGCATGGCAGGCATGGCCAACGCGGTTGCGCGGCGGATTTCCGAGAATGGCGCGGAGATTTGGAAAGAACTGGAGCCAACGCCATTGCCGCCATACCTTTCGAAACCTATTCGTAAGGCCTATGGAAAAGACGTTTTGGCTGCTATTGAGCAGGCCCATGAAAACGGTGCGCCGATTGATATTACGCTGCAAAGCGCAGCGGATACTGATGATCTGGCCGAAGCGTTGGAGGCCAGCGTTCTGTCAACCGGATCGCTGCGTCTGTTCAAATGGGGTCAAATTTCGACCATGCCCGGATTTGAGGAAGGTGCTTGGTGGGTTCAGGATGCATCAGCCGCTATTCCTGCAACATTGCTCGGCGATATAACTGGCAAAAATGTGTTGGATATTTGCGCAGCGCCCGGCGGTAAAACCATGCAACTGGCCGCTGCCGGCGCAGATGTGACCGCAATTGATCTGTCAAAACATCGGATGGAGCGGGTTCAGGAAAACCTGACGCGCACCAAATTATCAGCAGAACTGGTTGTTGCCGATGTGCTGACATACAAGCCCGAACAACAGTTTGATGCCATCTTGCTGGATGCGCCCTGTTCGGCCACCGGCACCATTCGTCGCCATCCCGATCTGCCTTATGTCAAGGCTGAGCTTAGCTTACAGCCTGTGTTGGACTTGCAAAAACAAATGCTTGCGCGGGCAGCGACATGGCTAAAACCCGAAGGCATTATGGTGTTTTGCACGTGTTCTCTTTTGCCTCAAGAGGGCGAGGGCCAAGTGGCCGGTTTTCTTGAATCCCACCCGGATTTTGAACAAGTCGCAGTAAACCCTGAAAACCACGGCCTGCAATCCGATTGGATCGACAAAATGGGCGGTATGCGCTTGCGCCCGGATTTCTGGGCTGATCGTGGTGGCATGGACGGGTTTTATGCGGCAATTCTGAAGAAACGCGCGTGACATCATGGCTTAGGGGCTTTATGCCCTGCCATACCTATTACCACCTGCATCAACCATGAAAACGGATGCCTGATATCGCCAGGATTGTTCAAAATCAACTCACCCGCGTTCGGCAAAACTTTCGCGCCGTGTTGAACTGGCGGTACGCGCGGTTTACCGGCAATAAGCCTGTGCCAAAGGCATTTAGCACCCATCCCGAACCCCGCTCCATTGGGTCATTCGCCAAGGGCGCGCAGCTATTATCAGGCAATTATTTGTTTGCAGGAGAACTGGTAGAGGCGGGAAATTTGTCTTTATGGGCAATCACCCCAGCCAGCGTCGGTTTTCAACGTGAACAGCACGGGTTTGCATGGCTTGATGATCTGGTCGCCGTTGGCGATAACAAGGCGCGTAACCTTGCTCAGAAATGGGTTTTTGAATGGATCAAGATATTCGGGCGCGGCAAAGCCGTGGGCTGGCAACCGGGGCTAACGGGGCGACGGCTAATTCATCTTTGCAGTAACGCTGTGTTTTTACTGAACGGGCTGGATGATAAAAACAGCAAGAAGATTTTCAAATCAATGGGCAGGCAGACTGATTACCTGTCAAAACGCTGGCGGTCTGCACAGGTGGGATTGCATCGGTTTGAGGCTCTGACAGGGCTGATTTATGCTGGCCTGTCACTGGAAGGCCGTGAACATATTTTGCAGCCCGCAATCAAAGCATTGGGACAACAATGTTCAAGACATATCAGCAAAGATGGCGGCATTCCCAGCCGCAACCCCGAGGAGCTGATGGGGGTTTTTGCGCTACTGACTTGGGTGGTAAAAACCCTGACTGAAAATGGCCATGCACCAGACAAACGCATTTTAGCAGCCATGCAACGCATTGCGCCAACCTTGCGCGGGCTGCGTTTGGGCAATGGCGCGCTGGTACGCTTTCATGGCGGTGGCTGCGGTTTGGACGGGTTGCTGGACCAAGCGTTGGCTGATGCCCAGATCAAAGATCGTGCAACTGAAAAACTGATGATGGGGTATGAGCGCCTGTCAGCCGGGCGGCTGTCATTGGTGGCGGATTGCGCCGCGCCGCAAACACGCGGTGCATTGGCACATGCCAGCACATTGGGGTTTGAATTATCGTCCGGGCGTCGGCCGATGATTGTCAATTGTGGCTCAGGTGAGCGTTTTGGCGGCGGTTGGCCGCGCGCATGTCGCAAAACAGCCGCGCATAATTGCCTGCAAATAGAGGATGCTTCCTCTGCCGGTTTTGCAACCAGCTCGGATGTTTTGCAAAATGGCCCAGACATGGTCACCAGTAACCGCGCCCAAGACTTAACCGGCGTTTGGATGGTTGCAACCCATAATGGATACGCCAGTAAATATGGCCTGATCCATGAACGCCGCCTGTTTATCAGTGTTGATGGCCGTGAATTATCCGGCGAGGACAAGCTCCGCGCTGCTGATAAAAAACAGCAGGCGCAATTTGTAAAATCCGTGATCGACGCGCCCTCGGCAGGATTGTCATACATGGTGCATTTCCACATTCACCCCGATATTGACGCCTCGCTTGATATGAACGGCTACGCTGTTTCGCTGACTTTGCCGAGCAACGAGGTTTGGGTATTTCGTCAAAACGGCGGTTTGCTTGACCTGCAAGATTCGGTATTTCTTGACCATAAACATCTGCGGCCACGGCCAACGAAACAGATTGTCGTGTCAGCCCGCGCAATTGATTATAAAGGTCAAGTCACATGGAATTTTCTGCGCGCTGCTGATGGTGGCCGCAACACCCGCGATATCGTTGCTGATACCCAAAGCAACTAACTCATTTAAGGAATATTATGGACTTTAAATATATCCCCGTGCGCCGAGCATTATTGTCCGTTTCTGACAAAACCGGCCTAATTGATCTGGCAAAAGCACTGGATGCCAAAGGTATTGAGTTGCTGTCCACCGGCGGCACAGCCGCGGCCATTCGGGGTGCAGGCCTGCCTGTCAAAGACGTGTCGGAAATTACCAATTTTCCGGAAATGATGGATGGCCGCGTTAAAACCTTGCACCCGATGGTGCATGGCGGCTTGCTGGCATTGCGGGATAATGCAGAACATATGGCAACGATGAAAGAACACGGGATTGGCGCAATAGATCTGGTTGTGGTGAACCTGTATCCATTTGAGGAAACTGTTGCTGCGGGCGCAGATTTTCATACCTGTGTTGAAAACATCGATATCGGCGGCCCTGCAATGATCCGTTCTGCCGCCAAAAATTACCAGTTTGTAACCGTAGTAACCGATACCGAAGATTACAAAGATGTGATTCGGGAGCTGGAAAACCACGATGGGGCCACTTGCGCCGAATTCCGCAAGAAACTCAGCCAGGTCGCCTATGCCCGTACAGCGGCCTATGACACGGCGGTTTCGACATGGATGGCTAATGCAATTGACCAGCCAAACCCGCGCCGCCGTTCTGTGTCGGGAACTTTGGCACAAACCCTGCGTTACGGTGAAAACCCGCATCAATCGGCAGCGTTTTATACTGACGGAACCAACCGCCCCGGCGTGGCAACCGCCAAACAGCTTCAGGGCAAAGAGCTATCCTATAACAATATCAACGACACGGATGCAGCATTTGAAATGGTGGCCGAGTTTGACCCTCGCGATGGCCCTGCCTGCGCCATTATCAAACACGCCAACCCGTGCGGCGTGGCGCGTGGCGCAACGATGCTGGAAGCATATAAGGCGGCATTCAACACCGATAACGTCTCACCTTTTGGCGGAATTATTGCGTTAAATCAGGAGCTTGACGCGGCAACAGCCACCGAGATTGTAAAGATATTCACCGAAGTGGTTATTGCACCGTCTGTGACAGATGAAGCCATGAGTATTTTTAAAACAAAGAAAAACCTGCGGTTGCTGACAACCGGTGGCTTGCCCGACGTAAACGAGGCTGGCCGCACTTGGCGCAAAGTCACTGGCGGATATCTGGTGCAAGACCGCGATAATGGCAGCCTATCGATGGCTGATCTGAAGATTGTTACAGAACGCGCGCCGACAGATGCGGAAATGGCCGACATGATGTTCGCATGGAAAGTCGCCAAACATGTCAAATCCAACGCTATCGTTTACGTCAAAGATGGCGCAACAGTGGGCATTGGCGCTGGCCAGATGAGCCGCGTGGATTCAACCCGCATTGCAGCGCGCAAAGCCCAAGACATGGCAGAGGCACTGGGGCTGACCGAAGCACCCACAATAGGTTCAGTCGTAGCATCCGACGCTTTCTTCCCCTTTGCTGATGGCCTGATTGCTGCCGCCGAAGCAGGCGCAACCGCTGTGATCCAACCCGGTGGGTCCATGCGAGACAACGAAGTCATAGACGCCGCGAATGCGGCTGGCTTAGCAATGGTATTTACGGGAATGCGGCATTTCCGGCACTAGCACCGGAACCACCAAAAATCGCGACACAAAGCCGAGCGAAGCGAGGCCCTGACCCAACGATCATCCGGCTTATTGCGCCAGCAATAACGTCGCTGATCGAGGGTTTCCCCTTGAGTTAAGGAGCCACCGCCATAAACAGGCACATCCCGTTGGGATGACCAATTTATGGCGGTCATGGCCTCGGCTTCGCCTCGGTGGACGCGCCGCTAAAGCCTGCTTAACAATTCCGGAGTTGGCCATGCATCTGCTGGCATTCCCAGTCGCAATTGCTCTGCCCGCACGGCTGCGCGGGTTTTTGCGCCGAGCACACCATCTGCCCCGCCAACATCATGGCCACGTTGTTGCAACATACGCTGCAATTGTACCATTTGATCCCCTGACAGACCTTGGTCAGGATTGCCCGCATCATATCTTTGTGCACCACCAATGCGGGTGGCCATGTACGAAACCGTAGCCTGATACACAAATGAATGATTCCATTCGCGATACACATCGTAATTACGATAGGTGATGAATTTTGGCCCGTTACGTCCCTGCGGCAGCAGCAATATTGCCGCAGCATTGCCATTTTGCAGGCTGCCAGCACGCGCCCTAACCCCAAGCGCACGTAAGGCGCGCACGTTGGTCGGACGGTCCAATCCGGCTTGTTCCCACGGGAAATTTGACGGCACAGTGACCTCTTGCAGCCAAGGTTCGTTGGCATGCCAGCCAAGATCAGAAATCAGTCTGGCGGCGGTGATAATCGCATCCGGTGCGCTGGTTTTCAGATTGACACGCCCGTCGCCATCGCCATCCATGCCCCGTTCCAAAATATCAAGCGGCAGCATTTGCACCATGCCAATTTCGCCCGCCCATGCACCAGTCATACTGGCCGGATTCAAGTCGCCCTGTGCTGTCAGCGCAATTGCCGCGAATAATTCTGGCTGGAACAATTCTGGGCGGCGACAATCATGGGCCAATGTGGCCAATGCGCTGATGGTGTTAAAATCACCCTGCACCACGCCGTAATCGGTTTCCAGCGCCCAAAATGCCAAAATCACTTCGGACGGAATGCCGTATTCACGTTGGACACGATCAAAAACACTGCGATATTGATTGGCTTTCTCAGCCCCGATCCGCAGTCGTCCGCCGCTAATGGAGCGTTGGGAAAATTCTAGAAAGGTCTGGCGAAACACACCCTGCGAGCGGTCAAATCGTAGCACGCGCTCGTTTTGGCGGGCGGCGCCGATCACTGCCCGAATGGCGTTATTGGGCAGACCCTGCGCTGCTGCCTGATCTGCGACCTTGTTCATGAAACCCGAAAAGCTGCCGCCGCAAGCAATGGATTGCGCCAATACGGGTGTTGAAATTGACAAGGCCACAATGCTGGCCGCAATACGCGTGAAAAGTCGCAAAATAATTCTCCTGAATACAATTTCTGCGAACCTAGCTGTGCGACTGCCGCCAATCAAGCGCTAGATTGCGCTCATGCCGCCGTCAACGCCCAAGGTTTGGCCAGTTATAAAACTGCTGGTTGGGTCGGCCAGCCACAAGGTGGCCTGCACAACTTCGTCAACAGTTGCTAACCGGCGCATCGGGACAAAGCTGGTCATCGCGGCCTCAATGGTTTTGTCCGTGTTGGCATCGCCTGCCATAATTGTCCGCGCAAAACTTGGACAAACCGCATTTACGCGAATACCGCGCCGCGCGTATTCCAGCGCTGCGGTGCGGGTCAGGCCGATAACCCCGTGTTTTGATGCGGAATAAGCAGCCAAAGTTGGTGCGCCGCGCATGCCCGCAGCAGAGGCCACATTCACAATCGCACCGCCAATTTTCGCCATGGCCCGCAATTGCGCCTGCATTGAAAACATCACACCCAACAAGTTGACCTCAATCACACGGCGGGATGTTTCCGTTGGGATTTCCGCAAAATATTCAGGTTGATGCATAATTCCGGCATTATTCACCGCAATATCCAAACCGCCAAAACGGTCCTGCGCCAGCGCCACCAGCGCATCATCGTAAGCCGGATCACAGATATCACCAACCATGGTCACGTTTGGCGTTTCCAAGCCTGCTGCAAATTCCTGCAACGGACCATCCATAATATCTGCCAAAACCAGATTCGCGCCCTCAGCCGCAAATGCCGTGGCCATGCCCGCGCCAAACCCGCGCGCTGCGCCCGTTACCAACACAGTTTTCCCTGCGAACCGCATCACAGATTCCCGAACAGATTGACAGAGTTCTGCACGCTCATCCCGCCATCAAGCGGCAATATTGCCCCGGTCACATACCGGCCGCTGCGACCACATAGATATAACGTGGCACCCGCAATATCATCAGGGTTGCCTATTCGGCCCAAGGGTACATTTTGGCTAACTTTGGCCTCGCCCTCAGCGGTGCCTGTGGCAAATGCTGTCATGCGTGACGCAAAAGGTCCGGGCGCAAAGGCATTAACAGTAATGCGCCGCTGTGCAAATTCATCAGCCAGAGTTTTGGTTAAATGATGCACTGCCGCCTTGGAGGCTGAATACGAATACGCGCCCTCGGACACCGCCAATGTCCCCATAACAGAGCCAATATTGATCACCCGCGCCGGGTCCGCATCTGTGCTGGCCGCATCCAGCAAAGGCAGCAATTCACGCGTTAACGTAAACAGCCCCGCGACGTTGATATCCATCACCTTGGCCCATGCCTCAAACGGGAATTTTTCGATTGAGGCGCCCCAAGAAATGCCTGCATTATTGAATAAGATATCCAGTTTTTCGGTCCGGGATTTCACCGCAGCTACCAGCGCGTCGATGCTTTCTTGGGATCCGACATCGCCGCCAAACCCCTCAGCGGAGCCGGGCGCGTCCAGCGCATTCAGCATTTCCGCAACCGATTCGCAATTTTCAGATTTGCGGCTGACAATCATCACATGCGCACCAGCATTCACCAAAGCAGTGGCAATCATCCGCCCAATACCGCTGGCCCCGCCAGTGACCAATGCGGTTTTTCCGCTTAATCCAAACAGGTTATCTATGTATGTCATGCTAAACCCCGATTTTATTGCTTTTGACGTATTTTTGACGTATTATTAGCCTAAGTTTAGCCAGTTTTTACGGCAAATACCAAGTAAGTTGTATGTTAATAAAAGGTGACCTAGATGGAACTCGTAATTGCATTGTTAGGCGGGGCCGCTGGCGGCAGCCTGATTTGCGGCATTTCTCCAAAAATTTCAGTCAAGCTATGGGTTAGCCTTTTGGGCGGAATGGTCGGCGGCGCTACGTTGCATTTACTTTTCGCAAAATTCCTGTTGCCGGGGGGCACCAAGGTTGCGGCGACAGCTGATCTGGCCTCCTTGTTCAGCTTGCTGATCCTAGGATTTGCTGGCGGCGTATTAGCGCTGGCATTAATCTGCATCAGACGCTGGCGCGATATTGTCAGCGACTAACGGCTGATTCTAGCCCCAACACATCTAGCATCGAATATTCACCTGGTTTTTGGGAATGCCCCCAAAGGGCCGCCTTGACTGCGCCACGCGCAAATAGCATGCGATCGCCGGCGATATGTTTTAGGCTGATACGTTCCCCCATGCCAGCGAAAACCACTTCGTGTTCCCCGATAACATCACCGCCGCGCATTGCCGAAAATCCGATATGGCCAGTTTCACGCGCGCCGGTAATGCCTTCACGGGCCGGATCGCGTAATTCTGCTAATGGCGTGCCGCGCCCCTCTGCGGCGGCTTCGCCCAGCATCAGCGCAGTGCCTGACGGCGCGTCAACTTTATGCCGGTGATGCATTTCAACAATCTCGATATCGTAATCCAAATCCAGTGCAGCCGCTACTTGTTGGGTCAGAACCGTCAACAAATTCACCCCGAGGCTGAAATTTCCAGCGCGAATAATCGGGGCATGGCGCGCCGACGCCGCCAATTTGGCAAGATCATCATCCGCCAATCCGGTGGTGCCAATAACATGGGCAATACGCGCCTGTGCCGTCAGCTCTGCGTTGGCAATCGTGGCCTCGGGCGTGGTGAAATCAAGTAACGCATGGGCATTTGAAACGATGTCCAGCAGATCATCCGCAACGATAATGCCCAGATCCGCACCGCCAAGACAAGCGCCCAGATCTTTGCCAATCCAATCGCTGCCGGTGCGTTCAGTAACGCCTGTTAGCTCAGATTTCGGGTTTTCCAACACTGCCTGCACCAGCATTTTTCCCATGCGGCCCGACGCGCCCGCAACGATGATTTTGGTTTTATTTGTCATTGGGTTTTCCTTTGTTGCACAAGGTTTAGCCGCCCCTTGGCTTGACTTCAACCAAAACGCAGCACAATAGAGGCCCATGGCAAAAAACAGATTCGAAAATGCGCGCGGCCCAAGCCAGCGCCAATTGCGCGTCGGCGAACTTATTCGCCGCGCCCTATCCGATATTTTAATGCGCGGTGACATCCATGATGATGAACTAGCGCAAATTTCCGTTACGGTCGGCGAGGTGCGCGTCACCCCCGATTTACGCATTGCCACAGCATTTGTGCTGCCGCTTGGCGGTGAAAATGCTGATGCATTGGTGAAAATCCTGGCCCGCAATAAATATGAGTTGCGCCGTGCGGTAACGGCGATGATCAAAATGAAACACTCGCCCGATTTACGGTTTTTACCCGATCGCAGCTTTGACCAGATGGATGAAACCCGTCGATTGCTGGAAACGCCTCGTGTGCAGCGAGATATTAACAAACCTGCCGAAGAGTAATCCCATGACGGATGGGATTACAGATGCAAAATTGTCGGTGTTTTCCGCTGGGAAATTGCCATTGCACTGTGTGTTAACCCTTAAGGCCGGCAGTACATTCCTGCGCAATTTGTTTTATGTTTTGGAATTTGGCGCGCTTTATGATGATCCGGAAATGATCCATAATTCGCCCCGTCAAACCCAGCAAAGCCTGACACAAACCCAACTGGACGGGTCGATTGGGTTTTTTGTAATCCGCAATCCGGTTGACCGGTTTTTCTCGCTGTATTTTGACAAAATCATCAGCGGCCCCGAGCGTAATTTCCCATGGATCATTGCGCGGCTCAAAAAAAACCAGACATTCCATGAGGGGCCGGATTTAACGCTGGACCAGCACCGCGAAAATTGCACCTCGTTGGCATGGTTTTTAAAATTCCGGTTTGATATGCACGATATTGGTGATGTAAATCCTCATTGGAGACCGCAAATTTCTGTGGTGGGTGCGGCAATCAAATTTGGCTTTACAGGGCTTTTGCAAGAAGATCTTTCTGCACAGTTGTTGCAAATCTCGGCCGGGCGGATTGAGGGGCTTGAGGCTGCGATAAATCTGGTGGGTCAACGCAATAAATCACAACGCGCGATGTCCGCAAAAGATATTTTGACGCCGCGCCTATCAGAGCTGATTGCAGATCTTTACCCCGAAGATACCGCGCTCTACAAGCTGCTGGTGGCAAGCTGGGCAAAAGACCAGTCGCCTGATTTG
>CAZCDC010000072.1:0-11984 GCA_964497195.1 uncultured Rhodobacterales bacterium | reverse complement strand
TTTTTCGCGATGCGTTCCACCCGCAAGCCCGGCAGCCATGTTTCAATATCGGTTTGGACGTTTCCACCCAGAAGTTTATGCAAAATGCTCTCGCTTGGGGCTTTGTGTGTGGCCATGCGCCAGCCGCGCGCCACTGGCTCAAAATGTTTTTCTTTCAGCCGGATTTAGGCCTCGGTTTTGCGCATCCACCATGCTTTGTGAACAAAGGTAATATGGGTGGGGTCGACCAGCCCAAACGCCGCGTTGTCGATGGAACACGGGTAATGCAGTTTTACATCTGCCGCTGGCAGCGCGTCGACGCCGAATTCAGGAAACATCGGCGGCAAGCCCGGGTCAGCATCGGCTGGATGGTCTTTGTCCGCCGCGAAAAACCAAATCAGCCCTTGCTGTTCAACACACGGATACCCGCCGCATTTAATCTTGCTAAGGTCAACTTTTTGACCCTCGGTCAGGGATGGAATCCCCGCGCAAACCCCGTCACCGCCAAATTTCCAGCCATGATACGCACATTGCACAATTTCGCCGTCAAACTTGCCATACCGAAGCGGCACGCCTCGGTGGGGGCAAATATCACGCAACGCAAAAACCGAACCATCATTTTTGCGGCCAAACAATATTGGCTCCCCGAGATAGGTGCGCGCCTCGGTCTTACCACGTTTCAACCGACGCGAAGGAATGGCCACATACCACAACCTGCGCAACATTTCCGCCCGTAAACCTGTCATATTCTGCATCCCAATGTCATTGGGATGTTTTGTCAGCTATCGTGCCGCAACACCAGCAATTAACGAATGTTGTTCAACTCTTCTTCCAAATAACGCAAATATTTCCGGTCAAGCGCTATCTGAGTTGCAATTGAATTGGCATGGCCTCGATCATTTCTCTCGTTTCGACTCCCCGACAAAAATCTGCGCATATCGCCGGGCTGGAGGTCTATCATTTTTCTGATAGCGTTGGTGACCGCGCCCGAAATTTCAGAGCTGGTCAGTTGCGGCCCGACCTCTCGCGCAAGTCGGCCACGGGCGATCTGTCGAACAGCAGAGGCGGATAGACTATTCGTCATTGGCCCTAAAAACCGGTTGAAAATCCGGCCTAGCCCCGCATTGGTAACCGCGTCTAGCGCGTCGTCAATTGTGCTATCAATCGCATGGTCGAGGGTGACCGTATCACCAGCAAGCATGCGTCCCAGACCAGTAGCGCTGCTTTGGATTGAGCTTATGATAAACGAGAACGCAGCATCTTGCACAAGGGCTCTAGCACCTGTGGCAGCAGCGATCCGCGCGGCACCCGCAACAGGTCCAGTAAGCAAGGTGGCTAGAGCGGACAAGAAATGAAACGATCCATCCCTTATCATTACTAACCCCTGTACTGTGCGACCTGCGCCAATTGACACACTCGTCAAATAAATTTTCATCTGGCGCACGAATATTCGTTGCTTTCGATCAAAAGCAGGGAGACGTTGGTAAAATTTGTTGATACAATTTGGGCGTATTAGCCCGCTGAGTTTGTTTTTTTCACGTTTTAAGCCGTTAACAAAACTGTCTCGTGGTAAGTCAGCAGCGCCCAGCGCCTCCATCAAATGCAACGCGATATTAACAGTATGGAATCGTCGATGATGTTCCCAATGTGCCAACCAATGTTCAAACATTGAATCTGATCCGCCGATTCTGGCCCAAATATCCCTACGGGTAATGCGGATTAATCGGTCTGTTATTCTGCGGATCTGGTTATCTTCAACAACCGCAGTTCTTCCATTGGCTTCAAATACATAAGGCATAGCCTTATCACCTCCAAATAAAAAATAAAAAAAATCTTCTAAATATATTTGGAGAGCTTGACACAAACTGGTGTTTTTGCAAGTGGTTACTTGTTGCTACCACAAAACATGCACGGCCCATAACGTAATTCCCGGGAATGCCACCAGAATAACCACGCGCACCAAATCTGAAATCACAAACGGCAAAACGCCTTTGAAGGTCTCGATAATCGGGACGTCCTTGGCCAGTGAATTGATCACAAACAGGTTCATGCCCACGGGCGGGGTTATCAGCCCAACCTCAACCACAATCAAAATAATAATGCCAAACCACAACCCAAAATCAGTGGGGCTCATGCCAAAATCGAGCGTCATCATGATGGGGAAAAAGATCGGCACCGTCAGCAATATCATCGACAGGCTGTCCATCACACAGCCAAAAACAAGATAGGCGATCAGCACCAGAATTAGCACCATCCACGCATTATACCCTTGTTCAGATACAAACGCCGCCAGTTCATAGGGCACCTGCGTGAGCGCCAAAAACCCGTTATACACAGCGGCCCCCAGCACGATCAGGAATATCATCGCGGTGGTCATGGCGGTGCCGTGAAAGGCTTCTTGCAGGGTTTTCCATGTCAGGCCACCATTCATCCATGCAATCAGACCTGTGCCAGCCGCACCCACTGCCGCGCCTTGGGTGGGGGTGAACAGGCCTTGGTATATGCCGCCAATTACCACTGCAAAAACCACCAAAACCGGCCAGACCGCTGCCAGTGCAGTCATGCGTTCCTTCATTGGCATGCGTTCACGCACGCCGCCGGAATTCGGGAAAACCCGCACATAAATTGATATCGTCAACATATAGCCAAGCATCGCCAGAATACCCGGAATAAACGCTGCCACAAACAGTTTTGCCACGTTTTGTTCAGCCAAAATCGCGTAAATCACCAGAATAACCGAGGGCGGAATGAGAATACCCAATGTGCCACCTGCCGCCAATGTGCCGGTGCTAAGCGCGCCGGAATAACCGTATTTGCGCAGCTCGGGCAGGGCGACCTGACCCATGGTTGCCGCCGTGGCCAGCGACGACCCGCAAATCGCGCCAAACCCCGCACAGGCCCCGACCGAGGCCATGGCAACACCGCCTTTTTTATGGCCAAGAAACGCCTCGGCAGCCTTGAACAGCGCCGTCGACATCCCGCCAAGCGTTGCAAATTGCCCCATCAGCAAAAACAGCGGCACAATGCTGAGGGAATAGCTGGAAAACTGCCCGTAGGTCAGGTTTTTAAGCTGCCCGCTGATCATGCTAAAATCACCGATCACCAGAAAATTGCCAATAATACCAACAGCCAACATCGACAGGCCAATTGGCATGCGGATAAAAATCAGCAACAACACAATGGCAAATGACCAAAGGCCCATATCAAAATTGCTCAATGGACCATCTCCGAAGCGTGGCGCGATGTGCCGCGTCTTAAATGGTTGAAGGATCGCAAAACGCAAAATACGGCGACAATCACAAATATTACCGCGCCAAACAACGCAGCGGCATACCCCCACCAAAGCGGAAATTGCAATATCCACGTGGTTTCGCCATTCGCAAATTTATCCAGTGTGCCAAGATAATGCCGATAGCCAAGATAGCTGGCCGCCGCCAGCATCATGCCATCTGCCACCAGATCAATTATACGATTAACAAATGCGCTAAACGCATTGGTCAGGATTTCCACGGCGGCATGGCCACGATTCAGCGTAACAATCGGCATAAACGCAAAAATAATAAAGGCCATGCCAGCCTCGATCAGCTCCGTTTCACCCGGGATTGGCCCGACGGCCAGCAAGGGGGCGATTTCCAGCTCATAGGATTTTTTGAAAAACCGCCCCAGCTTGTTAAGCGCCATACCCGAAACGCTGATCACCGTCATCACCATGACGAATAACAAGACAATGCCGCCGATAAGCGCGCTCGCTCGCGCCAGCCAGCGCACCGGCTTTTCCAACATATTAATCATGTGTGTCCTCGATAATGCTGGCTGTATTATTCAGAATATCCACATCAAAGCCAGCGGTTTTCTTATAGGCCGCCGCCATTTCTGTCATTTCATCTTTTGATAAAACATCCTCGACCTTGGCAAATTCTCCGCCGCAGCGTTCCTCAACCACTTGCAAAACCTGATCGGGACCATTGCCACGATTGGCCAACACCACCGCGTTGGTCACAGGGCGACGTTCATCGGCGTAAGCTTGCAGGGCAAATTCATTGGTGCCAAGTGCCGCGAAATATTTCCCCAGAACCCGCGCATCAATGATGGCCTGAGATGCCCCGTTTGAGCCAATCGGATACATCGCGTGCGCCGCATCGCCCAGCAATGTAACATTGCCAAAGGACCAGCGCTCCAACGGGTTACGATCAACCATCGGGAATTCATAAATCGCCTCAGCATCGCGGATAAGGCCCGGAATATCGAGCCAATCAAATTTCCAATCCTCAAAGCCGGGCAGGAAATCCTCCAGCTTGCCTTTGCGGTTATAATCTTCACGGTTCCATTGCGCGCTCAGATCAAGCTTCACATCGGCAATCCAGTTAATCAGGCACTGGCCATTTTCATCAGGATCACTGATGGGATAGACCACAAATTTTTGGTCCCGATGTCCGGCCATTGCCATTGTTGCACCCGACAAAAACGCCTTGGCTCGGGTTGTGCCACGCCACAAAACAGCACCACCCCAAACCGGGGGACCTTCTTCGGGGTAAAAACTGGCGCGGATATTTGAATGAATACCGTCAGCCCCGATCAACACATCGCCGCGAACTTGCACCACGCCGCCAGCTTGGTTTACGCTTATGATAACGCCGTCCCCGTCGCTCTCAAAACCCATGACCGCAGAACCAGTTTCAACACAATCCGGCCCCAACCGTTTTTGCACGGCTCGGAACAACATCATTTGCAGCTCACCGCGATGAACGGAGTATTGCGGCCAATTATACCCCGCCCATTTTCCGCGCGGCTCCTCCCAGACGGGCAGGCCCAGTTTGCTAAAATATGCTACCTCTCGGGTGCGCACGCCAATTGCATCCAGTTCCTCCATCAACCCCAATTCAAACAGTTCACGCACCGAATGGGGTTGCAGGTTTATGCCCACACCCAAAGGCGTGATTTCCCTGACGGTTTCAAATACTTTTACCGGAATGCCCAATTGATGGCAGGTTAATGCTACTGTTAAGCCACCAATTCCAGCCCCAGAAACGATCACAGTCATAGGCATTCCCTTTGTGAATTTTAACTTATACAAAACCTATGCAAATATTGTGGGAAAAAATAGTGCAAAATTACCCTGATGACAGCTTTGAGCAACAAGCCAGCCAACCAGTTTGTGGTATTGACGAAGCAGGACGTGGCCCATGGGCGGGGCCAGTTGTGGCCAGCGCGGTTATTCTTGACTCGTTAAGGGTTCCACACGGGTTAAATGATTCAAAGAAATTAACCCCCGCGCGACGCGAGGCATTGTTCAGTGTAATTTCAACCCACGCCATTATTGGAATTGGCATCAGCTCAGTTGCCGAAATCGACGAGATCAATATTCTGCAAGCCACTTTTTTGGCGATGCGCCGCGCCATAGAAGCCCTGCCAACCCCGCCAGCTTTTGCCTTGATTGACGGCAACAAAATCCCGCCCGGGCTACCTTGTGAGGCACAGGCGATTATCAAAGGCGACGGTCGCAGCATTTCGATTGCGGCCGCTTCGATTATTGCCAAAGTCACCCGAGACCGGATTATGACTGCTTTAGCCACCGATTTTCCCGGCTATGGCTGGGAGAAAAACAGCGGATACGGTGTTCCCACCCATATTTCAGCCCTAAAACGTCTAGGGGTGACCCCACACCATAGAGTCTCGTTCAAACCTATCCACAAGATGTTGTGTGAAGAAAATAATATAACCCGTTGATTCCATTAGATATTGACGGCGAATCACTTTTGACTCATGCTATGCGGAATTACGCGTTTTGACTTTTTGCATAAAAAAATCACATCAGAATTCGCGTTCGATTCCAAGCTTTGCTTGGGCGAGAGGCAGTGAATTCTGGTTCAAAATAAAGTCGATGCGCCTTAACGAACACCCATAGTTCGAGGCAGAGACATGAACAAAGCAGACCAAAAGCTGGGCGCAAAAACGCTCCCGCTGAACGAAATTCTGAGCGGCGATTGCGTTGAGGTAATGAACAGTCTTCCGGCTGATTCAATTGATCTTATTTTCGCAGACCCTCCGTATAATTTACAGCTAAAGGGTGATTTGCACCGTCCGGATAATTCCAAAGTGGATGCGGTAGATGACGCATGGGATCAATTCGCCAGTTTTGCAGCCTATGATAAATTTTCCCGCGAATGGCTAAAAGCCGCGCGACGGATTTTAAAACCAAACGGCGCGATTTGGGTGATTGGTTCGTATCACAATATTTTCCGTGTTGGCGTAGCGTTGCAAGATGCAGGTTTCTGGATTTTGAATGACGTCATCTGGCGTAAATCCAACCCGATGCCGAATTTCCGTGGCAAACGTTTTACCAACGCCCATGAAACCATGATTTGGGCAGGTAAATCCGACGCCTCCAAATATACATTTAATTATAATGCCTTGAAAGAATTGAACGAGGGCATTCAAATGCGCTCTGACTGGGTATTGCCGATTTGTAATGGCGGCGAGCGTATTAAGAATGCCAAAGGCGAAAAAGCCCACCCGACCCAAAAGCCAGAATCACTGTTACACCGCGTTCTAATTGCGTCAACCAAACAAGACGACGTGGTGCTGGATCCGTTCTTTGGATCAGGCACAACCGGTGCCGTGGCCAAAAAACTGGGCCGTAATTTCATTGGCATTGAGCGCGAAGAAAAATACCGTGTGGTCGCAGAAAAACGCATCGCAGACGTGCGCAAATACGACAGCGATAGCCTGAAAATCACCGCCGCCAAACGCTCTGAACCCCGGGTGCCATTTGGCAACCTTGTGGAGCGCGGCATGCTACGCCCAGGTGAGCAGCTTTATTCCCTGAATGGCCGCCACCAAGCCAAAATCCGCGCTGACGGCACACTTGTGGCCCATGATGCACGGGGTTCCATTCATCAAGTTGGTGCGGCGCTAGAAGGCGCGCCAAGCTGCAATGGCTGGACTTATTGGAGCTATAAGCGCGAAGGCCAGAAAATTCCGATCGACATGCTGCGCCAACAAATTCGCGCTGAAATGCAGGCCTGACGCAACCGCATCGCCTGATGCTCTGCACCAAGGGGCTCAATGCCCCGCCGGTGCAGACGCCCCTTACATTTACCGACCAGTACGAAAGTATCCAACCTTGGCCCGCCCTAACCGGCGGGTCTTTTTTATACCTTGCTAATAAGCCCTGTCACCCCGTCAAAAGCGCCGACCTTCAGGGCCCGCGCCAACAGACGCGCCGGGTTGGTCGGCGGCGGGAATTCAAGGCCTGTTGCCTGTTTGTGTGTGAAGCCGAAACGCTTGTAATAGGGTTCATCCCCGACAAGGATAACGCGTTCCCAGCCATCAGCCAGCGCACGTTCCAGACTGTCGAGAATCAACATATTTCCCAACCCTTCACCTTGTCGTGTTGGGTGGACTGCAACGGGACCAAGCAGTAAGGCGGAATGCCGCGCCCTTCCGATAACCACCGGCCAATACCGAATTGCGCCTGACAATGAATCGTATTTATCGCGCACGACCAGCGACAGGTGTTCAACCGGCAAAACGCCATCACGCAACCGATAAGAGCTAAGCGCAGTTCGCCCCGGCGCAAAGGCCAGATCATAGAGATATTCAACCTCGTAACTATCTTGCGTGGTTTCTGGATGGATGCGAAACATGATTTTCCCGATTGTCCTCGCCAACTGCCTAACATGGCTTTATCTTGCCGGCAAATACGAAAGGTTTTACATGTTTTATGAACCAAAAGACGGCCATGGATTACCGCATAATCCGTTTAAGGCGATCGTGTCCCCGCGTCCGATTGCGTGGATTTCGACATTAGATGGCCAAGGCTTTGCCAATCTTGCTCCCTATAGTTTCTTTAACGCGATGGCAGACAATCCTCCGATTGTTGTATTTGGCAGTACCGGCGGCAAATCTGACCAGTCACAATATAAAGACACGATGAGCAATATTCGCGAGACTGGCGAATTTGTCATCAATATTGTGCCGTTTGAGCTGCGGGATGCAATGAACAAAACCTCCGCTGATTTACCTGCTGATATTGACGAATTTGAGGCTGCGGGGCTGGAAAAAGCTGACTGTAAAATAGTGCAACCACCTCGCGTTGCAGCCGCGCCGGCGGCACTCGAATGTAAATTATTCAAATTCGTTGATTTGATCTCGGAAAACTCGGCCATGGTGGTCGGCGAGGTTGTTGGCGTTCATATGAATGATAGCAACATCGTGAACGGCATGTTTGATGTCACAACCTATAACCCGTTGGCGCGCCTCGGATATATGGATTATTCGAGCGTCTCAGAGGTGTTCAGCCTTAACCGGCCAAAGCAGGAGTAAGGCATGAAAACAATGATTGGCGTCATCGGCGGCAGCGGTGTTTATGATATTGACGGGCTGGAAAATGCCGCATGGCAAACGGTTGAAACCCCGTGGGGAGCGCCGTCAGACCAAGTGTTGGTTGGTGTTCTGAATGGCGTAAAAATGGCATTTTTGCCACGGCACGGGCGCGGGCATATCCAGACGCCAAGCTCTATCAATTATCGCGCCAATATCGATGCGCTGAAACAAATCGGCGTGACAGATGTTATTTCGGTTTCGGCTTGCGGATCGTTTCGCGATGAAATGGCACCGGGTGATTTTGTCATCATTGACCAGTTTATCGACCGCACATTTGCCCGCGAAAAATCGTTTTTTGGACCGGGCTGTGTGGGGCATGTCTCGGTGGCACATCCAACGTGTTCCCGCCTTGGCGATGCTTGTGAAACCGCAGCGCGCGGGGCAGGGGTAAACACTCATCGTGGCGGCACTTATTTGGCCATGGAAGGCCCACAATTTTCCACCCTTGCCGAGAGCAAAATGTATCGGGAAAGCTGGGGGGCGGATGTGATCGGCATGACAAATATGCCCGAGGCAAAATTAGCGCGTGAGGCGGAAATGTGTTACGCCTCCATCGCCATGATCACCGATTACGATAGCTGGCATCCCGACCACGGCGAGGTCGACGTGAGCGAGATCATCAAAACCCTGATGGGCAATGCGGATAATGCGCGCAATATTGTTAAAGCCTTGCCCGAATTGCTGGGCATGCAGCGCCATGATTGTGCACAAGGCTGCGACAAAGCCCTTGAATTTGCCATCATGACTGCGCCCGAATCGCGCGACAAAGAGCTGGTTGCCAAACTAGAAACTGTGGCGGGGCGGGTGTTGGGATAAATTCGAAAAACAGGATGGTTTTCCCGAACAATACTTGCAATAATCCAGCTGATAATTTGACAATCCGGATCGGAAAACCATGACAAACGGCGTTATTCTGGGCAAATTCATGCCGCCGCATCTGGGCCATTTGGCGTTGATCCGCACGGCGTCTTATCTGGTGGATAACCTTACAATCGTTCTGGCCGCCGCGTCGGATGACCCAATTCCGCCGCAAATCCGCAAAGGTTGGATGCAAGATATGTTTCCCAAAGCCAGCGTTATTTTACATGTGGCTGACCCGTGCTTGCCCACCGATGCGACGGGTTGGGGCGATATTATTCGCAGTCTCCACCCTGACAAAATTGACCGTGTAATCGGTTCTGAACCGTATGTAGTTAACCTGGCCAAAGCGCTCAACGCCCAGCATTTTATACTCGATCCGATGTGGATGGCCTTTCCCGCCAACTCCTATGACATTCGCAAAGATCCGTTCCAACACTGGAAATCTTTGCCGCGCGCGGTCAAACCATTTTACCAAAAACGCCTGACATTGATTGGCCCCGAAAGCACCGGAAAATCATTCATGGCGGATTTTTTGGCCACAAGGTTTGGCGGCCCGTACGTGCCCGAATATGGCCGCCCCTATGAAAAATATCGCGCCTCTGGCGATTACCGTGCTGAGGAATTGCATTTTATCGTTGATGGCCACATGGCCCACCGAAAAACGCTGTCGATGATGGCCGGGCCGGTTTTGTTTGAGGACACAGACCCGTTGCTAACTGCCGTTTGGGCGGAAATGTTGTTGGGGAAATCCCTGCCTGACCTAGAATCGCGCATTGATCTGCCCGACCGTTACCTGCTGCTGGATGCCGATACCCCGTGGGAAGACGACCCGCTACGGTATTACGGCAAACAGGAAATGCGCCTAAAGTTTTTTACTAAAATCAAAGCCAAGCTCGATCAGTTTGGCGCCAATTACACCCTGATTTCCGGCAGCTTTGCCGAACGCGAAGCGCAGGCAATCGTCGTTGTCGAAACAATGCTGAAAGGCACCTAAATGGCCAATACCAAATCCGTTAAAGAGTACATTCGCACCATTCCCGATTTCCCCGAAAAGGGCATTATGTTCCGTGATGTGACCACATTATTCAGCGATCCGCGCGGGTTTCGCATTGCGATTGACCAACTTTTGCACCCCTATGCGGGCATGCGGATTGATAAGGTTGTCGGGCTTGAAGCTCGCGGATTTATTCTTGGCGGCGCGGTGGCGCACCAGCTTTCGGTCGGGTTTGTGCCCATCCGTAAAAAGGGAAAATTGCCGGGCAAAACCATTGAGCAACCCTATACGCTGGAATACGGAGAGGCGATAATGGAGGTCCATGACGACGCCATTTTGCCCGGCGAAAAGATCCTTGTGGTGGATGATTTGCTGGCCACAGGCGGCACAGCCGAGGCGGGCATAAAATTGATTGAACGCATGGGCGGAGAGGTTATTTCAGCCGCATTTGTCATTGATCTGCCCGACCTTGGCGGGCGGGCGCGGCTGGCGGAGATGGGCATTGATACCCATTGGTTATGTGAATTTGAAGGCGAATAAATGAAAGCTGTGGTTTATGAGGCGTTTAACCAAATGCCGACAATTCAAAACGTAGCCTCGCCCGACCCAAGCGCCGCGGGTGTTGTTATCAAAGTTGAGGCAACCGGCGTGTGTCGCAGCGATTGGCATGGCTGGGTGGGCCATGATAACGGCATTGAACTGCCTCATATTCCGGGCCATGAATTGGCAGGAATAATTGAGGCCGTCGGCGCAGATGTTAGCAAATGGCACATCGGTGACCGCGTGACCGTTCCCTTTGTGGGTGGTTGCGGGGCCTGCCCTGATTGTGACGCGGGTAATCAGCAAATTTGCGACAATCAGTTTCAGCCTGGATTCAATGCCAAAGGCTCATTCGCGGAATATGTTGCCATAGATTATGCTGATACCAATTTGGTACAGCTACCGGATTCCATGGAGTTTTCCACCGCTGCCAGCCTTGGCTGTCGGTTTGTAACCTCGTTTCGCGCGGTTGTAGACCAAGGCCACGTAAAACCCGGCCAATGGGTTGCTGTGCATGGCTGTGGCGGTGTTGGCCTGTCGGCCATCATGATTGCAACAGCCATGGGCGCCAATGTGGTGGCTGTGGATATTTCCGATGCGGCGCTGGAACTGGCCAAGGATTTGGGGGCAGTGGCGGTGGTGAATGGCGCCACCTCTGCCCATGTTGCCAAGGAAATTCGAGACATTACCAATGGCGGCGCACATGTGTCGCTGGATGCATTGGGCCATCCGGTTACCTGCAATAATTCAATCACATGTCTGCGCAAACAAGGCCGACATGTGCAGGTTGGGCTGATGCTGGGTGAGCATCGCAAACCCTCGGTTCCAATGGCACGCATCATCGCGTTTGAGCTGGAAATAGTCGGCACCCATGGCATGCAGGCCCATCGTTATGATGATATGTTTACCATGATCAACAGTGGGAAACTGGCACCGGAAAAACTGGTTGGACAACGTATTTCGTTGGAACAATCCATTAATGCACTGATAACAATGGATAAATTTCTAGGGACAGGCGTAACCGTTGTGACCAAATTTTAATTTTGCGCCGGTAACTATTCCTAAACCTCTTAACCATAAATTGACCACAGCCCGAGGAAATTCGGGTGCTACTTGCATCAGACGGCCAAGTCTGGATTACACCTCCTCGCTCGAATGGCGGGGGGGTGTTTTGGTTAAGTACTCTTGCACAAGGGTTTACAAAAAAATTGCGCCCGGGTTCATA